>JAVMKH010000072.1:0-28394 GCA_031732935.1 Candidatus Contendibacter sp.
GATGCAGTTCCCCTACCGCGACCGCATCATCAACCTGCTCGACACGCCCGGCCACGAGGATTTTTCCGAGGACACCTACCGCACCCTGACCGCCGTGGATTCGGCGCTGATGGTCATCGACTGCGCGCGGGGCGTCGAGGAACGTACCATCAAGCTGATGGAGGTTTGCCGGCTGCGCGATACCCCGATCTTCACCTTCATCAACAAGCTGGACCGCGACGGCCGCGAACCGATCGAACTGCTGGACGAAGTTGAGGACATCCTGAAAATTCGTTGCGCCCCGATCACCTGGCCGATCGGCATGGGCCGCGAACTGAAGGGCGTCTACCATCTCAATCAGGATTTCATCCACCTCTATGATCCCTCCCGCGACGGCCGCATCAATACCGGCCGCATCATCCAGGGCCTCGACCACCCGGATGTGGACGTGGCGCTGGGCGCGGATCGGGCGCAAGCCTTGCGGGGCGAAATCGAACTGGTGCGGGGCGCCAGCCACGCCTTCGATTTCGCCGAATACCGCGCCGGTCGCCTGACTCCGGTGTTCTTCGGCTCGGCGCTGACCAACTTCGGCGTTCAGGAAATGCTGGACGATTTCATCGAGCACGCCCCGCCGCCCCGGCCGTGCCCCACCGCCACCCGCGCGGTCCACCCGGAGGAGGAAGCTTTCACCGGCTTCGTGTTCAAGATTCAGGCGAACATGGACCCGCAGCACCGCGACCGCATCGCCTTCCTCCGGGTCTGTTCCGGCAGCTATCAACCCGGCATGAAGGCGCGACACGTCCGGCTGGGCCGCGAGATCAAGATCGCCGACGCGCTCACCTTCATGGCCGCCGAGCGCGAGCACGTCGAAGCGGCCTATCCCGGCGACATCATCGGCCTGCACAACCACGGCACCATCCGCATCGGCGATACGTTCACTCAGGGCGAGGCGCTGAACTTCACCGGCATCCCCGACTTCGCCCCGGAACTGTTCCGCCGCGCCCGCCTGCGCGACCCCTTGAAAATGAAGGCGCTGCAAAAGGGTTTGGAGCAACTGTGCGAGGAAGGAGCGACGCAACTGTTCCGCCCCCTCAACAGCAATGATCTGATTCTGGGCGCGGTCGGAATACTGCAATTCGACGTGGCCGCCTTCCGACTACGCAGCGAATACGGGGTCGAGTGCGGTTTCGAGAACGTCAACGTTACCACCGCCCGCTGGGTGCGCTGCGCCGATCCCAAACGGCTCGACGATTTCAAAACCAAGCTGCACGATAATTTGGCGCTGGACCATCATGGCGAACTGGTCTACATCGCACCCACCCGGGTCAACCTGCAACTGACCCAGGAACGCTGGCCCGAGGTGCGGTTCGCCGCCACGCGCGAACACGGCTTGCATTGAACCATGCGCCACGCCTTGCAGCGGCTGGCCCGTAGCGTGTTCCGACGGCTGTTCCGGGTGGAACTGCGTGGCTGGGAGCATTACCCGCACGATGAACGGCGGCTGCTGATCGTCGCCAACCACGTGTCTTATCTGGATGGGGCGCTGCTGGCGGCGTTTTTGCCCGACGTGCCGATCTTCGTGATCAATACCCATGTCGCTCGCCACTGGTGGATCAAGCCGTTCATCGCCATCACCCGCCATATCAGCATCGATCCGACCAACTCGCATTATCTGAAGACCCTGATCCAGCATCTCAAGGCTGGCGAGCGGGTGGCGGTGTTTCCGGAGGGCCGGATCAGCGTGACCGGCGCGCTGATGAAGATTTACGAAGGGCCGGCGCTGGCCGCCGACAAGGCCGACGCCGCGCTGTTGCCGGTCTATATCGAGGGCGCGCAATACAGCCTGCTGTCCCGGCTGCACGGCATCGTTCACCGGCGACCCTTCCCGCGCGTCCGCCTGACCCTGCTGCCGCCGCGTCGCCTGTCCGCCACCGCCAGCAGTGGCCGCGCCCGCCGCCAGCAACTCGGTCGGCAACTGGACGAACTCATGGTCGAACTGGCCTACGCCGGCACGAACATCGACCAACCGCTGGTCATGGCGTTGCTGGAAGCCTGGGAGCGGCACGGCGGGCGGCGAGTGATTCTTGAGGACGCCCAACAACAACGGCTCGGCTGGCGGGCGCTGTTCACCCGTGCCTTCATCCTGGCTGAACTGCTCAATCACTCCCCTCTCCCACCGGGAGAGGGGTTGGGGGTGAGGGCCGATGGGTCGGGGACGAGGGTCGGTCTACTGCTGCCGAACAGCGCCGCCGCCGTCATCGCCTTCCTGGCCCTGCACCTGCGCGGCTGGACGCCGGTGGTGCTCAACTTCACCGTTGGCGCTCACGAACTCATCAGCGCCTGCCGCACCGCCCAGGTACGGACGGTCTGCACCTCGCGCGCCTTCGTGGCGGTCGCCAATCTGGACGCGCTCATCGCCACGCTGGGCGAACACGTTCAGGTGCTGTTTCTGGAGGATTTGCGCCCACGAGCCACCCTATCGGCGCGACTGCGGGGACTAGCGCGGGCACTGGTTCCGGGGTGGAGCTTCCACCGATGGGCCGGGCCGGTGCGCGCCGACGACCCGGCCGTCATTTTGTTCACTTCGGGCTCGGAACGGGAGCCGAAAGGTGTGGTGCTAACCCATCGCAACCTGCTGGCCAACTTCGCCCAGGCGCGGGCCGTGCTGGACATCATGCCCAAGGACGTGATTTTGAACGCCTTGCCCATGTTCCATGCCTTTGGCCTGACCACCGCCACCCTGACCCCGTTGCTGCTCGGCGCCCGGCTGGTTCTGTATCCCTCACCGCTGCACTACCACGTCATTCCGGAACTGAGCTACGAGCGCCACGCCACGGTGCTGTTCGGCACCAACACGTTTTTGATGGGCTACGGTCGCCACGCCGATCCCTACGATTTTTTCAGCGTCCGGCTGGTCGTCATGGGCGCCGAACCGCTGCGCGAGGAGACGCGCCGGCTGTGGGCGGAAAAATTCGGTATTCGCATCAGTGAGGGCTATGGCCTGACCGAGGCCAGTCCGGTGCTGGCCACCAACAGCCGCCGTCATCATCGCGGCGGCACGGTCGGCAAACTGCTGCCCGGCATCGAGCATTATTTGGAGCCGATGGAGGGCATCGCCGAGGGCGGGCTGCTGTGCGTGCGCGGCGCGAACGTCATGGCGGGCTATCTGTTGCCCGGCCAACCGGACCGGCTGGTCCCGCCGCGCACCGGGCGCGGGCCGGGCTGGCACGATACCGGCGATATCGTCCGCGTCGACGCGGAGGGTTTCGTCACCATCCTCGGCCGAGCCAAGCGTTTCGCCAAACTGGCTGGCGAAATGATCTCGCTAGCCAAAATCGAGCAACTGGCCGCCGAGTGCTGGCCGGAAGACCAGCACGCCGCCATCAATCTGCCCGATCCGGTCAAGGGCGAAACCATCGTGCTGTTGACCACCCATCGGGACGCCGACCGCCAGGAGTTGATCGCGGCGGCCCACCGCGAAGGATTGGGGGAGCTTTACATCCCCCGGCGCGTCTTGACCGTGCGCGAGATTCCATTGCTCGGCTCCGGCAAACCGGACTATCCCGGCATCCGGCGGCTGGTGGAAGCCTTGAGCGCGGGCGGGGTGGATGGCCCTTCTTGATCGCTAGGTGCTCGTTTCAAATTGAAACGGCGTGAAATCTCCCTGTTTCAAATTGAAATCGCTCCGACAATCAAAAAATGAACCAGCGCTGATAGTTCCTTCATGGATAACACCATTCACGCCGGGCGCGGCTGTGGCATGGAAGATGCTTTTAGCTAAAAGTGCCTCGTGGTGCCGGGTCTGCTTCGGGCGGACGGCGAACATAGCGGGATTTCCAAGGCTAAAGAACTGGTGTATGGAGTCATACCGCTGGTAAAGACGAGAAAAATCAAGTTATTGTTGAGTGCAATGACTGATTTATGTAGATAGGCCGAAACACATAATTGCTGGTTGTCGCGGACGCTTCGTGCCCGCGACAACGGGGCGGCGGACAACGAATCAGCAAGCAATCACTACTGTCGGTTTGTCCGTTCCGCCTAATGCGGAAAAACCGCAAGTTCGGACTTCCTGACGGGTTATGTTTACTTGCGCGGGACTGCCCAGACGAGAAGCCGGATGCGTCGCTCGTGTCGACGTCGAGCCGTAACCAGAAATGGTGCCCCGCTCAATCGAGGATGCATATGTACATCGCCAAGCTCGTCATCACCAATCTCCGCTGCTTCCGCGAAACGACGGTCAACTTCCAACCGGGAATCAACGTGATCCTGGGGGAGAACAACGCTGGCAAGACAGCCGTCCTATGGGCGCTTCGGCTCGTGTTCGACCGCTCCGGCCGTCTGCGTCCCGATCTCCCCGATTTCCACCAGGGCATCGCCGACTTCACGAAAGCCCCAACAATCTCCGTCACGGCGACCCTGCGATCGTCAACGGCCGATACTATCGACGACAAAGCCCTCGTGGCTACCTGGCTCACCAAGTTGGACGCCCCTTGGGAAGCGCAGCTCAGCTACGAATTCTTCCTTCCCGAAGAAGAAATTCCAGCGTTCACCGCGGCACTTGGTGCGGCACCCGACCCCGACCAATTCTTCCATGTCCTGGAGCAGTTCATCCCCAAGTATGTCGCCCGCATCTTCGGCGGACTTTCAGAGAATCGGCTGGTCGCCGAACCCGACGCTCTGGCGAAGTTCGACTGCCACACCGTCGATGCGATCCGTGACGTCGAATCCGAACTGTTCGCCGGCACGAATCCATTACTGCGCAAGATGCTGAAGCAGGTGCTCGACCATGATGTCGACGATGCCGAGAGCCTCAATCGCCGTCGCCATTTTCGCACCCTGACGCAGGATGCCCGTTCCGACCTCACGGGCCGTATGAATCTGGACGCACTCTTTCAACTCGCCAAGGACACGGGAGCGGCTGACGGTGGGGCTCCCATCCTGCGCGACGCCATCGACGAAGACGACTTCATTGCCGCGCTACGTCTCTACATCGACCGGGCGCCGTTCACGGTCCCCGCCACCCACAACGGTCTCGGGTACAACAATTTAGTTTACATCTCCCTGCTCTTGGCCAGTTTGCCGCTCAAAGCATCGGTACCGAGGCATGGCCGCCAGAATGCAGTCCTCTTCCCGATGCTCCTCATCGAGGAGCCGGAAGCGCACCTCCACCCGTCGCTCCAGTACAAGCTGCTCAAGTACATCCAGAAGCGACTCTTCCCTGAGAAGACCAGTCGACAGGTATTCCTCACGACCCATTCGACGCACATCACGGCTGCCGCAGGACTTGAACCTATCATCTGCCTCAGCCTCTCCGAAGCCGATGGGGGCGTCCACGTCGCCTATCCCGCTCGCGTCTTCGGCGAGAGTTCGGACGGCAAAGCGTCCCGCAACTATGTCGAACGGTATCTGGATGCCACCAAATCCAACATGCTGTTCGCGAAGGGTGTGATCTTCGTGGAAGGGATCGCGGAACAACTGCTCGTTCCCTGTCTTTCCCAATGCATTGGCCGTCCCATCGAAACCCACCACGTCGCGGTCATTGCCGTGGGAGGCGTAACCTTCAAGCACTTCCTCCCGCTCTTCGGCGCGGGGGAAGACGAACCTCTCCGACGCTATGCGCTGTGCCGCCGCGTCGCGTGCATGGTGGATGCTGATCCAGCTCGCAAGGAGAAGATCAAGGGCGCGCGGCGTCAGAAATGCTGGCCTTACGTCTTGCACCGTGACTGCACCACCTACCACTACTTCCCCGTGTCCGGTGTCGTCACCAATTTGCAGACGATGCAAGACCGATCGCCCGGAAATATCAAGATCTGTGTCGGCACCAAGACCCTGGAGTACGACTTAGCCCTGGCGAACGCGCAACTCCCCCTCCTCGTCACACCTTCGTGCGAGCATGAGGCGGATCTTCGCGCCCTGGCGGAGACCCCGGCGACGGTGCCGGCGTCCCTCCAATCCCTGCTCGCAGGGGACGGGCCCGATACCCTCGATGGGCTGGCGGATTGTCCTGACGTAGCGATGCACCGGTTCGCCACCTGCTACCTGCTCTGCGCTGAGGATGCCAAGGGGGAACATGCCCTTGTGCTGGAACGGCGGCTCCGCGAGAACGCTTCGAAGCCGGAGGCAGACCGCGAGCCGTTCGCGTGTCCGGATTACATCAAAGACGCCATCCACTGGACCTGCGTGTTCGATACGACGGAGGCTCCCCGTGCCTGAGAAACTGGAAATCGATTCCGGCACGCCCCTCATCGACATCGAACGCCATTTTCGCGTCGTGGCCGGGCCGGGGGCCGGTAAGACGCACTGGCTGGTGAACCACACAAAGCACGTCGTTGCCAGGTCCAAGCGGCTCTCTCCCGCGTCCCGCGTTGCGTGCATCTCGTACACGAACGTCGCTGTGAATGAAATCGTCACTCGGCTCGGTTCGGCCGCCACTCAGGTGGATGTCTCCACGATCCACAGCTTCCTCTACCGCAACGTTGTCCGGCCGTACCTCCACCTGTTGCGGGATGGTGACGACCAACCCCTCGTCGCGTTCGCATCCGTCGACGGTCACGATGAACACCACCCGTCCTACAAAATCGTCGACGAATGGCTGAGAAGCATTGGGCAAGCCAAAATCCTACAGCGTACTTTTGAAGAGCAGCGAGATATTCTCTATGACAAGCTGCGTCAGTTGGTGTGGCAGCGTTCGGTGGGCGGCGTCTGGACGCTTGGGCCTCGAAAGCTCGATCGCATGGGGAAGATGCTCAACGCCATCTGCACGAGCGCGAACCTCATCGACTACAAACGCCGATACTGGAGCCTGGGCATCGTCGATCACGAGGACATCCTCTACTTCGCGCACCGCATCCTTGAAGAGCACCCACTCCTCTGTCAGTGTCTCAGTGCCCGCTATCGCTACCTGTTCATCGACGAGTTCCAGGATACACTGCCCATCCAGACCAATGTCGTACACTGGCTCGCCGGCGCAGGGACGGTAGTCGGCGTCATCGGTGATGCTGAACAATCCATCTACGGTTTCCTCGACGCCCACCCGCAGCATTTCCTGTCGTTCTCGCTGCCCGATTACCTTGACGTGACCATGCGTCACAACCGCCGCAGCACGCGTCGCATCATCTCGATCCTCGACCATGTGCGGTCGGACGGCCTACGGCAACATTGCTTCCGTGAACTCGACGGGCAACCGGTGACGGTGTACATCGGCGACGTCGACCGCAGTCTCGCGGCCATTCGTACCGACCTGCCGCCGGATGCCGTCCTCCACGTGCTGACGCGGAAGAACAAGGACGCCCACCGCGTGCGATCGGCCCTCGCACCCGGAACCGTGGAGCCGTGGGAGTCTTTCTACGATGCCGATGCCGAACGTGCCCGCTTCATGGAGCATGTCATCGCCGCGACGGAACTCGCGAAACGCGGCCAGTACGCGCTCGCCCACCGAGAACTAGCTCGGTTCATCGGACGGAAGGGGCGGGTGAGAAAGCCCCTCAAGTGTGACAAGTACCTGAGCGATGTTCACCGGACGGGAATCGCCGTCAACGTGTTGCAAGAGTTTCTGACCAACCAGTGTGCCATCCTCGCCGGGACGCTGCTTGAGGCGTACGACCGCTGCGGAATCTGTGTCACGGCCGCGTATCCGGCAGTGGCCCTGACCTCTACAAGGGCAGGGAAGTTCAAGACGTTTGCAGAGACCACGCCGTACTCGCACCTGTCAGGATCCGTTCGGTTGCAGGAGGAGGTGCGTCTTGTGCGGACCATTCACCAGGCGAAAGGGAGCGAGGGAGACAACATCGCTGTGTACCTTGAGGATGCCGACCGGCTCCGGCATATCACGCATCCCTGGAGCACCTCGGCAGATGAGGAGAAGCGCCTCACCTACGTCGCCTTGAGCCGCGCGCGCGACCGTCTCTTTCTCTGCATTCCGACGGGTGTTGCCATCAACCCAGACGAACTCAACGCGTTGGATTTTCACGTCATCGACCTGCGGGAGACCCTATGACAACCGTCATTGCTTCCGTTTTGCCGCTGCTTTCAAATCATTCGCGTTAACATGTTCTGTGGGGTGTTTATGAATGAGAGTAGCGATGGGTTAGAAGTCAGGCCTGACTCGATGGGGGCGCTTTAACAGGGCCGTAGGATGCGCTGAGAACCGCGAAGCGCATCAATCGCGAAATTACGTCAGCCCGCGCGCAAATCAGAATCACCTAACCAAAGGTACATTCACATGTCAACCCGGCTTGAAAAAGTCGTTCAACAAGCCTCGACCCTACCTGCCGAAATTCAGGACGAAATAGCCGAGCTATGGTTGGAAGATATCGAGAACGAATTAAACTGGCAAAAAACCCTCCAACAACCGCAAGACAAGTTGGCGGAACTGGCACGGAAAGCCTTGCGTCAATCGGGACGGGGAGAAACGCTAGTAAAGGGTTTCGATGAAATCTGAACTGACCCTGGAGTTTTTGGAAGGATTCCGAAATCTGCCAGAACGGGTCAAGAAAACCGCTAGAAAAAACTACCGGTTGTGGAAGCAGAACCCGCGCCATCCCAGTGTGGAATTCAAAAAGCTGAACACTTCCATCCCAATTTATGCAGTGCGAGCCGGTATTGGTTGGCGAGCGGTAGGAACTATGAAAGACTCAGACACTATCGTGTGGTTCTGGATCGGTTCACACGGCGAGTATGACAAGTTATTAAAAAATCTGTGATAGTGTCTCCTTAAGAGACAACCATGAGGGACACCGATCATGCGCCCTACATTCTCCCTGACCCTGATCCTGACCCTGGCGCTCGGCTCGATGGCGCAGGCCCAAGTCTACAAATGGACCGACGCCAACGGCCAGGTTCACTACGACAGCAAACCGCCGCCCGAAGGCCAGGCGGTGCAAACGCTCGACATCCAGTCGCAACCCACGCCAGCCGGCGGCGCGGACAATACCCAGAGCATGCAGCGCGCCACTCAGCAACTGCGCGAGCTTCGAGCCACCAGCCGAGGTATTTCGGTCAAGGAACTCGACCGTCCAGCGCCCCGGAAAAAACGCGGCGAATCCCGCGAACCGGTCTATATCGGCTACGAAGATCGCGCCCGGATCGACAATCTCAACAGCGATATCCGGCGGCTCTCGTCCTCGACCATCGGCAGCGCCAGCAGCCGCGCCCAAGAAATCCGCGCCGCCAAGGACGAACTGCGGCAAATCTATCGAAGATACGGTATCAAGCCATGAGGGTCGGGCAGGCGCCCAGGAAACGACAAAGGGCGGAGCCACGGCGGGCCCCGCCCTTGATTCATGCGCCGCGCGATCAGGCTATAGCGCGCCGGGACCAATTTCTCCGGTGCGAATCCGGATCGCGCGCTCCAGATCGTAAATGAAGATCTTGCCGTCGCCGATCTTGCCGGTGTTGGCGGTGGAGCAGATCGCTTCCACCACCTTGTCCACCAGACTGTCGTCCACGGCGATTTCCAGCTTGACCTTCGGCAAGAAGTCCACCACATACTCGGCGCCACGATATAGCTCGGTGTGTCCCTTCTGGCGGCCGAACCCCTTGACCTCGGTCACGGTGATGCCCTGTACGCCGATTCCCGACAGCGCTTCTCGCACGTCGTCCAGCTTGAACGGTTTGATGATTGCAGTAATCAGTTTCATGGATGCCCTCCCGCATTCGCCTGATCCAAGACCAGGTGGGAATATAACCGAAATCCGTAACCTTGCGCGATGCCGAGTGGATCTCGGTTTCCCGCCCGCTTCGCTGTCCGCCGGCGACCGTTACAGGTTGTAGCCGCGCTCGTCGTGCAAGGCGATGTCCAGACCCTCGGTCTCCTGCTCCTCGGTCACCCGCAAGCCCACCAGCACATCCACGATTTTCAGGATGACGAAGCTGAGAACCCCAGAATAGACGATGGTGAACAGCGCACCCTTGAACTGCGCCCAAAGCTGGCTGGCGATGGTCATGCCCTCCGCCAAGCCGACACCCCCCATTATCTTATCGGCGCACAACCCCGTCAGGATCGCGCCGACGATACCGCCGATCGCGTGGACGCCGAACACGTCGAGCGAATCGTCATAACCCATCGCCCGCTTCAGCTTGGTGGACGCCAGGAAACAGATCACGCCAGCGGCCACGCCGATCAGCAGCGCACCCATCGGACCCGCTGTCCCCGACGCCGGCGTGATCGCCACCAACCCGGCCACCGCGCCGGAAGCGATGCCCAGCACGCTGGGTTTGCCGTGCGACAGCCATTCCGCGAACATCCACGCCAACGCCGCCGTCGCGGTCGCGATTTGGGTCACCGCCATCGCCATGCCGGCGCTGCCGTTGGCCGCCACCGCGCTGCCAGCGTTGAAGCCAAACCAGCCAACCCACAACATCGACGCGCCCATGATGGTGAAGTTGAGGTTGTGCGGCGGCATCGCCATGGTCGGATAGTGCTTGCGCTTGCCGATGACCAGACAGGCCACGAACCCGGCGATGCCCGCGTTGATATGCACCACGGTGCCGCCGGCAAAGTCCAGCACGCCCCAGTTGCTGCCGATCAGCGAACCGGCGCCGCCCCAGACCATGTGCGCGACTGGCAGATAAACCAACGTGAACCAGAATCCCATGAACAACAGCAGTGCGGAAAACTTCATCCGCTCGGCGAAGGCGCCCACGATCAACGCCGGAGTGATGATCGCAAAGGTCATCTGATAGGTCATGAACACCGTTTCCGGAATGGCGTTCACCATGGTCGCGACCGGTTGCCAAAGGCTCTCCACCGTGACGCCGCTTAGGAATGCCTTGGCGAGCGTGCCGATGAACGAATTCAAGTTGATTTGCCCGGCTTCCATCCCCGTGGCGTCGAACGCCAGGCTGTAGCCGTAAAGGGTCCACAATACCGTCACCAACGCGGTGATGGCGAAACATTGCATCATCACCGACAGCACGTTCTTGGCGCGCACCATGCCCGCGTAAAACAGCGCCAGGCCGGGAATGGTCATGAACAACACCAAGGCGGTCGAGGTCAGCATCCAGGCGGTATCGCCCGAGTTCAGTTCAGGCTTGACGCTTTCCTGCGCCAGCGCGAGCGCGGGAACCAGCATCCCCAGCCCGGCCAGCAATCCACCCTGTCTTGCCGCTTGCATCGTTCTACTCATCGGTGAAATTCTCCAGAAGTTTCAGGTACATGATTGAATGATCGAGCAGGCTCCGGTCATAGCGCGTCCGGCCCGGATTCGCCGGTGCGAATGCGAACAGCGTCTTCCAGGTCGTACACAAAGATCTTGCCATCACCGACCTTGCCGGTATTGGCGGCGCGCGTAATCGCTTCGATGACCCGTTCCACCAGTTCGTCGCCCACGCCGATTTCAACCTTGATCTTGGGCAGGAAGTCCACGACGTACTCCGCGCCTCGATACAACTCGGTGTGCCCTTTTTGGCGGCCAAAGCCCTTGACCTCGGTGACGGTGATGCCTTGGGCGCCCACATCCGAAAGCGCTTCCCGAACATCGTCCAATTTGAACGGCTTGATAACCGCGGTAATCAGTTTCATGGGGTCTAGATCTCCTATGGCTTGATGCCCCGGGGGGCGCGACCTAACGGTTTGGGCACGTTGACGGCCTCGTGGCATGTTGACGGTCTCGTGGCGCCAGCGCCGCCCTTCGTTTGGTTAATAGTTTGCATATCGCGTGCCACTAATAATAATTTTTTTAAAAACAATTAATTAAGTAAATATTCGCTCCACCATAAGCCTGGGGCAGGGTTTGAATTCAACGCCTTGTCCAAACCTTTGCACTTTCTTGGTGCGGCCTAGCGGGCGTGCGCAAAATGGCAAAATCCCGTTAAACTTAACGAAACACGCTGTCCACTCCGGAGAATTCGCGATGATCGATCCCAAGGTGTTCGACGACTTGGCCAAGCGCTTGGCGGACGCGGTGCCGCCCAGCTTCCGCCAGTTTCAAGTGGAAATGGAAAAGAACTTTCACGCCGCCTTGCAGGCGACCTTCGCCAAGCTGGAATTGGTGACGCGCGAGGAATTCGACGTGCAACAAGCGGTTCTGGCCCGCACTCGCGCCAAACTGGAGGAACTGGAAAAGCAGGTGGCGGAACTGGAAACCAAGGCTGGCGCGGGCAAGCGCCGCAAGAGCCCGGAAAAGCCCGCCGAACCAGAGGGTGGCGACGCCTAGGGGCGCGCTGATGCACTAATATAGTGCAAAATACCTCCTCCCGGTCGACCAACACCCTGGCCGACTCCCATAAAGCGCCCCCTCTCCACCCACCAAAGTCGTCATGTCGCTCGCCATCGTTTACACCCGCGCTCAGGTGGGCATCGACGCCCCCCTGGTCAGCGTGGAAGTTCATTTGTCCGGTGGTTTGCCGGGGCTCTTCATCGTTGGCCTGCCGGAAGCGGCGGTCAAGGAAAGCAAGGACCGGGTGCGCGGCGCAATCCTGAACAGCCAGTTCGAATTCCCCAGCCGCCGCATCACCATCAACCTGGCCCCGGCCGACCTGCCCAAGGAGGGAGGCCGTTTCGACTTGCCCATTGCGCTGGGCATCCTCGCTGCTTCGGGCCAGATCAATCGCGAGCGGCTGGGACAATACGAGTTTCTCGGCGAACTGGCCCTGGGCGGCGAGGTGCGCGGTGTTCGGGGCGTGTTGCCGGCCGCTCTCGCCTGCCACGCGGCCAAGCGCACCTTGCTGGTCCCCGGCGACAACGTCGCCGAGGCGCAGTTGGTCAGCGGCGTCAAGGTGCTGGGCGCGGTTCACCTGCTGGAGGTTTGTCGGCAACTGGCCACGGGCACCGCCCTGCAACCACCAGCCTCTCAGCCCCGTGCCCCGCTGGGAAACCCGCTAGAACGGGACTTGAGCGACGTGCGCGGCCAACACCACGCCAAGCGCGCCCTGGAAATCGCCGCCGCTGGCGGTCACAACCTGCTGTTGATCGGCCCGCCCGGCACCGGCAAGACCATGCTCGCCAGCCGGCTGCCAGGGATCATGCCGCCGCTGACCGAGGCGGAGGCCCTGGAAACCGCCGCCATCGCGTCGATCAGCGCGCAAGGACTGGACTTGAAGCAATGGGGCGTCCGGCCGTTCCGGGCCCCGCATCACACCGCGTCGGGGGTCGCCCTGGTCGGCGGCGGTGGTCAGCCCCGGCCCGGCGAGATTTCACTGGCCCATCACGGCGTGCTGTTTCTGGACGAGTTGCCGGAGTACGACCGGCGGGTGCTGGAAGTTCTACGCGAGCCGCTGGAATCGGGGCGGATCACCATCTCCCGCGCCGCCCGCCAGGCCGATTTTCCGGCCCGGTTTCAACTGGTGGCCGCGATGAACCCCT
Source organism: Candidatus Contendibacter sp. (assembly GCA_031732935.1). Taxonomy (GTDB): domain Bacteria; phylum Pseudomonadota; class Gammaproteobacteria; order Competibacterales; family Competibacteraceae; genus Contendibacter. Next base: position 13,283 of record JAVMKH010000072.1, read on the forward strand.
GTCCTTGTGGTTATCTGGGCGACGCTGAGCGGCGCTGCGCCTGCGGGCAGGAACAGGTGCGCCGCTACCGGGCGCGGGTCTCGGGGCCGCTGATCGATCGCATCGATCTGCATATCGAAGTGCCACGCCTGGCCCATCGGGTGTTACGGGGCGATGTCGCGGAGGAAAGCAGCGCCACGGTGCGCGCCCGGGTATGCGCGGCGCGCGACCGACAACTGCATCGCGCCGGCAAGGCCAACAGCGCCTTGGGAACCCGCGAGATCGAGCGCTATTGCGCCTTGAGCGAAAGCGATCACCGCTTGCTGGAACAGGCGCTGGAGCGGCTGGGGCTGTCACCACGCGCCTATCACCGGATTTTGAAGGTGGCCCGGACCATTGCCGATCTGGCCGGCAGCGACGGCATCAAAACCCCCCATCTCACCGAGGCCATCAGCTATCGCGCGTTGGATCGGAGCCGGACACACTGAACGCGCCCAAGCGCCGTCCTTAATTCTCTCCCCACACCACCCCCCCATCATCGCTTTTCTGACCTTCCTCGGGTGGACGGTGGGGACACTCGGGACGGTTACAGTGGCCGTAAAGAATCAGGCAATGCTCGGCTAGTTCGAAACCGAGGCGCTGAGCGATGACGCGCTGCCGCTGCTCGATGTCCTCATCGCAAAACTCCTCGATCCGGCCGCATTCCAGACACAGGATATGGTCGTGATGCTCGCCCTGATTCAGTTCGAAAACCGAGTGACCGCCCTCAAAGTGATGGCGTTTGACCAACCCGGCCGACTCGAACTGGGTCAGCACTCGGTACACGGTCGCTAAGCCAACCTCCTCGCCCGATTCCTCCAGCGCCCGAAAAATCTCCTCGGCGGTCAGGTGCATGCCGTCCTGATGTTGCAGCATGTCGAGAATCTTCATGCGTGGCAGGGTGACCTTCAGGCCCGCCTGCTTGAGTTCTTTTGAGCCCACGCCGAACTCTCCCGTGATTGCGCTTACCCATGGATTGCCGTTGTACGTTATGATGATACGACGTTCAGACAACCCGGACTTGGTCTTCCATGTTGCACCGCTCCCTAGGCGCCGCCGGCGCCCTGCTGCTCGTTCTCACCGCCGGCTGCGAATCGTTCCTGCCCAGCTTCTACTCCGTTCCCGTCCGCCAGGGCAATTACATCGACCAAGCCATGGTCGGCCAGTTGCATCCCGGACTGACCCGGCCGCAGGTCCAGCGGATCATGGGCACGCCGCTGCTGACCGACCCGTTCCACCAAAATCGCTGGGACTACTATTACAGCTACCGCAAGGGCGGCAACCTGGTCGAACAACGTCATGTCGCCCTGTTTTTCACGGGCGATACCCTCGACCGCGTCGAGGGGGCGGTCGACTAACCCTCGCCCGGCTCCAAAGCGCCACCGCCCCTGCGCATCCGCTTGCCCTCGGCGGCCCGCTGTTTGCGGACCGCCTTGGGATCGGCGAGCAGGGGCCGGTAGATTTCCACCCGGTCTCCGGCGCGCACCACCGCCGACAGCTTGCTCAGCTTGCCGAACACGCCGACCTTGGCGGTCTTGGGGTCGATTTCCGGGAAACGTTCCTGGATGCGCGACAGCGCGATGACCTGCTCCACGGTCGCTCCCGCCGGTGCTTCGACCGGGATGATGATCTGCTCGTCGGGCCGAGCGTAGGCCACCTCGACCCGGAAAGTCGTGGGATTATCGCTGGCCATAAACGTCCACCGCGCGCTTGCAGAACGCGTCGACCAGCGAGTTGGCGATTTGCTTGAATACCGGCTCGACGGCTATCCGCAACAGGTGACTGGAAAACTCGAATTCCATGTCCAGCGACACCTTGCAGGCGTCGGCTCGCAGCGACTCGAAACGCCAATAACCCTCCAGGCGCTGGAAAGGACCTTCCAGCAGACGGATATCGATCATCTTGTGTTTTTGCATCCGGTTGATGGTGGTAAAGGACTTATGCACCCGACCCTTGGCGATCTCGATGGTGGCCCGCGCTTCGTCCTCGGTATGATGGATGACGCTGCTGGATCGGCACCAGGGCAGAAATCGCGGGTAGGCCTCAATGTCGTTGACCAAGGAATACATGTCGGCCGCGGAATACAGGACCAGGGCGCTCTTCTTGACAGTCGCCACGACTTGTCTCCGGGGCAGTGTGATAACTTGACTGTTTGACTACGTTATTGGACTTTCATCGGGCAAGTTTGGTTGAATCCGCGTTCATCCTCAAGCCTCGCGCGCTGAACCACGGGCGCCGGCCACCCCACCGAACGGTCATGAGCAAGAAAACCACTCCAGGCAACCATCAGATCGCCAGCAACAAGAAGGCGTATCACGACTACTTTATCGAGGAACACTACGAGGCGGGCCTGGCTTTGCAGGGCTGGGAAGTCAAGAGCCTGCGCGCCAGCCGCGCCCATCTCAAGGAAAGCTACGTGCTGCTGCGCGACGGCGAGGCGTTTTTGTTCGGCTGCCACATCTCGCCGTTGACCTCGGCCTCCACCCACGTCCAGGCCGACCCGACCCGCACCCGCAAGCTGCTGCTGCACAAGGAAGAGATCAGCCGCTTGATCGGTTCGGTCGAGCGCAAGGGTTATACCCTGATTCCGCTGGCGATGTACTGGAAGCGCAATCGCGCCAAGCTGGATATCGGCCTGGCGCGCGGCAAGAAGGAGCACGATAAGCGGGCGACCGAAAAGGACCGCGACTGGGAGCGCGACAAGCAGCGGTTGATGCGGGAGCGATAGGGTTTTGGAACTTCCCGCCCGCCGCGCTATCATAGGTTTACCCATGGGGGCGATCCGGTTTCGACGTGGATTGCAAAACCCGAGGCGCATGCCGAGGATGCAGCTCGCCTCGTTAATCTGGCTGCAAATCATAGTTGCCAACGACGACAGCTACGCTCTGGCGGCCTAAGACCGCCAGCCCCTGACCGAAACTTGCTGGTGAGGTTCGGAGCCTTTCGGGGCGAATCAGGGGTCGACTAACATCAGCTCGCGCCGATCCTGTCCGGGGGTGAGGCTCTAAAACTTACCGGAACCGCCGTTCGCCGCCCTGCCGGTCGGGTTGCGAAGGGTTAAAACAAAGACCAGGCTATGCATGTAGGGCCGAGGGCGGAGGATTTGCGGACGCGGGTTCGATTCCCGCCGCCTCCACCAATATCGTAAAGGCTGACCGGAAACGGTTGGCCTTTCTCTTTGGAGCCTGGAATTAAGGAGACCCGCCAATGGCGAATGAAGGTTATCACGAGCCGATCAACGAATTGTCGGACGAAACCCGCGACATGCACCGCGCCATCACCTCCCTGATGGAGGAACTGGAAGCGGTCGACTGGTACAACCAGCGGGTGAACGCCTGCAAGAATCCGGAATTAAGGGCCATCCTCGCCCACAATCGGGACGAGGAAAAGGAACACGCGGCCATGGTGTTGGAATGGATCCGCCGACGGGACTCCGCTTTCGACAAAGAGTTGAGGGATTATCTGTTTACCGAAAAACCCATCGCCCACGGCCACGAATAGCCCATCGTTTACTGCCCTCTCCCGCTTGGCCGAGCGCACGCCGACGCCGAACGGGAACGGGGGCTAGCGATGTGGGGGCAGCAGATTCCGTAATCCCGGCAGCCAGTCATTGAAAAAGCGGACGGCCTCGGGGTCCTGGGTCATGGCGCTGATGACATGTTCCCCGAACGCGCCGCCGCCCATGGCGTAATAGCCGAACGCCCCACCACCGATGGCGATGCCGCCGATGGCGCCGCCACCGATGGCGATCCCACCCACCGCCAGACCGCCCACCGCCAGCAGACCGGTGCTCAGGCCGCCGAAGCCCAGCACTAACCCCAGCGCTGCGCCGCCGAGGGCCACCAGACCCCGGGCGACGCCACCCATGGCCAGCACCCCCGTCGCGAGATCGCCGATGGCGATGATGCCCCTGGCGTGTCCACGCATTTCGCCTTTCTCCAGGTCTGGTCCCAGGGCGATGTCGTATAGCGGCAGCCCCCAGAAATAACGGTCGGACCGCTTGCGAATACCGCGATAGGGGAAACCCCGGTTTTTCAGCGCCGCAACCTCCTGTTCAAGCGCGGTGATGCGTTGCTTGAGTTGCTCGGAATCCTCTTTCATCGGTTGCTCCTTCCCGTTTGCGACACCTGCCGCAAGTCTAGCTGAAATAAACCGGCGATTTGCCGCCCGGCCGATCATGCTTGACAAAGCTCCCGTCAAACCGATAAATTGTACACAAATGTATGCGATTTTAAATAATCGCAACTAATCAACCGCGAATAGGGGCATTCATGGCCCAAATGCAGACCCTCTCGATCCGCATTCCCGATGAAGACTTCCAGTGGTTGTCGTCGTTGCAGGAGGCGGACGCGAAAACCCCCAGCGAGAAACTGCGGGCGTTGCTAGCGCGAATCCGTAAGCAGGAAGCCGGCATGACCAGTCCCGAACTGTGCGCGGCGTGGATGCGGGCGCTGGCGCGGCCGTTCGTGGATACCATTTCGGTCCACGAGCGCAAACACAAAACCCATTCGGATTTGGTTGGTCTGGTGTCGGAATGGGCTCCCCGAATCATGGCCACGCTGATTTCCACCCGCCTGAGCGAGGACGCCAGCCAGGAAGAAGCGCTCGACGTCGAAGCGGTCCTTGCCCAACAGTGTTTTCGGTTGTTCACATCGCTGTTGCGCGCCGCCGTGACCACGCACCCGGCGACCTACGACGAAGACGTTCTGGATCGCTACCTGCCCGACATCATCGAAATCGCCGACATCATCGCAACCCGAAAAGGGAAGGAGTTGAACAATGGCTGACACGTTCGCCAACCGCGTTGCCAGAATCATCGTCGGCGGCGCCCACGCCCTGCTCGACAAGGCCGAGGATCTCGCCCCGGAAGCCACCATGGCGCAAGCGATCCGCGAGATCGAACAGGTGATCGTTGAGGTCCGGGTCGATCTTGGCAAGGCGGAAGCAGCCAAGCACCTGGTGCTGTCGCGGATGGCCAAGCTCAACGCGGAGCACGAGAAACTGAGCGAGCAGATCGATACCGCCCTGACCCTGGAACGCGACGATCTGGCCAAGGCCGCCATCGGCCGGCAGGCCGACATCGAGGATTTGCTGCCGGTGCTGCAAAAAGCGCTTGACGAGCACGCGGAGCGTGGCAAGGAGCTGGAAAGCTACATCGTGGCCCTGCTCGCCAAGAAGCGCGAACTCGATCAGGCGCTGACCGATTATCAGGCGAGCCTGGCCAGCCAGGCCGCTTCGCCGCTTTCGGGAAGCGGATCGGATCGACAGACGCGAGTTGACGACGCGGAATCGTCGTTCGGCCGGGTGATGGCGCGGCAGACCGGGACCAGCGGCATCAAGCCCGGCCTGAACGATCAAGCCGCCAAGCTCAAGGAACTGGCGGACATGCAGCGCGGCAACCGCATCGCCGAACGGCTGGCCGCCCTCAAGGCAGCGCGGGGCGCGCGATAAACCCGGAGAAAAGGACCGACCATGGATCTGTTTCTGGCACCGGAGTCTTGGCCATTCACCGTTGCGGCCCTCCTGCTGGTGGCCATCGCCGTCGTCGAAGGGTTGGCGCTGCTCGTCGGCATGAGTTTATCCGGCTGGCTCGACCATTTCGTTCCCGACGCGGCCCACGGCGTTGAGGGCGTTTCCGATTCCTGGTTGGGCTGGCTCCATGTCGGCAAAGTGCCTATTCTGGTGTTGCTGGTGATCTTGCTCACGGCTTTCGCCCTTATCGGCTACGTTCTCAACGCCTTGGTGCATGGAACGTTCGGCTTCTATCCGCCGGCGCCGATTTCGGCCGTGGCGGCGTTCCTGGGCGCCCTGCCGGTGGTGCGGATGTCGGGCGCGGCCATCGCCCACCTCATCCCGCGCGACGAGACGACCGCCGTGGGCTTCGAAAGCCTGGTGGGACGGGTCGCGGTGGTGGTGACCGGCACCGCGCGGGCGAATTATCCGGCCGAAGCGCGCGTAAAAAACGAACACGGACAAACGCTGTACATCCGGGTCGAGCCGGACGGCGCGGACCTGCAATTTGGCGCCGGCGAGTCGGTCTTGCTGGTCCGGCAGATTTCGGGCTCGCGGTTTCTAGCCATCCTCAATCCTCGTCCGGACCTCCTCTGACAATCGTGGGATCAAAGAAAAATGGATAATCATTTACTGAAAATGGGCAATTTATTGGAAATGAGCATCTTGGCCGGGCTTTTCCTGATTGGTTTGTTGACGGTCGGCATCATCTTCGCGCGGTTGTATCGGCGCTCGTCAAAGGAACTGGCCTTCGTCCGCACCGGTCTGGGCGGGCAAAAGGTGGTGATGGACGGCGGCGCCATCGTGTTGCCGGTGTTTCACGAATGCGTGAACATCAACATGAACACCCTCAAGCTGGAGGTGTCCCGCGCCGGCACCGACAGCCTGATCACGCTGGATCGCTTGCGGGTGGACGCGGTCGCGGCTTTCTTCGTCCGCGTTATCCCCAACGTCGAGGGCGTCGCCAACGCGGCCCAGACCCTGGGCCAGCGCACCATGCACCCCGATTCGCTGAAGGAACTGGTCGAGGACAAGTTCGTCGACGCCCTGCGCGCCGCCGCCGTGTCGATGAGCATGCACCAGTTGCTTGACAAGCGCGCCGACTTCATTCAGGCGGTGCAGAACGCCGTGTCGGAGGATTTGCTCAAAAACGGCCTGGAGCTGGAATCGGTCAGCCTGACGCGGCTCGATCAGACGCCGATCAAGTATTTCGACGCCCAGAACGCCTTCGACGCCGAAGGTCTGACCAAGCTGACCCAACAGACCCAGCAGCGCGCCAAGGAACGCAACGAGATCGAGCAGGACACGGCGGTAGCCATCGCCAAGAAGAATTTCGAGGCGACCCAGCTCAAGCTGACCATCGAAAAGGACCAGACCTTCGCGACCTTGCAGCAGCAGCAGGAAATCGCCACCCGGCAGGCCCAACAAACGGCGGAGGTGGCCAGTATCACGGCGCAACGGGAGCGCGAGGCCCAGCAAGCCAAGATCGACGCCGAGCGCCAAGTCAAGGAGGCGGAAGTTGAGAAGAGTCGCGCCATCCAGCAGCGCCAGATCGAAGCCACCCGGGATTTGCAGGTCGCCAAGATCGCACAGGAGAAGCTGACGACGCTGGCCGATCAGGAACGGCAGATTTCCGTCGCCGAAAAATCCAAGGCTCTGTCCGAGGCCGAAAAGCAGGCCAACGAAGCCCGCGCCCTGGCGGCACGCGCCGAGGAGCAGGTGAAAACCGCCCGCGAGGTCGCCATCGCCGAGCGCGAAAAGCAGATCGCCCTGGTGGCCGCCGATCAGGAAGCCCAGCAGCGGGCCATCGGCATCCGGGTCGCCGCCGAGGCGGAAAAAGATGCCGCTGAAAACCACGCGCAAGCGATCAAAATCAAAGCCGAGGCCCAGCAGGTGCAATATCAGGTGGACGCCAAGGGCATCGAGATGCGCAACGCTGCCCTGAATACCCTGGCAACGGAACAGATCGCCATGCAGGTTAAGATGAAACTGCTGGACGTATTGCCGGCCATCATCGAAGCATCGGTCAAGCCGCTGGAAAAGATCGACGGCATCAAGATCGTGCAGGTGGACGGCCTCAATCGCGGCGCGGTGGGCGGTTCCGGTGGACCGGGCGGCGCGGGCGGCAATCTGGCTGAGCAGGCGGTCGCGGCGGCGCTGGCCTACCGCGCCCAACAGCCGATCCTGGATGCGGTGCTGGGCGAAATCGGCATGAAGGGCGGCGATTTGAAGGGCCTGGTGGAGTCGGTGCGCAAGGACATCGCGCCGGATGGCACCGCTGGGGATTCCTGAAAGGAGGGCGGCGTGGGGTGCTAACCGAGTTCGGGTAAATCTTAGCTCGACTTTCCCCATTAGGCGGCATAGCACAACACCTCGATCAGGCGCTCCGGCACGGGGGTGGGATTTTCCGAACGTCAGCCTCCGACCGCGACATTGAAAAAACCTCTGATGCCCACAACTGACGGCGTACCAACGCCAGAGCGTCGCCGAACATTGGCTGCATTTTACGATACCACGCGCTACCGCGCTTCCCAGCAAAACTAGACATGCCAAGGCCGTTGTCCAATCGGGCGGAATTGTGGACGCCGCGCCGCTTAATTGATGGCTGGTTGAGGAGCGGATTTCGGCAAATCCAGCATCCCGGGAAACTGGACCGGCTTGATCGCGTTGAACCGCTGGCGCAGGGCGACTGCATTGGGTTTTGCGCCAGCGGCATACTACTTTGCCATTCGGCCAGCCCCCAATGATAGGCAAAGCGGGTCGCTCCCCCGCCTTGCCGAAGCAGGGCTTCCGAATCTTGTTGGGCCTGAGTTCGATGCGATGGGTATAGCTGCTATCCCTCAATGGCAATCCTGCGAGGCTGCGCCGCTTCGCGCTTCGGCACGACTACTTCCAAAACGCCGTCCTTACATTTCGCACTCACCTTCTCGGCGTCGGCCACATCCGGCAACGAGAACCGCCGCAGGAAGGTGCCACGCACCCGCTCGACCCGGCGATACTGTTCGGTTTCCTCCTTTTTCTCGCCCGCCCGTTGGCCCTTCAGGGTCAGCACGCCATTCTCCAGCGTCACCTCGATCTCCTTGATATCCACGCCTGGCAGGTCCGCGTGAATCACGAACTGGTTCGACTCTTCCTTGATGTCCACCGCCGGCATCCAGTCCGCCAGCATGTGTCCAGTTTCCTCGTCGCCAAACCGGCTGGTTTCGAACAGACGGTTGACTTCCCGTTGCAACTGATTCAACAAATTCAAGGGTTCATAACGCATCAGAGCCATGATGGCGCCTCCTCTCGTTTCGGGTGATGGCGTTCCTGGAACGCCTTGTTCAGGTTAATTTTCAAATGGGGGCAAGCCGGTCGATTTCAAGGGCGGCGACCCGCTGGTTTTTGCGCTAAGCTATTCATCGCCTTAACCTTCCCTTGCCGCTTTGGAATCCCTGATGGCTGCTACCTCTCTGTTCATTTGCCACGCCCGGCCCGATGCCGCCTTCGCCGAGGATTTGGCGGTAGCGCTGGAAACCTGCCGCTTGAATGTCTGGCGCGATACCCGCAACCGGCGCGGCGGCGACCAACTGGCCTTGGAAGTGCGCTGGGCTATCGAGCAAGCTCGCCAGGTCCTCGTGGTGCTTAGCCTCAACACGGGCGAGGCTGGCTGGATGCGCCGGGAGATCGAGCTCGCGCAAGAAATGGAACGACGCCGCGCCAACACTTATCGGGTCATTCCGCTGTTGTTGCCCGGCGTCGACAGCACCTTGCTGGGTTCCTGGTTCACCCCTCCACCGCAAACTCCGCCGATTCAATTGCCCGCCGACGGTCTGGGCGCGGTTCTGTCGACATTGCTGGCCGCTCTGGGTGAGTCGCCACCCAGCGACGCGGTTGTCGAACTTGGTCCGCCGCCTTTGGCGGAACTGGAGCTTGTCCTGGGTCGCGCCACCGTGTCTCGCGCCAACTCATGGCCGATCACCGCCCACCTGAACTGTCGTCCCGAGCCTGCCTCGATCTCCAACATTCACCTGACCCTGGGTCCGCTACCCCGCCCCATTGATCCAGATCTGCCGCGCTGGTATCTGCGCGACCACCTTGTCTGGCCCACCGATACGGTTCGACAACTCGCCCAGCGCGTCAGCGCCTGGCTTGAGGCTTGGGGCCAGGCGCTGTATCAAGCCACGCTCGGATCTCCCGCCATGACGGCGCTGACCGCCGAGTGGCATCAGGCACCGGACCCTAGCCAGCGCCGATTGACACTGCGAACCGATAACCCGGATCCCGCCGCCGCCGCGCTGCTCGACCTGCCTTGGGAACTTTTAAGCGATAATGCTGGTTTTTTGTTACGCGGCAAGCAACCGGTTCAGTTTCAGCGTCGATTGGCTGGCGGGGGCGAAGCCTTCCCCCCGGCGCCCCCTCCCCTGCGAATCTTGACTCTCAGCCCGCGTCCCGATACCGAACCCACCGGCCAGCCCGATTATCGGCGCGCCGCGCTACCTTTGCTGGAGGCGTTGGAAGGGCTGGGCGCCCTGGTCGAAGTGCAGGTGTTGACCCCTCCCACCCTGGCGGCGCTGGAAAAACAGTTGAACGACGCTTGGTCCGCGGGTCGCCCCTTCATCGCCGTGCATCTGGATGGGCGTTTCCGCCACGATCCCGAAGAGAGCGTTCCCCTGTTTGGATTCGAAGCCAGCTACGATTTGCACGTCCCGCTTTGCCGCAACGCCCAGTTCGTATCCGTGACCGCGTTGGCGACTTTGCTGGCCACCTATCGTATCCGTCTGGTCGTACTGATCCGCCCGGAGGAAACCACTCGTTCCATAAGGCCCGCGCAACTGGCATCCGCCTTTCTGGCGGCCGGGATCGCGGCGGTGATCGCCGTTCATCCCGACGCGCCGACGGAAACCCTACGCCGATTCTGGACCGCCTTTCACGAAGAGTTACTGCGGGGCGCCCGCATCAGCCAAGCCCTGTTCGCGGGCCAACGCCGGCTGGCCAGCGACAGCTACCGCGGCCCTGGCCTGGGCGGCGGTGATGTCTACTTGCAGGACTGGTTCGCCTTCACCGTGTATCTGGGCCAGCACGATCCCCGCCTTACACTGCGCCCCGCGTTGGAGCTTTGGCGCCGGCTGGCCGGCCAGTCACGATCCATCGCCGTGGGGTCCATGCCCTCCCTGCCCTCGAACGGCTATCTGGCGCGGACGCGCGAGTTGCTCATCGCCGAACGGCTGCTGGAAAACCAGTCCACCGTCTTCATCAAGGGTCCCGGCGGCAGTGGCAAAACCACCCTGGCGGCGGATTTGGTGGGCTGGCTGGCGCGCACCAACCGCTATCGTTATAGCGCCTATGTCCACGCCGATAACGCCGGCAACCCACGCGCGCTGTTGGAAACCTTGGGCCGGCAATTACTTCCCGTCGGAGGTCACTGGACGGTCGGCCAATATCCGACCCAGTGGCAGGCGCTCGATCATCTTCGGCAGACGCTGCGCCCGATTCCGATCCTGCTAGTGCTGGACCAGATCGAATGCTGGCCCGCCGAACATGACGAGGCTTTCGATCAATTTTGGAAGGACCTGATGAGCGAGTGGCCGACGTTGCACCTGTTGGCGCTCGGCCGCGCTGGACCACCGTCCTTCGCACAGCCCTGGGCTGAAATAAAGCTGGTGGCGCTGGATGAAACCGATGCCATCGCCCTGCTTGGCCAGATGCTAATCGCCGCTGGCGAAGCACCTCCTTCCACCGACAACGGCGCCAGCTTTCAGCAACTGCGCGAACTGGTGGCCATGGTCGGCTGTCATCCCGGGGCCCTGCTCCGCCTGGCACCTGGAGTCGGCGTCCAGGGCGTAAGCGCGATCCTAACGCTCCTGCGCCCACTCCAAGCCGACCTGCTACGTCGCCACGGCGACGATTTGCAGTGGCCGCTTTACCTGGGGCTGGAATTGGAACTGCGGCGGCTATCCGCCAGCGACCGGGACTTGCTGGCTGTTTTGGCGTTCTTCAAGGACGGTGTGCATCGTATCGCGTTAGGCCACGCCTTGGAACTGGACACGCTTGCCACCCAGACCTTCTGCGCGCGGCTCATCGCTTTGGGGTTGGCCGAGGATCGAGGGCATGGCCACCTGCGCTTCGATCCGGCCTTGGCGCGTTACCTGTTTGGCCAATTGGACTTGAACGCGCGGGCGACTTGGCGAGAGCGTTGGCGAAACGGCATGGAGCAGTTCCTAGCGGAACTTTACCAGCAGCATTTCAAGGACAGCGTTCGCGCCAAGCGACTGCTGCGGTTGGAACTACCCAACCTGCTTGCCCTGCTGCGCGACAACCAGCAGGGCATTTCCACGGAACGGATCGCACGCATCGCTACCCAGATGGAGCAATTGCTGGCCAGTCTCGGCATCGCCACCGCGCTGGACGAAGCCAAAGCCGCCCGCGAGCGGGCCAGTCAAGCTCTGCGCGGCTGGAGCCGGGCACGCTTCGAAACCGAGCGGTTGCGGATCGAGCGCCTGCGCGACAATGAAGCGCTGGAAGAAGCCCTGCAAGCCGCCCGGCAACTCCTGCGCCAATGCCAGGAAGCGGGGACCGACGCCTACCCCGGCGCCGCTTACGATCAGGCGCGCGCGCACTTTCAGTTGGGCAAGCTGCTGAAAATGGCCAGCGCCGCCGAACCAGCGGCCCGAGAATTGAACGAAGCTCGGCAACGATTCCAGGCGTTGGCCGACGCCGGCAACGTCAGCGCCGCCCGCATGGCCGCAGTGGCCGGTGCCGAAACCGGCGACTGTCTGAGTTATCTGCGGCGGCTACAGGACGCGGCGGCCGCCTACGAGGCCGCCCTAGCCCACATCGCGCCTGGCACCATTCATCCCATGGTCGCCGCCAATCAGTTGCAACTGGGACTGGTACGCCAACGGCAGGGCCGGTACTTCGAAGCGGCCACCCTCTACAACGCCGCGCGGCAAGCTTTCGAATCGTTGGGCGAACCGGAAGAAGCCGCCCAAGCCTGGCGGCAACTCGGCCTGGCCCGCAAGCTGCTCGGAGAAATTGAGCCGGCGCTCAAGGCCTGCCAGCAAGCGCTGTATCTTTACGAGCAGCTCCGCAACCGCGCTGGCATCGCCGAGGTTTTGGGCGAGCTTGGCCACTTGCACCATGTGCTCAACCAACTTGAGGAAGCGGTGCTGGCTTACCGGCGCATGGCGGACCTGTACGCGGAGTTGGGTGACGGCCGCGGCGAGGAAGCCAGCCGCAACAAGCTGGCCAATGTGCTGATTCAACTGCGGCGGCATGACGAAGCCCGCCAGGAACTGTACCGCGCTAGTGAGTGCAACCTGCCTGAAAGCCTCACCGCCCGCAACTGGGCGATCCGCCGCGGTCTGCGCGATGTTGGTCAGGCGGTCGAAAACCCGGGCGTGGCCGATGAAGCCCGGCGACAATCGATCCAGAAATACCTGGCTTACCGGCGGGCCGGTGGCGACAATGCCAATCCAGGTTCCCGCCTGTGCGCTCAGATCGGGCAAGCCATCCGCGCTGGCGACACCGCGCCATTGGCCGCCAAGTTGGCGCAAATCGTGGCAAGCCCCAACGTGCCGCCCGCCGGCAAACTGTTGATCACCAAATTGCAAGCGATCTTGGCTGGTTCGCGCGACCCAGCGTTGGCCACCGATCCGGACTTGCACTACCAGTATGCGGCGGATATCCAGTTGCTGCTGGACGACCTAGCCAAGCCCTGAATCCATCAGGGCGTCGCCGCGGCGCGCGCCCGCAACCGCTCCAGGCCGCGTTCGAACGCGCGGCTGATGCGGGTGGCGTTGCGGATGCGCTCCAACTTCGGCCAGACGGCTCGCTCGCCGGTGCGGATGAATTCGGCGATCCGTTCCGGCGTGGGATTGGAGAAAATATCCCGCAGGGTGCCTAGCCAAGTCGGTGGGAAAATGGTGATGTCACCGCTATAGTTCTGGTTAGCCACCGAATAGGCTTTGTCCAGCAGCAACCCCAAGGCGTGGGAATCGACGTTCCGTCGACTTACATCGAGAAGATGCTTGACGTAGAGATGAACCGTCGAGCTGACGATATCGCGAGTGAACGACAGTAACCCCTTCTCGTGTGGCTTGGGTTCGGACAGGAACGGCACGATATGCGGGTTGGTTTGACTAACGATGTAATGGTTCACGTTATGCATCCGTGCCACCCGCAACATCGGTAAGTCACTATTCAGACTTCCATCCACCCATTTATCATTGGGCATGTAGGGTACGACGGCGCCATTGAAGTCCTTGGCTTCCAGCATCACCGCTGGAAACACGCCGGGAATGGCGCTGGACGCCAGCGCGGCGCGCCGAATCATCACGTTCGGCGCGGTCAGATAATTGAGCAATCGCGAGTGCTGATGCGCCCGGCTCGGCGACACCGGAATATTGATGATCCGGCCCGTGCGGTCGAAGGCCTCCTCAAAGGTAAACGCACCGACGTTCTGCTCAATGCAAAGCTCCAACTGGCTGCTGTCCATCAGCGTGCTGCCCTTGAGCAGGCTTTTGAACCCCAAGCTGCGCCACGCTTCCGCTGTGAAGCCATCCGGGCTGAACACCCGCGTCAATTCGACGTCGGTATGGGTACCGATCGTTGCCGCAGTAATGGAACCCGCGCTGGAACCAGAAATAACCCGTGGCAACAGTCCTTCCGTCCACAATGCCTTGATCACCCCCGAATGAAACAATCCCAGAGTGGCGCCTCCGCTGAGCATCAGCGCCGAGCGGCCGAAGCTTTGAGCCGTGCGCTCGAAAAAACGCAGCTTGGCGGCCAAGGGAAAATCAGGAAAATCCCGGTCGCACAGTTCGTCGAGGGTGGTGGCAACCTCGTCAAGATACTCGGTCAATAACCGCTTGGTGCCGAACAGGCAATAGGAATAAAGTACCGGATTGGCGATATTGCCGAGATTGCCGTGCAAGCCCTCATGCAGGGAATACACCAGGCGGGCGGTATCACCGTGCCGACGCAGCGCGCGCAACTCGTTCAACCGTTCCCGAATCAACGGGTAATCGTAATCGGGCGATTCGTCCCGCTCCCGCCAGTCGGCGGCGCCAGACAAACGATCATGCTCCCGCGCCACCTCGCGCCAAGTTGCATAATCGGTCGCATGCGCCATGACTTCCTCACAGCGCCTCAAGGCTCTTTTATCCATCATCCACCGCACTGCCGCCACGATTTCGGGATGGAGATTCACCGACCCGCACCGTCATGGCGAGCCGATCCCGCAGTCAATCCAGCTTTGACCAAATAGCAAAAACCAAGCCGGATGGCATGTAAAAATCGGCTTACCTTAGTCCCATTACCAGCTTCGGCCTTGACGAGAGCATGATGTCATTGACGGGCGTCATTATTGCTTTGCTGGCGTTGGAAGCGGCGAGCATCATCCTCCTGCTGGGCGCGCAGGTCATTATTGAGTATGGGCGGTTGCTGCCTAAATTTGGTGCGATTGCCGACAGTAAAGAACCCACCAAGAGGATGAAGCCAACGGACGGCTAAAAAACGAAAAGCCTACTTATAAGTAGGCTTTTCGAGTTAGGAGCCTGGCGATGACCTACTTTAGCGTGAGTGATGCTCACACGATCATCGG
>JAVMKH010000073.1:0-5250 GCA_031732935.1 Candidatus Contendibacter sp.
CGGAATACCCGGTCCTTCGCACGCTGAAGAAAGGCGTCGAGGTCGTGCCCTTGGGGACGACGGGGACGTGGCGGGCCATCCGTATCGGCCCGGAGAGCGGGTTCGTGCGTCTGCGCGATCTCGAACCGACCCGAACCGACCCTAAAGACTGATCAGTGGCCGGTAACGCGGCCTGCAACGCATAACCGCTCGCTCGCGAAGAACGGGCTGTGCGGGATTTACTCCGCCGGATCTAAAGCAATGCCGCACAGTTCGAGAAGTTTCTGTACGGCCCTATCCATGCGCTGTCGCCGCTGTTCCAGCGGTAAGAGCGGTCTACCCTCGACGCCATCGAAGATGAAATACAAATCGTCGATGGCATCCGCGACCGGACTCTCCTTCTTCGCTTTGGAGAGATTTCGGTATTCAGCACAGGTGACATGCGTGATGGCGGTTTCCACATCGCTCAGCGTTCGTCACTGCTGAAGCGTGATTCCGTGCCGTGCAAACCGCTTGGCCAAGGCCGCCTGACCGGTTCGGGTGAACCGGACCTGCCGGGTCCGTAGATCCAATAGCAAGTCGTGGTCGAGATCGAGCCGAGTTGGCTCGGCCGGTTTCGACGCACAAACAAAGGGCATGCTCATGGCAGAACTCCATCCAAGCGATGGAATCAGCTTAGCGCGCCTTTCGATTCAGCAACCCCTTGAGGGACGTCCGCGTCCCCCTGGGGGCCTGGGCGTCTCTTTTTTTTTGGAGAGAGGCCCATGGATATCTCGTTGTCGCTGTTCGACGACCCGCCGGCGGTCGCGTCCACCCGGACCCGACCCGCCGCGCCCGTCGCCAAGACCCCAACCCGTCCCCATGCCCGTCGCCAGTACGAGGACTGGCGGGACGATATCGAGACGTTGGCGGCGAATTGGGAAGCACTGCATGTCGGGTTTCTCCGGCGTCACCTGAAGCTGCTCGCCTCGGTGCATACCGAGCGGGCCGAGCGGGAAGACATCCTGGCGTGGCTGGAAGCGCCGGTCACGACCGGGCCACCGGCGGTGCTGAGTGCCCAGGCTTGCCTGGCGGTCTATGACGCGCGCATCGACCTGCTGGAGTTTCAGCGGGCGGTGCGGCTCTTGAGTCAACGTGTGGCGGTGCAACAACGCCGCGCGGTGGCCTGATCCTGTTTTAACCCCCCTGGGGGACGGTTCACCACGTCCTCCTCGGGGAGGCGTGCGTCGAGCCGTCCCCTTTTCTGATGTAGATGGAGAGAGACGATGATGACGACGCCACAGCAGACCGACATTCAGATCAACCGAGCCTTTGGTATCAAAGCGCTGGACACGATCCGAGTGCCGGGATTCGATTCACCGGGGCCATTCACGCCGCCGCTCAAGGCGGACTATCAGTTCCGATCAGGACTGCTGTCGGACCTGTTGTGCTGGCATCGCGGTCTAGCCGCCGGCCAGCATCATGACGGCCTATGGCTGACCGGTCCCATGGGCGCCGGGAAGTCCAGTCTGATCGTCCAAACCGCCGCCCGGCTGAATCTGAATCTGATTCAGGTCAACGGCCATCGGCGACTGGAAATCGCCGACCTGCTGGGTCACCTCACCGCCATCGGCGGGGATGTGTTGTTCCAGGATGGCTCGCTGACCACCGCCGCCCGGCTGGGAGCCTGGTTCCTGTTCAACGAGGCGGACCTGGTGGAACCCGGCGAGTTGGCCGGGCTCAACACGGTCCTGGACGGCGGACCGCTGGTCCTCGCCGACAACGGCGGCGAGGTCGTCACCCCGGCCCCCGGTTTTGGGATCGTCTGCACCGCCAATACGGCGGGGCAAGCCGATGCCACCGGGCTGTACGCCGGCGTGCAGCGGATGAACGGCGCGCTCCTCGATCGGTTCTGGGTGGTCGGGGTGGACTATCCGGAACCGGACCAGGAGGCGGACCTCATCGCCCAGGCCGTCCCGGCCCTGCCGACCGAGATCGTCCACAAGATGATCGAGGTGGCCGGCGAGGTCCGCCGCCTGTTCGTCGGTCAGCGCGACGACGGACCGGCGATCGAGCTGACCTTTTCCACTCGGACCCTGGTGCGGTGGGCCTACCTCACCCTCCAGTTCAAGGGGGCGCCCCAACCGCTTCATCACGCCCTGAAACGGGCGCTGACCGGCCGGGCCGAACCGGAAACGGCCGAAGCCATCCACGGCATCGTCCAGCGCCTCTGCGGGGGGACGCCCTAATGGCGGCCCCAGCGATCACGGTGCTGCTGTACCGGATGAGGAATCCGAACGGCACGTCCAAGGACTGGGCCGTACCGACCGTGCTCGATCCCCAGCGGTTGACGGTCTATTTCGGCCGCACCGGGTCCACGCTGCGCCAGGCCGAGACCCCGGCCGGCCGGTGCCGGGACGGCATCCCGATCCGGGAAGCCGAAGACCGCATCCGGGAGAAAATGGCCAAGGGCTACCAGGCCCTGGGCACCTTTCGGTTGGCGGCCAACCGCCGGGATTTGAGGCTGGCATCCACGTCCCCACCGGACGCGGGGCACGGGTGGGACACGCCGGAGACCTCGAACGCGGTCCCCGCGCTGTACTGGCGCTGGCGTCCGACCGGTCGCCTGGAAACCGCGCGACGGCGCGTGCTCGACACGGCCTGTACGGAGACCATCGCGGGTTTGGCGGCGGTCGGATGGACCCTGCCGGGTTGTTCGCCGGACGAGCGCGATGGCCTGCTCATCTGGTCGGCGCTCAGCCAGGACATCCATCAAGGGGTCGTCACGTTGACCGACGATCGTAAGCCGCTCATCGCCTTCTTCCTGTTGCTGGCGCGGCGGCGGGTGGGGTTATCCCTGGTCGATGAAAGCGGTCAGGGGGTCACCGAATGGCCCGCCGAGCTGCCGGTCGAGGCCGCGATCCTGGAAACCCTGGGGTTGCGGCCCAAGGATCTGAACCAACTGCTCACCGGTTCCGGTGGTGATACTTGGTTCTTCTGAAATACCACCCACGGGGCGGACGTCGACGTTCGCCCCGTGGGGGTGCGCGTGGCGTTCGCCGGTTATTTTGAGGAGCACGTCATGCACCCGATTGACTTGAATTGGCTGTCCGATCAACTGGTGTTCGTCAATATCGACATCACGAATTGGTCGGGGAAAAAAACCCTGACCCCCGAAGACTTGGGATTGGATCGTTCCCAGCTGCCCCCGGAGACCCTGGTCTCGCTGGGGGACAAGCAGTTGATCGACCCGGAGGCGCTGAAAACCTTCGGATCGATCCGGAGCGCGGCCCGCCGCCGGTGTCTGGCGGTGGGAACGCGCTTCCTGGGTGGCTATGCGGTGCCGGCGGCGAAAGCGCCGGCGCTGCTGGCCGAACTGGACACGCTCGATCAACGCTACCAGGCCGCTCGCGCGGCGTTCCTGGCCGGCTACGACGGGCAACTGGCGGCCTGGACCCGGCAACAGCCCCTGGAATGGCAAAAGCTGATCCAGGATGCCCTGGTCCCGGCGGAGTACGTCGGCGGTCGCTTGAGCTTCGCCGTCCAGGCGGTGCGCTTCGCCGCGCCGGACCCCAAGGGGGTGACGCACGACGGGCTGCACCAGGCCCTGAGCGGCCTTGGCGATCAGGTGTTCCATGAAGTGGGGCAACTGGCGCGGGACACCCTGGAGCGCTCGTTTCAGGGCAAGACCGCCGTCACCCGGCGGGCGCTCAGTCCGCTGGCGTCGATCCGCGACAAGCTGGACGGCCTGGCCTTTCTCGATCGCCGCTTTCGGGCGGTGGTCGGGGAGATCGATCGGCTGGTCGCCCAAGTGCCGGCCCAAGGGCCGATCGCCAACGGCGTGCTGGCGGCGCTGACCCAGTTCTTCAGCTTGGCGGCCCAGCCGGATGGGCTGCGGACCTGGGCGGCGAACGCGTCAGTCTGGCAAGCCCCGCAAGAGTTCCTGGGGCTGCTTGATCCCTCCGCCGCCCCGCCGTCGTCGTCCAGTGTGGACCCGACGCCGACGGAAGCGGTCCAGGAACCCACATCGATCCCGGCGCCCGAGCCGGTTTCGGCATCCACGGTGGACGCGGACGCTCCAGCGTCCATCGAGGACACCGAAAGCGACCCGCCGACCCCGGCGCCCGTGCCCACGGTGGACGCGGCGGCCGATCCGCTGACCGAGCACTTAAGGTCGGTCCAGGCGCTGGTGGACGAGGTCATTGCCTCGACCGAGCCCTCGGCCGAGCCCTCGGTCGAGGCCATCGAATCCGCTCCGGCGCCCGAGCCGGCGACCGACGACGCCTGGTTCTTCTAAATCCGGCGCGATTTTCTCAACCCCCCTGGGGGACGCATCGTCCCCCAGGGGGGGGTGTGTCTCCTTTCTTTGTTGGAGGTACCCCATGAAAAAGAACGCGCTGTTGGGCGCCTTGCCGATCATCGCCACCCTGCTGGGCCAGAAGCTCGGCGTGAAGGTGGTGATCGGTGGCCGTCAGGCCATCACCGACGGCCAGACGATTGTCCTGCCATCGCTCCCGGCGGATGGCGATCCGGAGTTGGCGGTGTTGGCCAACGGCTACATCGATCATGAAGCCGCCCATATCCGGTACACGGACTTCTCAATCGCAAAGCCCGCCGGACTCGCCGGCGTCTTCACGGCAGTCCTGGAGGATGTTCGCATCGAGCGGCAATTGGGGGAACGCTTTCCCGGCAGCCGCCACAACCTGGCGGCCCTGGTCGATCGGCTGGAATCCCGGCAGTCGCTCTTGCCGCCGGCGGAGGCACCCGTCGCTCAGCAGGTGAGCGCCGCGCTGTCGGCGCTGCTCCGCGCCCGGCTGCTGGGTCAGACCGGCCTGAGCACGGTGGCGGATACCTTGGAAGCCCGCCTCGATGGCGTGCTCCCACCGGGCGTGGTCACCAAGTTGCTGGCCCTGGCCTTCGAGGTGAGAAAGATCGCCTCGACCGCCGAGGTCATCGCGCTGGCCCAGCGCATCGTCGCCATGCTGGAAGAAGAAGCGAATTCTCCGCAAGGCGGTAGCGGCCCGCAAGGCGGTAGCGGCCCGCAAGGCGGTAGCGGCTCGCAAGGTGACGCCGATCCACAAGGCGGTGCCGATCCACAGGGCGGCACCGATCCACAGGGCGACGTCGAGGGTACCGGTGCTCATGGCGCCGGGGCTGGATCGGCCGGGGGCACGTTCGATGACGCCCGTCGCGCGGCCTTGACCGAGCTGCTGGCCGCCCAAGGCGACGAGGCTGACGGGACCGATGTCGGGACCCGAACGGCCCAGTGGCTCGAACAGGCGCAACCAGCGA
>JAVMKH010000074.1:0-5241 GCA_031732935.1 Candidatus Contendibacter sp.
GGATCCAGTTGTTGAAGAAGTTCAGGGCGTCGGGGTCGCCCTTGCGCAGCGCGAAGCCTTCCGCGCCCTGCACGAACGGCTCGGGGATCGGCAGGAACAGCTTGTCGGGATGCTTGAGCGCCTCGAACGCCGGGGTCGGGGTGCTGGTGACGAAGGCGTGGGCCTTGCCGTTCAGCACTTCCTGCAAGGCCAGCGCGTCCTCGTCGAACTGGCGCAGCGTGGCCTTGGGCATCAGCCGCTTAGCGGCGGTGGCCGGGGTCGCGCCGCGCCGCGCGGCCAGCACCACGTCGGGTTTGTTGAAATCTTCCAGCGACTTGAAGCCGGCCGCCAGTTCCTTGTTAGCGACCAGGTGGGTGCCGGAGTTGGCGTAGGGCTGGGTGAAGTTGACGGTCAGATTGCGTTCCGGGGTGATGGTCATCCCGCCGATCACCACGTCGAACTTGCCAGCCAGCAGGGCGGGAACGATGCCGTCCCAGGCGGTGGGCACGAACTCGACCTTGATCTTCATATCCTCGGCCAATTGCTTGGCGACGTCGATTTCGTAGCCGATCAGTTCGCCGTTCTTGTCGCGCATTGCCCAGGGCACGAAGGTGGACATACCGACCCGGATCGAACCGCGCTTCTTGATGGTTTCCAGCACGCTGCCGGCGGCGAGTTGCTGGTTGACGGTCTGGGCGCGGGCCGGCGGCGGCGACAGGATGGCGAGCAGCAGGACAGCGGTGGTAAGTACGGCCAACAAACGGTTTTTCATGACGGACTCTCCTCGGCAGGGGATTTCGCTCAAGGTTATAGCGAACGATCCATGGTCGGGCAACCGCGCCGGCCTCGAACGGTGGCGGGCGGTCGGATTTTCCACCGGTCATTATTAGGTCGGTGCCGATCCGCGCCGCTGGGCCGGTTCCACTCGGCTACACGGCTTGTTGTTGGTGTATCATGGCTGGGAATTGGTGGAGCGGCGGGAAGTGGCGTAGGCGCGGACGGCGTGGGCGAATCAAGCCGATGTGCGAGCGAGCGAGCGGGGGGCGTTAGCCCCCTGTTTCGCGGAACTCGCCAGGAAACAGTGACTAATACCGTTTTCCGATAGGTTTTATCTTTTTCAGATCAAGAACCACACTGTTCGTCATACCCGCGAAAGCGGGTATCCAGTTTTTCAGCGGCTGCCTGGATTCCCGCATTCGCGGGAATGACGAAAACCTATTCAGAATTGGTATAACGTCCGCCGCTCGCCCAGGAAACAGCGGACTGACGTCCGCCGCTTGAAAGTGGACTGGACTGTCTCAAGGCCATTTGCGACTGGGCGGATGGCCACAAGAAGCGCAATAAAGCCGCCCACCAGCGGTTGGCGGCGGGCAACACCGCCGCGTTCGTGGTGCACGCTCTACAACAAGCCTCGCTGAAACGACCGGAGTTATCGATGGAACAACCTCCCAAAGCGATCCAAAACACCGGTTCGGGCGCAATCGCCACCGAAGGCGGCGTGGCCGCCGGCGCGGGCGGCGTGGCGGTGGGCGGTAATAGCACTGGTTTGCAGATCGTCAACCATTACCACGCCGCCAGCGACCAGCGCCTGAGCCAAGAACAGATCGCGCAGCAGGTCACCGGCTATCTGCGTTGGTTACAAGCACGCACGGAAAACATCGAACTACGCGGCAT
This sequence comes from Candidatus Contendibacter sp., assembly GCA_031732935.1. Taxonomy (GTDB): domain Bacteria; phylum Pseudomonadota; class Gammaproteobacteria; order Competibacterales; family Competibacteraceae; genus Contendibacter. The sequence goes on from JAVMKH010000074.1 coordinate 1,654, forward strand.
CGAGCGGGCGGGCGGAGCGCCGGTGGTGTTGCTGCCGCTGGAGACGGCTTACGTGCCGCTGCGCGCCAAATGGAGGTGGGACGACGCGGATATCGCCTTGAACCAGGTGTTAGGGTCGGGCAATCGCCTGGTGATCATCGGCGGACCGGGTTCCGGCAAAACGACGGTGCTCATGCACATGGCCTGGGCGCTCGCGTCTTCGCTACTGAGCAGACAACCCGATCCGGCGCGTTCGCGTCTCGGCCATCTCCATCTAATGAAGCCGATTGAACGCGACGAGAAAGGCAATCCGCTCCCGCCCCAGGAATGCAAACCAAACGAACTACCGTTACCCCTCTTCGTACCGTTGGCCTCTTTCGCGCGTTACCGCCGCAACCTGGCGGGCAACGCGCCCGCGCGCGAGCGGACCTTGGCCTATTTCATCTCACATCACTTGATCAGCAAGCAGGCGGATTTCGATCTGCCTGTCGACTTCTTCGTCAAACTGCTCAAGGACGGCCAGGACGTGCTCCTGCTGTTGGACGGGCTGGACGAAGTGGCGAACGAGAACGAGCGCGCCGAAGTGCGCCAGTCGGTGGAAGACTTGGTAGGCGGGCGCGAGGCCCTACGTGTTGTGGTCACCTGCCGCACCGTCGCCTACCGCAGCGGGCGCACAGCGCTGGGCGCGAATTTCCGCGAGATCGCCGTGCAGCCGCTCGACTTCGAGCGGCACATCGCGCCGATGGTGCGCCAAGCCTATGCCTGCATTTACCCGCACGACGCGGCCTTGCGCGCCGAGCGCGCGAACGACTTGCTGGGCGGGATTCAGCGGCTGGAAGCAGAGCGCCGCGTGCGACTGGGCGAACGGGCCGAGGCGCTGGTGGACAGCCCGCTCCTGGTGCGGCTGTTGTTGATCGTGCATTTCAACAATCGAAAGCTGCCCGAGGAACGCGCCGAGCTGTTCGACAAGGCCATCAACGCGCTGCTGCAAGTGGACTACGGGCGCGAAGAGAGCGACATCCGCGAACTGTCGACGGATTGGAAGCTGTATCGCGACATGGCGCAGCATCTCGCTTTCCACATGCACCAGCAGGGGCGCGATCAGGGCCGCGAGATCGAAGAGCCGGCGCTGAAAGCGGCTTTGCGTCAGGAGGAAGAGTTCAAACCGCGCATCGACGACTTCCTCAGCCACGCCCGCCAGCGTGGCAGCGTGCTGGAAGAGCGCGACGGCGCGTATCGCTTCATTCATCTGGCCCTTCAGGAATTCTTGGTCGCGCGCTACCTGCGGGAGGTGATCGGCGGAGAAGGTCGTGAGGCTATCCTCGCCGTTCTAAACAACCGGCTGGACGATCCCTGGTGGCGCGAACCCATCCTGCTATTGGTCGGCTACATGGCCATCAATGCCGCCAAGTCGGCACGGGATTTCATCGGCGCGCTGGCTAAAGCGGGTAATCAGCCGAACGCGCAATTTTCCGCTGCTGAGTTGGCGGCTACGGCGGCGCTGGAATGGCGCGACAGCGGCGAGCAGGTCCGGGCGGATTGCGCCCGGCGCATCGTGGCGTTGTTGAGCGATTCGGGGGCATCGGCAGCATCCAACCCAATTCTACGCGCCCGCGTAGGCGACATCCTGGCGCGCTTGGGCGATCCACGCTTCGATGCCGAGCACTGGCACTTGCCCGCCGAACCGCTGTTCGGCTTCATGGAGATTCCCGCTGGCTCCTTCAAAATGGGCAGCGACAAACAACGGGACGGGCAAGCATTCGACGACGAATTGCCGCAACATGAGATCAACCTGCCGACCTACTACTTAGCGCGCTGGCCGGTGACGGTGGCGCAGTTCGCTGCCTTCGTGAAAGTCAGTGGCTACAAACCCGCAGGTCCAGACTGCTTGAAAGGTATCGCCAATCATCCAGTGGTCCAAGTGACTTGGCACGACGCGATAGCATATTGTCGCTGGCTGAGTGGGCAGTTGCGCAAACTCGCCCCCGAACGACTGGTCACGGCAGACCCTCTGTCTGAATCCGAACGCCGGTTCTGGCAAAAACTCACCAACGGTTCGCTAGACGTCGGCTTGCCCTCCGAAGCGGAATGGGAGAAAGCGGCGCGCGGCGCGGATGGCCGGACTTATCCTTGGGGAAAAGAACCCGACCCCAATCGCGCTAACTACGACAAAGCCCGATTCAATGCGACCAGCGTGGTTGGTTGTTTCTCTAGCGGCGCCAGCCCTTACGGCTGCGAGGAGATGAGCGGCAACATCTGGGAATGGACCCGTAGTCTGTATGGCGACTATCCCTATCCCCTGGAAGAGGCGGAACGCAAAGGGCGAAAAGACCCGGCGGCCGATGGCCGCCGGGTGCTGCGGGGCGGCGCGTTCGGCAGCGATGCGAGGCTCGCGCGCTGCGCTTCCCGCGACGTCGACGGGCCCGTTCCCCGCATCGACAACTACGGGTTTCGGGTGGTGGCGTCCCCATTCTTCTCTGATCGATGAAAACGCTGATCTCTGATGGGGGTGTGGGTAACATCCGGGTGGACGAAAAGCTTTAAATCCGGTTCAACAGTTCTGTCTTCTTGGCGGCGAACTCCTCGGCGCTGAGGATCCCCTTAGCGTGCAGATCGGCCAGTCGCTCAAGCAGGGCAAAGACGTCGTCCCCCCCTGGCGGCGCGGGTGCATCGCTGGTATTCGACGGCGTGGCAGGCACAGGTTGAGGTACGCCATCCGCCTCCACGACCGGTAGGCGTGCCACGTCCACCAACCCGTACTGGCTGGAAAACGTCAGCGACCCGCCCGTGCCCTGCTGCTGCGAGAACCCTCCGATCTGATGATCGAGCGTGTCGTAGATCGTCACGCGGCCACCGACCTCGATCGCCAGCCGCCGGGCCTGAGCGAAGTAGGCGTAGCGCACGCCGTTCTGCGCGCCGGTGCTGGTCGGCCAGCGCAGGCTCGTGCCCCACCAGTCGCTGGATTGACCGGGTGCGGCCGGCACGAACAGGCTGACCGGTCCGACCGGTCCCGTGCCGGTCTGCTGCTGGTAAGCGCCGCTGTTCTGTGGTGGGTTGCCGCCGTAATTGCTTTGCTGCTGATGGTAGCCGCCGCCTTGGCTCTGCGACTGGAAACTGCCGCCGTGAATCAGGTCGGGTTGGCTCGCCACCAAACTAGAAAGTTCGCTGCACAGCCCGTCAACCCGGCTTTTTAGCGCGTGGTTGAACATATCGGACACCATGGTCATCCCGCCCTGCATCCATTGGCCGGCGCCGCCGAATTCAAAGTGGTTGAACTGCGCCATCCCGCCCCGACCGCTAATGACGGCGTCGAGCATGTTCAAGACGGCGTCCGGACTGAAGCTATAGCGTTGGGCCAGTTCGTTGATGATCTGCTGGCCGGCGGGTGAAAGAAGTCGCATCGGGATAGATACTCGTCAGGATAGGGTGAGTGGAACGCAGTTTGAATCACGTCATCTTATGACAAGTTACATCAACTTAGGTTGATTGACTGCGATACCACCAAAATCTACCCGATTTCTTTTGGCTAAACCTGCAAGCGGCTACGGCGCGAGCGTCTCCACCTCGAACCGCACCACCCGGCGTTGCTCCCGGCTGAACTCCACGCCG
>JAVMKH010000075.1:0-28092 GCA_031732935.1 Candidatus Contendibacter sp.
GGCGCGCTGCCATCCGCGCGATCCGTCCTGGTTCCAGTGGCCATTGCTGGAAGCAGCCATCGAAAACAATATCGTGGCGGATTTCCCGCTTTGCAATAAATCGTTCAATTGCTCGTATTCGGGTCACGATCTGTAGACGATACCGCCATGCGCAAACTGCTGTTCCAGAATCTGTTGCGATTGCCGCTGACCGTTCCCGCGCCAGCTCCTTCCGAGCGGGCTCTGGCCGAACTGGGCGCGCGAATCGATCAAGCGGCGCGGCGACGGCTGGGTCACAGCCTGGCGATCCGTGAGGTGGATGCGGGTTCCTGCAACGGTTGCGAACTGGAAATCCATGCTTTGAACAACGCCTTTTACGACCTGGAGCGCTTCGGTTTCCACTTCGTCGCCTCGCCGCGTCATGCCGATGTGCTGCTGGTGACTGGCCCCGTTACCGCCAACATGCGGGAGGCGCTAGAACGGACTTACGCCGCCACGCCCGATCCGAAATGGGTAGTGGCGGTGGGCGATTGTGGGCGGGACGGCGGGGTGTTCGCCGGCGGCTACGCCTGCGTCGGTGGAGTGGCCGAGGTCGTTCCGGTCGATCTGCACGTTCCCGGCTGTCCGCCAAGTCCGATCCAGTTATTGGAAGGACTGCTAGCGTTGTTGCAAGTCCAGTAACGTTGCTGTTTCCCATCCGATCAGGAAGGGGCGCTTTAGAGCGAGGGCGATGGCGCGCTAACCGCCGTTTCCTCTGTTGCCAGTTTTTCTCATCGCCCCCGATTCCGTCGTCGATCCCGATGAGAGGGTGCGTCGAGGCAATCCCCATGAAACCCGATCGAGAACACTCGCTGTATCTACCCTTCGCCACCGCTCTGCGCGATAAACTGCGCGGTGGTTATAACCTGACCAAATTGCATGCCGATCTGCTAGCTGGTATTACAGTCGGCATCGTCGCGGTGCCGCTGGCCATGGCGCTCGCGATTGGCAGCGGAGTGCCGCCGCAGTACGGTCTGTATACCGCCATCGTCGCTGGCCTGTTGATCGCGCTGACCGGCGGTTCCCGCTTCAGCGTGTCCGGCCCGACCGCCGCCTTCATCGTTATCCTGCATCCCATCGCCGAAAAATATGGGCTCGGCGGGCTGGTGACCGCCGGTTGCCTGGCCGGGATCATGTTGATCGGTATGGGCGTGGCACGGATGGGCAAACTGATCCAGTTTATCCCTTACCCGGTGACCACCGGTTTCACTACCGGCATCGCGGTCGTCATCGCCAGCCTGCAATTCAAGGACTTCTTCGGCTTGCAACTGGCGGCGCAGCCGGAACACTTTCTCGAACGGTTGTGGCTAGTGGGGCGGGCGTTACCCGGTTCGCATCTACCCGATCTATTGATTGGCGCGCTGACCCTGGCCCTGTTGATGTTGTGGCCGCGCCTGAAAATCGGTTTCCCGGCGCCGCTGGTCGGCATGGTGGCCGCCACCGCGCTGGCTTGGTTGATCGGCCGTTTCGTGGGCGATTTCGAAGTCGCCACCGTCGCTTCTCGGTTCAGTTACGTCCAGGGTGGAGAGACGCTGCCGGGCATTCCGCCCTTCCTGCCGCATTTCGTGTTACCGTGGCAGTTGCCCGGCCCGGATGGCCAGCCGCTGGGACTGTCTTTGGGGCTGGTCAAGGATCTGCTGGGGCCGGCGATGGCGATTGCCATGCTGGGTGCCATCGAGTCGCTGCTGTGCGCGGTGGTGGCCGACGGTATGACCGGCACCAAGCATGATTCCGACGCCGAACTGATCGGGCAGGGCATCGGCAACGTGGTCGCGCCGTTCTTCGGCGGCATCGCCGCGACCGGCGCACTAGCCCGCACCGCCGCCAACATCCGCGCCGGTGCCCGAGGGCCGTTGGCCGCCGTGTTCCATGCCCTGTTCATCCTGCTGGTGCTGCTGGCACTGGCGCCGCTGCTGGGATATCTGCCGATGGCCGCCCTGGCGGCGCTGTTGTTGCTGGTGGCATGGAACATGAGCGAATTGAAACACTTTCGCCATATTGTCCAGGTGGCGCCCGGCAGCGATATCCTGGTGCTGCTGGTCTGTTTCGGGCTGACGGTGATCTTCGACATGGTGATCGCGATCGGCGTCGGGGTGGTGCTGGCCGCGCTGTTGTTCATGAACCGCATGGCGGAACTGACCGGCGGCAAGCATGTGGAAGCCGACCATCCCCATTTGGAAAGTCCGCTACCGAAAGGCGTGCGGCTGTACGAAATCTCCGGTTCGCTGTTTTTTGGCGCCGCCGAAAAAGCCATGAGCGCCCTGCACGATATCGGCGCCCGACCGCGAGCGGTCATCATCGATATTGCAGGAGTGACGGTCATGGATGTATCGGGACTAGTGGAACTGGATGCATCCATCGATCGCTTGCTGAGCGATGGGATTTTAGTGGCGGTGGCGGGCGTGCACGGCCAGCCGGCGCTGTTGATGCGGCGGGCGGGCTTGCGCAACATTCCCGGTAAACTGCTGCTATCGGCCAGCTTGCCGCAGGCGCTGGCACGGGTGCGCCATTATCTTGGTGAGTCGAGCACAAGTCAGCCCGTGCTTACCGACAAGATCACCTGAGGCGGGAATTCTTCCCATGTTGATGTTACCCGATGAATTCCAGCCGGCGCTGCTGCCGGCGGGTGAACCCGACGCGCCAGGTTGGTGGTTCGTATTCGCCGGCGGCGACCTATTGGTGCGACCCACCGCCGGCGGCGTTGAGCTGCCAGCGGCCTCGGTCTGGCCTTTCGCCAAGCTGCCGACGACGCGCCGACTGTATCTGGGGTCCTTGGGCGGTCAGTCCTGCCACGCCGCCGAGGTGGAACCCACCGCGCCCCCGCCGCCGGGGATGAAATTCGAAAGCCCGCGGGCCTTGTGGACGCGATTGGACGAAGCGCTGCTCGGCGTGGCCAGTCACGCTCTACAATTGATCGAATGGGATCGCACGCACCAATTCTGCGGGCGGTGCGGGACACCGACCCAGCGGCGGGCCGAGGAGCGCGCCCGGCATTGCGCGGCCTGTGGGTTGACCGCTTATCCGCGCCTGTCGCCGGTGGTCATGGCGCGAGTGGTGCGAGATGGGCAAATTCTGCTGGCCCGCGCGCCGCGCTTCGCGCCAGGCGTGTACAGTGTGCTGGCGGGATTCGTGGAGGCCGGCGAGACGTTGGAGCAGGCGCTGCGTCGGGAGGTGGCTGAGGAAGTGGGGATCCAGATCCGCAACCCGCGCTATTTCGCCAGCCAGTCCTGGCCATTTCCCCATTCGCTGATAGTGGCGTTCACCGCCGAGTACGCGGCCGGCGAGGTGCGCGTGGACGGGCGGGAGCTGCTGGATGCCGGTTGGTTCGCGCCCGACGCCTTGCCGGGCTTGCCCAGTCCGATGAGCATGGCGTGGCGACTGATTCAGGATTTCGTGGCCCAAGGGACGGGGTAAGATACGATCCGCGGTCGCCTCGGTTTAAGGCGACAGAGATAACTCCTTTGGGAGATCGGCGATGCAAGAGCGATCCAGCGGGTTGACAAGTTTCGCCTCGCCATTGGATGAATCCATCCGAGAGCGAGAACGTTTCAAGGCCTTGTGGGCGCGAAATTTACCGGGCGAATCCGCGATGGCCGAAACGATTTATGGCCGACTGATCGAGTTTTATGGCGAGCCGCATCGCCATTACCATACTTTGAATCACATTCGCCACTGTCTGCGTGAGTTGGATCGGGCGGCAACGCTGATAACCGATCCCGACGCGGTTGAGATGGCACTGTGGTTCCATGACGCGATCTATCAACCGGGTGCCAAGGACAACGAACGGCGTAGCGCCGACCTGTTCCGACAATGGTCAGGCGCGCGCGCGGACCCGGTTTTCCAGCAACGGGTGGATGATCTGATCATGGCCACCACCCACCAAGAACCACCGGACCAGGGCGACGCCAAGTTTTTGGTGGATATCGATCTGTCCAGTTTCGGCTTGCCGTGGGAGACCTGCGAGCGGGATGGCCGTCTAATCCGCGCCGAGTTTGCGGGGGTTGCCGATGATCAATATTATCCGGGTCACCTGCGATTTCTGCGGACCTTGCAAGATCGCGCCACCTTTTTTTGCACGGCATTTTTTCAGCAACGCTACGAACTGGTCGCGCGCGCGAATCTGGCGCGAATCATCGCGGATTTGCGCGCGCGCGGTTACCGCTGACGCGAGCGGTCACGAAGGGTGGGAGAGCGGAACATGAAACTGAAACTGGGTAGCCTGATCGCCGGGCTGACGGATCGAGGAGCGGCGCACCAGCAGGTGGCGGCGACTGTATTGTTCGCCGATATCTGCGGCAGCACCCGGCTGTTTGAGACCTACGGCGATGTTCGGGCGCGACGGATCGAGACGCGGGTGCTGGACGCGCTCACCGCCGAAACCAGGGTGCATGGCGGCGAGGTGATCAAAACCATCGGCGACGAGATCATGAGCCGCTTCGCCGACGCCGAAGCGGCGGTGCGCGCCGCCTGCGAGATGCATCAGGCGCTCAAGGACGATCCGGAGCTGGCGCAATTGAACATCGCGATCAAGATTGGCCTGCATCACGGGCCAGTGCTGGTCGAAAAGAACGATGTGTTCGGCGACGCGGTCAATGTCGCCGCCCGGATGGTATCCCTGGCCAAGGCTGATCAGATCATCACCAACCGTGAAACCGTCGGCTATCTGTCGACCGATGTCGCGCGGATGACGCGCAGCCTCGGGCAATCGCAGGTACGAGGTAAACAGGAGGAGATCGAAATCTGCGAGGTGATCTGGCACGACACCACCAGCCTGACCCAGATGGCCACCGGGCAGCACCAGGAAGAACTACGCAATCTGCTGTTCGCCCGATTGGTGTTGGAGTATCGCGGCAAGCAGCAGGAGCTGACGCCGTCCGCGCAGGCGTTCACGATGGGTCGCGGCGAGCGGAGCAGCCTGGTGGTGGATCGGGAACTGGTGTCCCGCAGTCATGCCGATATCGAGTTTCGCCAGGGCAAGTTCATCCTGGTGGATCACAGCACCAACGGGACGTATCTACTGCTGGAAAACGGAGCGCGGTATTTCGTGCGACGCGAGGAGTTCACCTTGCATGACCGGGGGATCATCTGTCTGGGGCAGGCAGTCACCAATAATAATCCCGATCTGATCCATTACCAGTGCGCGCATGGTTGACCCCGGTCGGCGGGTAGCCGTTCAGGCCCCTCTCGTCCGGGTGGGTTGTAGGATGGGTGAGCGTGGCGAAACCCATCGATACGGGGCGAAACCACCAGGGGATCTGAACGGTTATGTCGGTGGATTGCTCAATCCCCGTCATCCTGTCGATGTCCGTTTCGGACCACCAGAAACAGGGCGAAGTACGGTCCCGACGTGGCGGGAATGTCCTCGATGCGTCGGATGACGCGCTCCGCCGGCCGGCTGGCCTGTTCGATGTAAAGGGTTTCCTGGGCGCGACCGGTTTCCCGCAGCAATTCCAGCAAACGCGGCCGATGCCGGCCCGGTTTGAGAATCGCGACGCTGTCGCTGCCGAGCAGGGCTTGCCGCAACGCCTCGTCGCCAGCGGTGGCGGGGATGATGGTCAACCGTTGCTCGCCGGTGATCAGCGGCGTCGCGGCGGCGGCGGCGGCGGCGCTGACCGAATTGACGCCGGGTATCACCACGCAGGGGAAGCGGTCGCCCAGCCGATGCAGCAGATAGCTGAAACTGCCATAAAACAGCGGATCGCCCTCACACAGGATCGCCACATCCCGCCCGGCGGTCAATTCCTCGGCGATGACCACGGCGGCTTCATCGTAGCCTTTGTTCACCGGACCACGATCCAACATGCAGGGCATGGTGATCGGAATTTCCCGCTTGCCGCTCAGCCATTCCGCCGCGATATCACGGGCCTGGGCGCTGCCTTGCGGCGTGGCGGGATAGGCGACGACCGGCACGCTTTGCAGGATGCGCACGGCCTTGAGCGTCAGCAGTTCCGGGTCGCCGGGGCCAACGCCGACGCCGTACAGGGTGCCAGTGGCATTCATTCGGGTTTCTCCATTTTCATCAGTAGCACCGGCAGATAGGGACGCATGACCCGCTGACCAGCCAGCCGTTCGCCACGGGCGACGCTCAGTTCCGTCCACTCCGCCGCGCGGTCGCCGACGAAGGTGTGCAACTCCACCCGGCTGTCCTCGGTGACGGCGCTCGCCACTAACCGGCCGCCGGGTCGTAGCCGTGCCCAGACCGCGTCCAGCATCTCGCGCAGACCGCCGCTGCTACCGCCGATGAAGACCGCTTGTGGGTCGGGTAAATCGATCAGCGCCTTTGGAGCATGACCGGGGACGATATGGAGATTGGCGACAACTCCGAACCGTTCACGGTTGATGCCCAGATGCTCCAGCCGCTCCGGGTGACATTCGACCGCGTGAACCTGGCCACTGGGATTCCAGCGCGCCCATTCCACCGCCACGCCGCCGCAGCCCGCGCCCACGTCCCAGCCGATTTCGCCGGCGCGCGGCGCGAGCAGGGAAAGAATCGTCAGCCGCACCTCGCGTTTGCTGAGCAGCCCCTTGCCCGGCTCCGCGCCGGTGCTGAACCAGAAGTCGGGAATGCCGGGGAATTCGGGTAGCGCGCCGCCCGGCCCACGGGTTTCCAGAATCACCACGTTGAGCGGGGAAAACTCCGTATCGGCATTAGCCAAATCAGCGGCGTGGAAGTGACGAAACCGTTCGTTCACCGCCCCCAATTCCTCGGCTACCCAAAGATCGGATTCACCGAAGCCGGTTTCGACCAACAGTCGGGCGATAGCCAGTGGCGAGCTGTCGCGGTCGGTGAGCAGGGCATACAGTCGATGGCCCCCCAGCACCGCGCGCAAACTGGCCAACGGCCGGCCGTGCAGACTGACGAGTTGCGCCGATTGCCACGGTCGGCCCAGCCGGGCGAACGCCGCCTGGATGCTAGACACGTTGGAATGGAACACCAGATGTTCGGGCGGTAGATGGCGAAGCAGGGTCTGGCTGATGCCGAAAAACAGCGGGTCGCCGGAGGCCAGCAGCGCGATGCGCCGCCCGGCGTTGGCTCGCAATAAATCCCACAGGCCGCTCATCGGACTGGGGTACGGGCGCTTTTCGGCGGTCAGTTCCAGGAACGCGGCCAGATGCGCCGACGCGCCGATGACCAGTTCCGCCTGGTCCAGCGCCGCCCACGCCGCCGGACCGAGCGTGCCGATCTCCATGCCCATGCCGACGACTTGCACCGGCGGGCCGGGCCAGGCGACCGGCGCGATCATCAGAAACGAACTCCGCTGACCATCCGCGTCAGGGCGTTGAGCGTAGCCGCGGCCAGGCTGCTACCGCCGCGCCGACCCAGCAAGGTGATGCAAGGCGTCTGAAACTCGGTCGGGGCGATGTCCCATAACGCCTGCTTGGATTCAGCGGCGTTGATGAAACCGACCGGCATCCCGATGATCAACGCGGGCCAGGGCGCGCCTTCGTCCAGCAGTTCCAGCAGGCGAAACAGCGCGGTGGGCGCGTTGCCGATGACGACGATGCTGCCGGCCAGATAGGTCGGCCATTCCGCCATTGCCGCCATGACGCGGGTTTCGCCGGTTTGGCGGGCGCGCTCGGCGACCATGGGCGCATTCAGGAAACAGTAGACTTGACCCGGCAGATAGCGTTTGCTGATGCCGTGGCTGACCATTTCGATGTCGCAGAGTACGTCCGCGCTCTGTTCCAATGCGGTAAGTCCAGCCTCGACCGCGCCGGGACTGAAATGGAGATCGTGGACGATGCCGGGGTCGCCGGAAGTATGAACCAGCCGCATCGCCACCTGTTGCTGGTCTGGGTCGAAACCGGATAAGTCGGTCAGTTGACGAATTTGGGCGAACGACTGGCGTTCGATTTCATCAGGATCGCGGAGATAGTCGAAGCGGGACATGACGGCTCCAGGTTGCCCTGCTCCCACCAGTGGGAGCAGGAATGGGAATGGGGATATTCAGGATCGATGATCGTGATCGTGGTCGTGATCGTGATCGTGGTCGTGATCGTGATCGTGGTCGTGATCGTCGTGATGATGCCCAATTTGTGGCGCCCCCTGCCACGCCTCGCGGCCGACGATGGGCGTTCGGTACGGGCAAAACTGGCAATTCATGTGCGCCTCGCCGGCCTCGGCCTCGGCCAGACGCTCCAAAAAGGTCTTTACCACCAGCGGATGGGCGTTCAGATAAGGCGCGACCACCGCTCGCGCCTCGGGATGGCGTTCCCGATGGGCAGCGACCGTGGCGCGCACTTGCTCGACCAATCGGCCGGTGAATAGCAGATACGGAAAGACCACCAGCCATCGAAAGCCCAGTCGATGCGTCCGCTCCAGCGCCTCGGCCATCAGTGGCGCCGCCACGGCGGTATAGGCGGTTTCCGCCCAGCCGAAGCCCATGCCCTCCCACAGCATCCGGGTGATCTTGCTGACGTTGGAATTGGCGTCGGGATCGGAACCGCCCCGCCCGATCACCATCAGCAGCGTGTCCCGCCGGTCGTAATCCGTCCCGAATTCGGTTTCAGCGCTCTCGATCCGTTCGCGGGCGACCTGAAGCAGATGGGGATGAATCCCCAGATCGGCGCCGAACGTGATGCGCATCTCTGGATGTTCGGTTTGAAAGGCGTGAAGAATGGCCGGGATGTCGTTCTTGATGTGACCGGCGGCCAGCAACAGCGCCGGTAGTGCGGTGACCCGGCGGAAACCCTGTCGCCGCAGTTGCTCCAGCGCGTCGGGCAGGTCGGGTTCGACCAGTTCCAAGAAGCCGGCCAGGCAGACCCGGTTGGGCAGGGCTTGTCGCAGGCGGTCAGCGAGGGCGTGGAATTCGGCGACGCCGGCCGGAAGTCGGGTACCGTGGCCGATCAGCAGGACAGCGGGCGGAGAGGTCGGCGGCTGGGGCATGGGAGATGGCATCGTGAGGTTGGCGAATGCGATGAGGTTGCATTGTACAAATCCAATCTGCGATTGTTGAGCGTCGCGCTAAACAAAAAGGCGCGTCGGAACGCGCCTCTTACCAGCGGTCAAGCGTCAGGCGGGATGATCGTTCGCCATCCAGCGGTGGAAGAAGCCAGCCGCCGCCGCGCCGACGATGGGCGCGACCCAGAACAGCCACAATTGCTGCAAGGCCCAGCCACCGACGAAGATCGCCTGACTGGTGCTGCGGGCCGGATTGACCGAGGTGTTGGTGACCGGGATGCTGATCAGGTGGATCAGCGTCAGGCATAGGCCAATCGCGATGGGCGCGAAGCCAGTCGGGGTATTTTTATGCGTCGAGCCCAGGATGACGATCAGGAACATGAAGGTCATCACGATTTCACAAACCAGCGCCGCGCCCATGCCGTACTTGCCCGGCGAGTGATCGTCGAAGCCGTTGGCGGCAAAGCCGCTGGCGACCAGGTCGAACCCCGGTTTTCCCGTGGCGATCAGGTAGATGATCGCCGCGCCGGCGAGACCACCCAGTACCTGGGCGACGATGTAGGGGCCCAGGTCGGAAGCTGGGAAGCGGCCGCCGGCCCACAAGCCGACCGAGACCGCCGGGTTCAGATGACAACCGGAGATGTGGCCGATGGCGTAGGCCATGGTGAGCACGGTCAGACCGAAGGCCAGCGACACGCCCACTAGGGCAATACCCAGCGGATATTTGTCGGGGCCGTAAAAGACGGCGGCCAGCACGGCGCTGCCGCAGCCACCCAACACCAGCCAGAGGGTACCGACGAACTCGGCGGCGAGACGATTACTCAATGGCATTGCGGAAACCTCCTCGTCATTACGCTTTGAGGTTGTGGTTTTGAAAGTGCGCGAGGGATGCTTGTCACTCGCCGGGGCCATTATAGTGTCGCCCACCCAATCGGCCAATTAGCTCTGGCTCTCGTCTCGATCCAGCAACATCCGCAGTTTTCGGCCCAGATCGGCCTTGCGGTAAGGCTTGGTCAGGATTTCGATGGCCGCCGTCAACTCAGCCTGGTCGATGGAGGCATGCTCGGTATAGCCCGAGGTCAGGAGTACGCGCAGGCCAGGATAGCGGCGTTGCGCCTCAGCGGCCAGTCTGACTCCATCCATCTCGCCCGGCATGACGATATCGGTAAACAGCAGGGCGATGTGTGGTGTCGTTTCCAGCACCCGCAATGCGGTCGCGGCGTCGGCCGCTTGCAGAGGCTGGTAGCCCAGGCCGCGCAAGGCGCTGACGGCGAATCGCCGGACCTCGGCATCATCCTCAACCACCAGGATCGTCTCGTCTCGCCCTTGAATCGAGGCATCGGCGGCGCGTGGTTCCGTGACCGCTCGCGCCGATTGGGCGATCCGAGGCAGATAGAGTCGAACCGTGGTGCCCCGGCCCGGTTCGCTCTGAATGGTGATATGGCCGTTGGACTGCTTGACTAGCCCGTAGACCATGCTCAATCCCAGACCGCTGCCCTTGCCGGTTTCCTTGGTGGTAAAGAACGGCTCGAAGGCGCGTTCCAGCGACTCGGACGTCATGCCCACACCGGTGTCGGTGACCGCCAGCATGACATACGGTCCGGGTGGCATTTCGGTCGGCGTCGCGGCCCCGCCTTTTTCTTCGATCAGAGTGTTGGTGGTGGTCAGGGTGAGCCGGCCACCCTGGGGCATGGCGTCGCGGGCGTTGATCACCAGATTGAGCAAGGCATTCTCGAACTGGGCCGGATCGACCAAGATCTGGTCCAGATCGCTGGTCAGCGCGGTTTCGATCCGGATGTTGGCGCCCAGGGTACGCCGCATCAACTCAAGCATCCCGAGGATCAGCTTGTTCAGGTCGGTCGCCTGAGCTAGCAAGGGCTGACGCCGTGAGAACGCCAGCAACCGCTGAGTTAGCTTGGCGCCCCGGTCCGTGGCGCGCAAGGCCTGTTGCGCCATTTCGTACAGTTCGGGCTGCGTCGTCAGTTGTTCGTTCAATAATTCCAGATTGCCCATGATGATGGCCAGCAGATTGTTGAAATCATGGGCGATGCCGCCGGTGAGTTGGCCGATGGCCTGCATTTTCTGGGCTTGGCGGAGTTGGGTCTCGGCGTGCTTGCGCTGGGTGATGTCGCGCGCGACCACGATGGCGGCGGACTTGGCGGTGAAACGCCGCAATTCCGGTGGGCCAAACAAATCTCCCTGGGGATGGAGGGTGGTGATTGGAGAAGGTTCGGCGAAGCGAATGTCCAGTGGCGCGCTGCGCGATTCGAACCAGCGTCGGCCCGAGGCGGTCACAAGCTCGTACTCAGCGACCTGGATTTGCCGGGTCTGCAAGGCCCGGTGGATGATGTCGAGAAAAAACCTCGCCATGTCCGGCGCATGGATCTCGCTCAGCAACTTGCCCCGAATGGGGGTGTTGCCGACCGCGGTCCGATCCTGGCCCGCCGCCAGGATTTCGCGGTAGCACCCCTCCTCGTCGACCACGAACACCAGATCGGGAATGGCCCGGGCCATGGCGCGCAACCGTGCCTCGCTTTCCCGCAGGGCGTGATCGGTCTGGTTGCGCTCCACGATTTCCCGACTGAGCGAACGATTGATCGCCTCCAATTGCATGGTGCGCTCGCGGACCCGTTTTTCGAGCAGCATGTTGGTTTCTCGTGATTTTTCCTGCGCTTCTTCCATGGCGGCCCGCAAAGTGTTGAACGAACGGGTCAGTTCCCCGATCTCGTTGTCGGCGCTGACGGGAATATCGGCGCGCAGACGCCCCGCCGCCAGTTGCTGGGTGGCTTCGGCTAGGGAAGTGATGGGCAGGGCGATAGCCTTGGCCTGCAGTCTAGACAGGAAGCAGGCGGCCACCAGCATCAGGGCAATCATCAGCAGCAGACTCCAGGCCGTGATGGCGGTGGCTGTTTGCGCGGCTAGGATCTCCTGCTCCAGGCGGGTCTGGGCTTGCGTCGCCGTGGCGACGGCCAGCGCCATGGCCCGATCGGCTAGCGGATCGGTCTCTTGCACCATGGTGCGCAGCGCGATATTCCAGCCATCCGACTGGCGTAATTGGATCGCCTCCCGCGCCAGTGTAACGAACACTTCCAGCTCATCCTGAAACAGGAACAGCAAGGAGCGTTGCTCGTCGGCAAGCAGAGGACTCTCGACCAGCGTTCCCAACCTAGATCGAACAAATTCGAGAGATTCGCGGAAGCTGTGTTCATGGTCCGATCCACCGGTGCCCAGAGTTTCCCGCAGCGACAACCGCGCGGTGGAAACCGCGTCTTGTAGTTCAGCGGTTTGGGCAAGCAGCGCCTTGCGTTCGGGGTCGCCCTGCTGTTCCTTCTCGCTCTGAAACAGGGCGGCCAGCAAGGTATGCAGGTTGGCCGCGCTGGGTTCGACATCCCGGTTATAGAGGAGTCGTGCCGGTTCGTTCCCTGGGGTGCGCACGATGTCCTGCACCCACCACTGGGATTCCCGCAGATCGGCGAGCAGCGCCTGAAGCTCCCGTGATGACCGCGCGGCGCAGTCTTGCGCGTGGAAACGCGGGCAGTTCTTTAGCCGATCGAGCGCGGGCTGAATTTCCTCTTGCCAGGCTTCCCGCCAGCCGTCCAGGAAGCGGGGATCGCCGAGCGTGATCCAGCCACGCAGGCTGGCCAGCGAATGCCGGATGCCGGTAAGTAACTGGAATGAGGCCTGCGCCATGGGGCCGCTTTCACTGGCCAACCCGATGACCTTGGCGCGCAGGTCATAGGTGGCGATCAGCGCGATACCGAGCATGATCAGCCCGACCAACGCCACCGAGAGGTGGGAGAGTAGCAATTGGCGACGAAGCGGACGACTGTTCTTGACAGGCGAGGTGGTCATGGTGATCACGATGATTTACGGCGAGGCTGGCGAGGGTGTCATTGCCTGTCCCGGCGTCAGAAAGCGTTCAAGTTGATTCAACTGGGCTTGCAGGATGGCGGCACGCTGATAAGTATGTGCTGGAAATTTCAGCCCTGGATAGATGGGTTGGGGCGGTGGCTGGGTGATGCCTAGATGCGTGTGGAGAAAGTTGAGCTGGGAGACGATCAGGGTGGCGATGAGATACACGTCGCCCGGTTGCAAGCGGTCCAGATCGGTTTGGCGGGTGTCGATCTTGAGAACGGCCAGTCCCAGCCGGTCAAAGATGCGGACGATACCTTGCAGGCACTCGCTCAAGCGAAGATAGACATCGCGGGGCAGCTTGTCGGGTTCGAAAGGCGGTTCCTCGGGAATGCGGATCGCGTCGGGATAGCGGGCCAGCAGGCGGGCCGAGTAGCCAATCGCCAGGGTGACTTGCTGGTAAACATCGCTGGGAGAGATATGTCGCTCCAACAGCAAGTTCAGTTGGCGGTTCAGGTTCAGAAGGGCGTTGAAGCGATCCAGCGTGGCCATGCCGTCCCCCTCCACTGAACCGCCGATATCCGTAATTTGTAGTTGTCGCATGATGTGCCGCACGTGCTCGTGGGCGTCCTGGAGTCGTCTTAAGGCGTCTTGCGGTCCGATGGCGCCCGTGGGGGTGGGCAATGGTTTGGCGCGAGTTCGCAGAATTTCGAAGGAGAGCCGGTCGGTTTGTTCCCACAGCGTCAGCGTTTGGAAATAGAGATCGCGGGGCATGAGATCGTGAATGCCGATATCCAGATTGTTGGCTCTGGGTGCGCCCATGAACCGGCGCAGGCGTTCCAGATCGCGGCTGAAGGCATTGATCTCGGCGGCGAGCATGGCGTCGGTCTCGGCGTCGGGGAGGGGCGGCCGGCTGGTTTCGGCTCCGTGAGCCAGGGCGATGAATCCCACGACCAGTAGGCCGAACACCATGGCGCGGAGGAGCCCTCCAAGGGTCGGTTCATGGCAAGGAGACGGCAGCCGTTTTGGGTGCATCAGCTTTGGGTTCCGGTAGGTTTCGAACGGGTTTCGGGCGGAGCTGCTTCAAGTCGGACGTTGGTTGAATCCATAAGCTCAACCACTGAAAAAAGCAAGCCGGTCCATCGGATCGGCCGGACTAGACGCGGCGGCGCCTGTGGGGAATGTTGGGCGCCAGCGGCAAAATTGACGCCTCCGCCGATGGGGCGCTATGATCGACTCAGTAACGACGAGGTTTTCCCACTGGCGTTCGCCGGTGAGAATGAAAAGGGAATCTGGTGCGGCGGCTTTGAGGTCGCCAATGCCAGGGCTGCCCCCGCAACTGTGAACAGCGAGTCGCGCCCCCCGCACGCCACTGGCCGAATCGGCTGGGAAGGCTGGGCAAGCGACGAAGACCTGTGAGCCAGGAGACCTGCCGATGTCGGTTGCCAGTTGGATTCCGGGCGGGGTGTTCCGGGGTTGCAGACCGTCTCCAGCCAGCGCGTTAGCATCACACCGTTTGCGGCAACCGCTTTCCCAGACGACCTCCCCCATGCTCCGCCCCTAACCTGGGAGGTTCGCCATGCATATCGCCGAAGGTTTTCTGCCGCCGTTGCACGCCGCCGCGTGGACCGCGATTTCTCTACCATTCGTGATCGTCAGCGCCTGGCGCGTCAACCGTTTGATGCGGGACCAGCCGCAAATCAAGCTGTTGCTGGCGGCGTCCGGGGCGTTCGCCTTCGTGATTTCGGCCCTCAAGTTACCCTCGGCGACGGGTAGTTGCTCCCATGCCACCGGCACGGGGTTGGGAGCGATTCTGTTCGGTCCGCCGGTGATGGCGCTGCTGGGAACCATCGTGTTGTTGTTTCAGACGCTGCTGTTGGCGCACGGCGGCATCACTACCCTAGGCGCGAACGTGGTTTCGATGGCGATTGTCGGTCCCTGGGTCGCCTATGGTCTGCTGCGTGGCGCGCGCTGGTTGAACATACCGCTGGCGGCGAGTGTGTTCCTGGCGGCGATGCTGGGCGATTTGGCCACCTACACCGTGACCGCCAGCCAACTGGCGCTGGCGTTCCCCGACCCGGCCAGCGGGTTCCTGGGATCGTTCGTCAAATTCTTGGGCGTGTTCGCTCCCACCCAGTTGCCGCTGGCGGTGATCGAGGGTTTGCTGACGGTGGTCATCGTCAATTTCTTGCGGGAATACAGCGGCGACGAATTGAAAATCCTCCAGTTCCCGTTACGCGCCCTGGCGACGGAGGCCCGCTCATGAAAGCGCGCAATGGTGGGCTGCTGATGCTGGCGGTGATCCTGCTGGTCGGCTCGGTGCTGATCGGTAGCCGCCGGGAGGGAGCGGAGTTCGCCGGGTCGGATGGTCAGGCGATGGCGGCGGTCGGCACGATTCAACCCGATTATCAGCCCTGGTTCAAATTGCTTTGGGAGCCGCCACCGGAAATCGCCAGTGGCCTGTTCGCCCTGCAAGCAGCCCTGGGCGCGGGCGTACTGGGCTACTACCTGGGTTTCAAGCGCGGCCAGGCGCGGGGACGGCGGAACCGGACCAATGCGGGCGATTGACCATCACGCCTGGACCAATCGCTGGCGGGACTGGCATCCGGCCGAAAAGTTGTTGCCGGCGAGCGGCTTGCTCGTCCTGACCCTGATCCTGCCACCCCTGACCACCGCTCCGCTGGTGTTGGCCGGCATGGCGCTGGCCACGGTGCGCGGCGCCGGCGTGCCATTGCCAACGCTACTGAGCGTACTGGCCGCGCCGACAGCGTTTTTGTTGGCTGGCATTCCTTTTTTAGCGGTGTCGGTCGATTTTACCCACGGCTTTGCCCTACTTCTTTCCGAGGATGGGTTGCGGCTGGCCCTGACCATGACGATTCGTGCACTGGCGGCGATGAGCTGTCTGGCCTTTCTGATCCTGACCACACCGCTGACCGACTGGATAATGTCCCTACGGCGGATTGGAGTTCCGTCCGGCGTGGTCGAACTGATCCTGCTGACCTACCGGCTAATTTTCGTGTTCGTCGAACGCGCCCTGACCGGCCGCCAAGCCCAAGCGGCGCGGCTGGGTTATTCCCGCGTGGATCGGTCGGTCCACTCATTGGGACTGCTGGCTGGCAATCTGTTTCAGCGAGCGTTGGCGCGGGCGCGACGACTGGAGATTGGATTGATGGCGCGTGGCTATGCCGGTGAATTGCGGGTACTTGCGCCCAGGCCCGTTCTGTCGCGGGCGCGATTGGCGGTGGGAATGGGACTGGTCGGCTTGGTGGGAGCGGCGGGCGGGTTGCTGGCGCGCGGGTTCTCATGACCGTGCCTCTGCTGGCGGCGCGCGGGTTGCAATACGTCTACCCCGGCGGGGTGGTTGCGCTGCGCAGTGTGGACCTGAACATCGAGCGTGGTCGGAAGCTGGCCGTTCTCGGCTCGAACGGTTCCGGCAAGACCACCTTGCTGCTACATCTCAACGGAACCTGCCAACCCACGCACGGCGAAATCCAGCTCGACGGTCAACCGGTCCGTTACGAGCACCGGGCTCTCAATCACTGGCGGCAACGAGTGGGGTTGGTGTTACAGGAGCCGGATGACCAATTGTTCGCCGCGACGGTCGGCCAGGATGTATCGTTCGGGCCGCTGAACCTGGGGTTGTCCGAAGCGGAAACCCGTGAGCGGGTCAACGAGGCATTGGCGGCGTTGCGTGTTGCCCCGCTTGCCGACCGTGCCACCCATGCGCTCAGTTTCGGCCAAAAGAAACGGGTGGCCATCGCCGGCGTGCTGGCCATGCGCCCGGAAATCCTGGTGTTGGATGAGCCGACCGCCGGCCTTGATCCGCATGGCGTGACCCATCTGTTGGGTGCCTTGCAGCAATTGCATGAGGTCGGCACGACCTTGGTATTTTCGACTCACGACGTGGATTTGGCCTATGCCTGGGCCGACCAGGTGGTGGTGTTCCATGAGGGGACGGTACTTTGCCAAGGAGAGACGGCGGCGGTGTTAGGGAATCGAGAGGTACTGCATCAAGCGCGGTTGCGTCCGCCCCTGGTGCTAGAGGTGGCGGAAGCACTCGGCGTGGGTTTGGATCCGACCCAGCCCGTGCCGCGCTCCCGCGAGGCAGTGTTGGAGTTGCTGCGGGAGCGGTTGGGCCAGCCTTCGCCCGTCGTTTCCGTGGAGCCGACTCTCGCGCATTCACGGCGCGGGCCGCTGGCGTGACTAGGATTCCTTGGATGAGAATCGCCCTATCACCGATCCTGGAACGGCATAACAGCGCACCGCCGCTCAAGCCGCAACCGCGATGGCCGTGAGCTGCCAACCGCCCTGGCCATCGAGTCGCAATTGCCGGTCGTGAAAGGCTCGGAGCGTGCCGCGATGGCCGACGCTGGCGAGGGCCGTTTCCGGCAGGCGCTCGCGAATCAGCCGATAGAGAGCCTGCTCGGACGGCTCGTCCAGCGCCGAGCTGGCTTCGTCGAGGAACAGCCATTTCGGCCGGCGCAGCAAAATGCGGGCGAAGGCCACCCGCTGCTGCTCGCCGCCGGACAGCGTCTGCGCCCAGTCCTCGACCGTATCGAGCGCATCCGCGAATCGACCGAGCCCGACATCGCACAGCACCCGCCGCAGCGTGGCATCGTCGAGCGCGGCGCGTTTCGGATACAGCAGCGCGTCCCGCAGCGTGCCGATCGGCAGGTACGGGCGCTGCGGCACGAACAGCACATCCGCGTCCGGCAAGTACACCGTGCCGCGCGCGTAGGGCCAGACTCCCGCCAGGGTGCGTAGCAGGGTGCTCTTGCCGGCGCCCGAGGACCCGGCGATCAGCAGCGAATCCCCCCGGTCCAGCGACAGATCCAGCCCTCGCAGCAGCGCCACGCCATCCGGACGGTCGATCTCCAAATCGCGCGTGGCGGGTTGGGCCGCGATCTCGCGGCGGACTCGAGCGATCGCGGCGACGCGCTCGTCGAGTCCGTCCACCGCTTCGGTGAACTGGGTCAGGCGCAGGGTCACCGCCCGCCAGGCGGCGATGCTCTGGTAGGCATCGATGAAGAACGAGAGCGAATCCTGGACCTTGCCGAAGGCGTTGCCGATCTGCATCAACTGGCCGAACGGCATGCGGGTGCTGAAATAGACTGGCGCGACCACC
Source organism: Candidatus Contendibacter sp. (assembly GCA_031732935.1). Classification (GTDB taxonomy): domain Bacteria; phylum Pseudomonadota; class Gammaproteobacteria; order Competibacterales; family Competibacteraceae; genus Contendibacter. The sequence continues at coordinate 17,898 of JAVMKH010000075.1, forward strand.
AGGTAGGGCACGATCACCGAGATCTGGCTATAGCCGGCGTTGAACATATCCACCTTGAAGCCGGTGCGGATGATGCGGTGAAAGTTCTCGATCACCCGGCCGAACAGCGCACGGCAACGTTCGTTCTCGACCTCCTCGCCGCCGTAGAGCGCGACCGCTTCGAGGTTTTCGCGCAGGCGCATCAGGTTGAAGCGGTAGTCCGCCTCGACCTTTTCCTGCTGGAAGTTGAGCGGAATCAACCGGCGACCGATCAGGTGCGTCAACCAGGTTCCGACGACGGCGTAGATCAACGCGCCCCAGAACAGGAAGCCGGGAATCTGGTATTGCGCGTCGCCGAGGGTCAGCGGCAAGGTCGCGGATAGATTCCACAGCACCACCGCGAAGCTGAGCAGAGTCGAAACCGCGTTTACCAGGCCGAAGAACAGAGTCATGGTCTGCTCGGTGAAGCTGTTGAGGTCGTCGGCGATGCGCTGGTCGGGGTTGTCGACCGGGACTCCCAGCAGTTTCAACCGGTAGAACGCCTTGTCGCGCAGCCAGGCTCCCTGATAGCGCGCGGTCAACCACGCGCGCCAGCGGATGCGCAACCACATGCGCAGGACGTAGCGCGCGCCAGCGATGGCGATGTAGGTCGTCGCCAGGATGCCGAAAGTCGCCAGCGCCGCCCAGAACGCGGCGGCGTCGTAGTTCTGCAAGGCGTCGTAGAACTCGCGATACCAGGTGTTCAGACGCACCGTCAGGTAGACCAGCGCGAAGTTGCCGGACAGCACTACAATCAGCAACAGCCAGGCGCTCAGCCGTTGTTCGGAAGTCCAGTAGCTGTAGATCAGACGCCAGACGCGGGCGACGTGGGCGCGGGTTAATGTTTGGTGTTCCATAAGACTCCCGAAGGGTGATCCCGGTGGAAACTGCGGTTCGACGGATCGTATCGAACCGCGACAAAAAGACGCCCGTTTGGGCGGGCGTCGCGGCGGAAGGTTCCCCAGTCGGGATAACTCGGTTATGGTTTGAGGTCACGATCTTTATAGAGCCGATAAAACGACAAACCCGAATTTGGACATGAACATGGATTTTCGATACGACCTTTTCCTCAGTCACAGCAGCAGGGACAAGGCGGTGATGGCGCGGAAATCTTCACAATCAAAGACGAGCGGCACACCCATTACTGGGTGACTCATAACGCGGTAAGGATGCCATGCCCAGCAGTATCCGCTCCGTCCCACCGGGGAACGCGACTCGGATGGCGTCCGCGCCTGTGCCAGCCTTGTCAAGGCACGCCGTTCCGCCAATCCCGTCTATCCGCGGTCGGGGCGAGAGCGAACGCGGTAGCGTTAACGTGGAAGTGTGATAAATCGGCAGGTGCGAACTACGCATGATTCAAGGTTAAAGGTGGTCGCATGGAACTCATTCTGATTGGCGTCATCGCCCTTCTAACCTCCAGTTTGACGCTGTTCTCGGGGTTCGGGCTAGGGACGATCCTGATGCCCGCGTTTGCGTTGTTCTTCCCAGCACCGCTGGCCGTCGCGGCCACGGCGGTCGTGCATTTCGCCAACAACCTGTTCAAATTTGGCCTGATGGCCCGCCAGGCGGACTGGCGGGTGGTGGCCCGATTCGGCGTGCCCGCCGCGTTGACCGCCTTTATCGGCGCGGGTCTGCTGGCCGGGTTCGACCGGTTGCCTCCCCTACTCCAGTATCACTTGGCCGGCACGGCGCACGAAATTACGGTGGTCAAGGCGTTGGTCGGACTGCTGATCATCGTTTTCGTGGGACTGGAGCTGTCACCGCGCGTCCAGGCGCTGGCGATCCCGGCACGGTATTTGCCGCTGGGCGGGGCATTGTCCGGCTTTTTCGGCGGACTGTCGGGCCATCAGGGGGCGCTGCGCTCGGCCTTTCTGATCAAGGCCGGCCTGTCGAAAGACGCCTTCGTGGCGACCGGCGCGGTCTCGGCGGTCATCGTCGATTTCTCGCGGCTGATCGTCTACGGGGTCGGCTTGTTGGTCGACCACTTCGGCCGGTTGCGAGAACTGATGCCGGCGGTCGCGATGGCCGTCTTGTGCGCGTTCGCGGGCGCGGTGATCGGCAAGCGCCTACTCCAAAAGGCCACGTTGCGCGCGGTGCAGCGGATCGCGGCGGGCATGATGGCGCTGGTCGGCGGCGGCCTCATGACCGGGTTGATTTGACGGGTGCCGATCCTCGGGCAAAAGGAACGGATGCGTCGCCTTTCAGGACATTACCGTGATACCGTCCCGATCGGATCGCGCCGGTTTTTACTTTGTCAGTGCGTAAATCCTAGGCTACTGACGATGCACTGAATTCATTGCCCGGAGATAACCCTGATGATCGCGAGGTGCGCGCGGCCGCAAAACCGAATGGTCGGCCCGATGAGCGTTGGACGCACCAGCCTCCTGTTGTTTGCCCTGCTGCTCGCCCCGTTGTGGGCCGAGGCGCGGCCGGAGCGGGTGACGATCCAACTTCCCTGGAAACACCAATTCGAGTTCGCGGGTTACTACGCCGCCATCGAACAGGGGTTTTACGCCCAGCGCGGCCTTGAGGTGGAACTGCGTGAATACCACGAGGGAATCGATGTGGTGGCGGAGGTACTCGCTGGACGAGCCGACTTCGGCGTTACCGACACCAGCGTGATTCAAGCTCGCCTGGAGGGCGCGCCAGTCATCATGTTGGCCAACTACTTCAAGCGTATGCCCTTGGTGATTCTCGCCCGCCCCGGCATCAAACGGGTAGCCGACCTGCGTGGCCGGCGGCTGATGATCTCCACCAAGGATCTCCGCTCTCCACTGATGCGCCTGGCCTTTGAGGTTGAAGGGCTGCGCCCCGGCCAGGATTTCACCGTCATCCCCCACAGTTTCAATGCCGAACCTCTACTGAACGGGGAGGTGGATGCGATGGCCGCCTTCTACTCCAACGAACCTTTCTACCTTGAGCGGAAGGGGTTCGACTACAACCTCATCGACCTTTCCTCCTATCTACGCAGCACCGGCGATGTTTACTTCTTCACCAGCAAGGCGCGGGCCGAGCAGGATCCGATCCTGGTGCGCAACCTGATCGAGGCGACCAGCGAGGGATGGCGCTACGCCCTGGCGCACAAGGAAGAGATGGTGGATCTGATCCTCAGGCAGTGGTCCCAGCGCAAGGAGCGCGAGGCGCTACTTTTCGAGGCCAAACGCACCCACGACCTGATCCGGCCCATGCCGCTACCCGTGGGCGCGGTCTATGCGGAGGCCGTCGAGGAGGTGGCGGCGCTGATCCGCCGCCAACAGGGCCTGATTGACCGGGGCGAGCTGCGCGGCTTTTTCTTTGATGAGCGTTCGGCGCGGGTCGGAACACTTGACCTCAGCGAGTCCGAGCGGGCCTGGTTGGCGTCCCACCCGACCCTTCGCTATTGCTTCAATCCGCTGTGGGCGCCCTTCGATTACCTGGAGGGGGGCGAACACCGAGGCGTTTTCCGAGACTACCTGGATCTGTTCAGCGCTCGCCTGGGGGTTGCGTTTGAAGCGGTGCCCACGTTGGAGAGCGATCATGCCACAAATCTCTGGGTCAAGACCCTGGAGTACGCTCGCGAGCGGCGCTGCGATTTTATCTCCGGCGCGGTGCGTACCCCCGAACGGGAGACCTATCTCAACTTCACCAATCCCTATTTCCAGGTGACTCAGGTTTTGATTGCGCGATCCGACAAACCCTTTGTCAGCGGCATCGAAGCGATTCAGGACCAGCCCATCGGCACATTGATCGGGGCGGCCATCACCTCCACGTTGCGGCGCGACTTTCCGCGGATGCGACTGATGGAGATGGAAGAGAACCAAGCCGCTGACGCCTTGGAGCGTGGCGAGATCTACGCCTTTGTGGTGGCACTAGAGCATTCGGCGCGGTTCTTGAACGAGCGACTGCCTAATTTCAAGGTGATCGGCAAGCTGGATTACCCCTACCCCATCTCGGTGGCGGTGCGCAACGACTGGCCGGAGCTGCTCGCCAGCATGGACAAAGCGGCGCGCTCGATCACGCAGGCGGAGCACAACGAGATTCACCGTCGCTGGACCCGCCATACCCTCACTGAGCAGGTGGACTATCGTCTACTGTGGCAGGTGGTGGGAGGGGGCCTGCTGATCGTCGCCATGATGCTCTACTGGAACCGCAAGCTGGCCAGGGCACACACCGCGCTGCGGGTCAGCGAGGAACGCTACGCCAATCTCACCCGGCTGATTCCGGTGGGAACGTATGCCACCCACGCGACCGGCCCACATCTCGATGGTATCCGTTTCGACTATATCAGCCCCAAGCTTTTTGAGCTGCTGGGCATGCCCCCCCCCGCTGACGGCGGGCGCGGGATACACACGGAAGCGTTATTGGCGCGGATCCATCCCGACGACCGACAGGGTCTGATCGAGGCGATTCTGGCGACGATTCGCGATCCGCAACCCCTGCGCTGGGAGGGGCGTGGGGTGATCGACGGCGAGCAGCGCTACTTCCGCCTGGAAGAGTCCGCGCCCGATCCACGCCCGGACGGCGGCATCTACTCCCGTGGAGTGCTGATCGACATCACCGACCGCAAGCGGGCGGAAGACAAGCTTCGCCAACTCGCGCTGGCCATCGAACAGAGCCCCACCACCATCGTCATTACGGATCTTGAAGGCCACATTACGTATGCCAATCCGAAATTTGAGGAAACGACCGGGTATTCCATCGCCGAGGCTATCGGGCAAAACCCGCGAATTCTGAAATCCGGCCACACCACGGGGCGGGAATATGTCGAACTTTGGGAGACCATCCAGTCCGGCGGTATCTGGCGTGGGGAATTTCACAACAAACGGAAAAACGGCACCCAGTATTGGGAGCATGCCACCATCGCGCCCATTCTCGATGAAAAAAACCGCCCCACCAGCTTTCTGGCCATCAAGGAAGACATCACCGAACGCAAGCGCGTCGAAGCTGCCCTGACCGAAGCCAAGGCCGCCGCCGAAGCAGCCAGCGTGGCAAAGAGCCGTTTTCTGGCGACCATGAGCCACGAGCTGCGCACCCCGATGAACGGCATTCTCGGCATGGCGCAACTGCTGTTGTCCGACCCGCCAAGCGCGGCGCAAATTCAAAACTACGCCCACACCATTCTCCATGCCGGGCAATCGCTGCTGACTTTGCTCAACGACATTCTCGATCTGTCCAAGATCGAGGCCGGCAAACTGGAGCTGGACGCGGGCATCGTCGCCCCCGCCGAAATCCTGTGGGAGACCGAGATACTGTTCGGCGGGATGGCGCGGGCCAAGGGACTGAAGCTCAGCGCCCGCTGGCAAGGTCCCGGCGAACCCCGTTATCTGGGCGATTCACACCGGCTGCGGCAAATGCTGACCAACCTGGTCAATAACGCCATCAAGTTCACCGCGCAAGGGGAGGTGTGCATCGAGGCGCGGGTAGTGGAAACGCAAGGCGTCGACACGCTCCTGGAATTCGCCGTGCGCGACACTGGGATCGGCATCGCGGCGGATCAGCAGGCGCTGCTGTTCCAACCCTTCAGCCAGCTTGATAACTCCACCACTCGCCAGTTCGGCGGCACCGGCCTGGGGCTATCGATCGTGCGCAGCTTGGCCCAGGCGATGGGCGGCGAAGTTGGGGTCGAGAGCGTCCCGGGCCAGGGCTCCCGCTTCTGGTTTCGGGTCCTGCTCGAACTGCCGCCGGACGCGGGCGACAGCCGCGCGCCGCCGCGCGCCGCGTCCCCACCGGCGGAGTCGGCGCGGTCGCCGCGCCTGACGGGGCGGGTACTGATCGCCGAGGACAATACGGTCAATCAGATGATCGTCGAGACCATGTTGCGGAACAGGGGACTCGCCACCCGAACGGTTGAAAACGGCCAGCGGGCGGTCGAGGCGGTGATAACCGAGGCGGACCCGATCGACGCCATCCTGATGGATCTGCAAATGCCGGTCCTGGATGGCTACGCCGCCACCGCGCGCATCCGCGCCTGGGAGCAGGCCCAGCGGCGTCCCCGCCTGCCGATCATCGCCCTGACGGCGGACGCCTTTCCGGAAGACCGCGCCCGCTGCCTGAACGCCGGCATGGACGATTACCTGGCGAAGCCGGTGGCCATGGCCGACCTGGTCGCCGCGCTGGCCAAGTGGCTGCCGGTCGCCGAAACCGACCCACCCGAAATTCCCGCGCCAGAGACGCCTCCCCGGCCGCTGGACTGGCCGGCCGTTCGCGACCGGATCCAAGCTCTGCTGCCCTTACTGGAGCAGGGCAAATTCGACGCCCTCGACCGCTTCGCCGAACTGGAGGCGCGGGTCACCGGCACGACGCTGGCCGACCCACTGGCGGCCATCCGCTCCGACGTACAAGCGTTCCGCTTCGAGCAAGCCCGCGACGCCCTGGCGCGGCTCGCGGCCACACCCCCTGCCCCAGGAGCCTTGGCCTGATGTCGCCAAAAGCCCAACTCTTGCTCATCGATGACCAGCCGGCCAACCTGAACACCTTGGCGCGCGCGCTGGCCGACGAGTACGAACTGTCCATCGCCACTTCCGGAGCCAGCGGACTGGCCCTGGCCAAGGATCTCTCGCCCGACCTCATTCTGCTTGACGTGATAATGCCGGAGATGGACGGCCTGGAAACGCTGCGGCGTTTGCGCCAGAGCGACTGGGGGCGCGAGACCCCGGTCATCCTGGTGACCGCCGACGATCGCGCCGAAACCCAGGTGAGCGGCCTCGCGCTGGGCGCGGACGACTTCATCGCCACGCCGGTGATCGTGCCGGTGGTGCAGGCGCGGGTGCGCAATGTGCTGGAGCACCGGTTCTTCGCACGGGCGCTCGCCGCCATCAACGGCAATCTGGCTCGATTGAGCGGCGGCGACTTCCATCGCGGCGTCGGCCGGCTACTGACCGAGACGCTGGGCACGCATTACGCCTGCGTCGGCCTGCTTCATGAGGACGCCAACAGCGTAACCGTTATCGACGGCTGGGCCGACGGCCAACCGATCACTCCGTTTACCTATGAACTGGCCGGCACTCCCTGCGCCGAGGTAATGAACGAGGGGGTTGCCTGCTATCCGAAGGCGGCGCGGTCGCTGTTTCCGCGGGATCCGTTGCTGGTCGACATGGGCATCGAAACTTACGTCGGCGCTACCCTGTTCGACAAGCAAGGGCGACCGCTGGGCATTCTGATCACCCTGGGGCGTCATCCATTGGGGAGCCATTTTGCCAGGCTGGCCCCTTCGCTGCTTCGACTCTTCATCGACCGTGTTGCTTCGGAGATCCAGCGCAGCGCCGCCGAGCAACGCACGCAACGCCAGTTGGCTTTCCAGCGCATCGCCGCCGGGGCCGCCACCGAACTGGCGGCCGCCAGCACCGATGCGGAGATCGACGTCGCGCTCGACCAATGTCTGGAACGCCTGGGCCACCTGTTCGAAGTGGATCGCGGTTACATCTTTCGGTTCTCCGACGATCTCAGCCACGCGCGCAATACCCACGAATGGTGCGCGGCGGGCGTGACGCCCCGGATCAAGCCTCTCCAGGACTGCCCCGTCGATACGCTGCCCTGGTGGAAAGAGCAACTACTGAGCGCGGGGTTGACATCTATCTCCCGGGTTGGCGACCTGCCGCCCGAGGCGGCGGCGGAACGGGCCGAATGTCAGCGGCAAGGCATACAGTCGCTGGTCACCATGGCCTTGTACGGCACCCGCGGCGCTCTCACCGGTTTTATCGGCTTCGACAGCGTGCGCGGAGCGCGCGCCTGGTCGGCCGAAGAATTGGTCATGCTCCAAACCGTGGCCGGCATCGTTGGCGCCGCCATCGAGCGCAAACAAGCGGAAGACCAACTGAAACAAGCCGCCAGCGTGTTCGAACACGCCAACGAAGGCATCATGATCACCGACCCGGCGGGCGTCATCCTCGATGTCAACGCGGCCTTCACCCGCATCACCGGCTACCGCCGCGAGGAGGTGCTCGGGCAAAACCCGCGCATCCTGCGGTCCGGGCGGCAGGACGCGGCGTTTTATGCCGAGATGTGGCAGTCGCTTCAGAGCCGGGGAAGCTGGGCCGGCGAGGTCTGGAACCGACGCAAGAGCGGCGAAGTGTTCGCCGAGCTGCTGGCCATCAGCGCCGTGCGCGACCCCGATGGCCGGGTGCAACGCTACGTCGCGCTGTTTTCGGACATCAGCGCGCAGAAGGCCCACCAGCGCCAGTTGGAATACATCGCCCACCACGACGCGCTCACCGGCCTGCCCAACCGCGTCCTGCTCGCCGACCGCCTGCGCCAGGCCATGGCGCAGGCGGCGCGGCGCGGCCAGCAGCTAGCCGTGGCCTACCTCGACCTGGACGGCTTCAAGACCATCAACGACAACTGGGGCCACGACGCCGGGGACCGGCTACTGGTGGCGATGGCCCACCGCATGAGACACGCCATGCGCGAAGGCGATACCCTGGCCCGCCCGGGGGGCGATGAGTTTGTCGCGGTATGGGTGGATCTGCCGGACGTCGCCACCTGCCTGCCCTTGCTGAACCGGCTGCGCGAGGCGGTCGCCGCGCCCCTGCACGACGAGACCGGAACGCTAAAGGTCTCGGTCAGCTTGGGGGTCAGCGTCTATCCGCAGGCGGAACCCATCGACGCCGACCAGTTGCTGCGCCAGGCCGACCAAGCCATGTACCAGGCCAAGCTCGCCGGCAAGAACCGCTATCACCTGTTCGACGCCGCGCATGACCGCGACCTGCGTGGTCGCCACGAAAGTCTTGAGCGCCTTCGGGAAGCCTTGGCCAATCGGGAGTTCGTGCTCCATTACCAGCCCAAGGTCAACCTGCGTCAAGGCCATGTGATCGGCGCCGAGGCGTTGCTCCGCTGGCGGCATCCCGAACGCGGGCTGTTGTTCCCGGACGCCTTCTTGCCGGTGCTCGAAAACCATGCCCTGATGATCGAGTTGGGCGACTGGGTGATCGAGACCGCGCTCGCCCAGAACGCTACCTGGCGCGCGGCGGGATGGACGCTACCGGTCAGCGTCAACGTCGATCCCCTGCAACTGGAACAAGCGGATTTCATCGACAAACTGCGCGCCGCCCTGGCCCGTCACCCCACGGCGCGGCCCGGCGATGTGGAACTGGAAGTCGTCGAAACCAGCGCGCTGGAAGGCATGAACCGTATCTCCGAGATGATCGATGCCTGTCGGGCGCTCGGCATCCGGTTCTCGCTCGATGATTTCGGCACCGGCTACTCCTCGCTGACCTACCTCAAACGCCTGCCGGTCGAGACCCTCAAGATCGACCAGAGCTTCGTGCGCGACATGCTCGACGACCCCGACGATCTGGCCATTTTGGAGGGCGTCATCGGCCTGGCCGACGCTTTCCAGCGCGCGGTGATCGCCGAGGGCGTGGAAAGCGAGATGCACGGGGAAATGCTGCTGCGACTGGGCTGCGAACTGGGCCAGGGCTACGCCATTGCCCGGCCCATGTCGGCGGCGCGCATCCCCGCATGGCTCGCGCGGTGGCGCCCGCCGGTCTCATGGGGCGCCACCGCGCGGATCGCGCGCAAGGCGCGGCCCGTATTGCTCGCCATGGTTGAACATCGCGCCTGGGTTCGGGCGTTGTACCGCTACCTGAACGACCAGAAAGCCCATCCGCCGCTGGTGGACAGCCATCACTGCAAACTCGGGCGCTGGCTCGACGCAACGGCCGAGGCGGGCGAGACCGCCCATCCCGCCTACGCGGACATTGTGCCGCTGCATGACGGCTTTCACCGGACAGCGGCCGAACTGATCGAACTCAAGCAACGGGGTGGCGGCGCCCTGGCGCTGGCGCGCTTCGGGGAAATCGAAACGCTGCGTGAGAACCTGCTTGAGGCCCTGGGCCGGCTGATCGTTTGATCGACGGGTTACTGACGCGCCTACCCTTAAATCCGCGATTATGGGAAAAATAAACTCCAAGGCAATATGATGGCCCAGTGCCCGCTCGCAACACCGAATTCTTTTTGCCAAGAGATGCTCAGATCATGACTGATTTCCTTAATGACGGATTGGCGTCCCCGCTGACCGACCGCACCTCGGCGACCGATGACCAGCGCATCGAGAACATCATGCCGTTGCCACCGCCCATGCACCTGATTCAGTTCTTTCCGATCAAGAACACGCCGGTGGAAGCGTTCATCTCGGAGACCCGCCACAACGTGCGCGCCATCGTGCACGGCGTCTCCGACCGGCTCCTGGTGGTCATCGGGC
>JAVMKH010000076.1:0-5200 GCA_031732935.1 Candidatus Contendibacter sp.
CGAATCGGCGCCGCTGCTGATGATCGGCATGGTCGCCTTCATCGTGGACGTTCCCAACAGTTTCATGGACCCTTCCACCGTGCTGCCGGTGCAAATCTACCTCTGGTCCGATCTGCCGGAACGGGCGTTCGTGGAACGGACTTCGGCCGCCATCATGGTCTTGCTCGCGTTCATGATTCTGATGAATGGCTTGGCCATCGTCCTGCGCAAGCGCTTCGAACGGCGCTGGTAAGCGCTCCGACCGCGCGCCCATCAAAACCTAAGGATTCACTCCGTCATGAGCACGACCGCACTCGAAACCAAGATCGCCCTGGATCAAAACGCTGATGCCGCTCCCCGCAAGCAGTCCAGCGTTGAAGTGACGGACTACAACAACCGGCAAACCGTCGGCAAGATCACGGTGGACAATCCCAAAATGGTCTGCCGCGGCGTCAACGTCCGCTACGGCGAAAAACACGCAATCAAGAATGTCGGTCTGGATATCGGCGCCAATGAAGTCATTGCTTTCATCGGCCCGTCCGGCTGCGGCAAGTCCACCTTCCTGCGCTGTCTGAACCGGATGAACGATACGATCGTTTCCTGCCGCGTCACCGGGCAGATCAAACTCGACGACGACGACGTTTACGACAAGAGCATTGATGTGGTGCAACTGCGGGCGCGGGTCGGGATGGTGTTCCAGAAACCCAACCCTTTTCCCAAGTCCATCTACGAAAACGTCGCTTACGGGCCACGGATTCACGGCATGGTCAACACCAAGGTCGAACTGGACGAATTGGTGCGTGCCAGCCTGGAACGGGCCGGGCTGATCAAGGAAGTGGAAAAGCGGATGCACGAACCGGGCACCAGCCTGTCCGGCGGCCAGCAGCAGCGGCTGTGCATCGCCCGGGCGATCGCGGTCAATCCCGAAGTCATCCTGATGGACGAACCCTGCTCGGCGCTGGACCCCATCGCCACCGCCAAGATCGAGGAACTGATCGACGAACTGCGAGAGAATTACACCATCATCATCGTCACCCACTCGATGCAGCAGGCGGCCCGCGTATCGCAGCGCACCGCCTATTTTCACCTGGGCGATCTGATCGAGGTCGGGGAAACCGATCAGATTTTCACCAATCCCAAGCACAAACTGACCGAGGACTACATCACCGGCCGCTTTGGCTGACCTCGATTCCCGACTCGCGATACGACCGGAGTACCCGACGATGCCCATCAGTCACGATGCTCATACCGTCAAGCAGTTCGACATTCAACTGGCCAACCTCCGCAACATGGTGCTGGAAATGGGCGGGCTGGCCGAGGATCAGATCAAGCGCGCCGTCGCGGCGCTGAGCGAGGAAGACCTGGGCGCCGCGCGCGAGGTGATCGCGCGCGACCGGCTGATCAACGGCATGCAGGTCAAATCCGACGAGGATTGCGTCAGCATGATCGCCCTGCGCCAGCCGCTCGGCAGCGACCTGCGGATGATCATGTCGCTGGCCAATACCGTCACCGATCTGGAACGGATCGGCGACGGAGCCAAGAAAATCGCCCGGATGACCCTTCAGATTTACGACGGCGCCAGCAGCCCGCCCAGCGCCAAACTGCTGCGGGACGTGACGCCGATGGCCAAACTGGCGGCCGACATGCTGCACGACAGTCTCGATGCGCTCGCCCGGCTGGACGTGGAGAAGGCGCTGCTCATCATTAACAGCGACGACGAACTGGATCAGGAATTTCAATCGGCGCTACGGCGGCTGATCACCTACATGATGGAAGACTCCCGCACCATCGGCCACGCCATCAATGTGGTGTTCATCATCAAGGCGCTGGAACGAATCGGCGATCATTGCAAGAACATCGCCGAGCACATCGTGTATCTGGTCGAGGGCAAGAATATCCAGAAGCGCCGCAACATCGACATGAACACGATCGCGGAATTGGCGCAAGACACGCTGGAGGAGAAGTAGACGGCCGGCGCGGGCCATACCTTCTCACCCGCCCATCTCCCCCCACAAGCCTATCGCTTCCCCACTCCGACCATTCCCAGCGAACCCTCCCCATCGCCGGGGAGGGAGGTTTTTGGGAATGGCTCACCCACCATCGCGCTAGCATTCAAGCCAGCGCGAACAATCGTATTGACCATCCTTTGCGAGCAATTCACGCCTGACATAATACGCCATGGCTTGACGACAGGTGATAACCCAACAACCATCAGAATTCATTGGATGATCCCAACTCAGTGCTTGCCGTGCCTCTTCAGGAAGTTGCGGATTGACTCTGAACCGTAGTTTGACGATCCGGTTCCATCCCTCATCGTCATGGGACGAAAACCACTCCGCGGATGATGGTTCAGCATGAACGATACGGGACAGCACGAAATCCAGGAATTCCTGGGTCACATGGCAATAACCGCGCACATGATATCGATTGTCGGCGAAAATCAAGTGATTGGGTGAAAATTCGCGAGTTAGGATTCTAAATCTGGATTGATATTCAATCGTAACCACGCGCTGTTTTCGCAAAGCCGACAATACAATATGAATCGGTTCGCGGCGCAACTTGGGACGGAGAAGACGATCTGCGTCATGGAGTGAAAGCGAACTCCAACCCTCGATATCCCGATAGTGGGCAATCATTTCTTCGCCGCGCAGATAATCCAGAAATTCACCGGCTCCCCTGCGGACATAATGCGGCTCGAAGCCTGATCGCGCCACATGGCGTTTTCTGTTGGGGCAGAATTCCATACTCTCCGGGTGTAAGCGCCGATAGCGGTCGATCACGCCTTGTGCGGTCTGTCGCGCCAAGTTAAACGCTTGCCCCAATTCTCCGGCCGTGATACCCCCGCCCCAGTATAGTTGGGTTTCGAGGTAGGCGAAACGCTCAAACGTGTCATTTTTCATGACAGGTACATAGTTGCTATAGTTTGAAATAATATCTAGGCTTTCCTTGTAGCAATTTTGCCGAGGAAAGTCCATGCACCGTATTCGTCTCCGCCTTCCCCAAGGGCAAGCCGCGCCCTACCGTTACCAAGACCTCTTGCACGATGCGTTGATCAACGCTTGGCTGGCAGCGGGCGCCACCATCGAACAGGTGCTGGGAGTACAAGCCCGTCCCTGGACTTTCGCCGCCATCGGCGGACGCCGAAAAGATCAAGGTATCGTTCATACCCTGGTTGTGGCGACACCGGACCCTGAATTAGCACGGTATCTCCAGCGCCTCGATCCGGCTCAAGTGCGCTATGCGCGCGCCAGCACCGCCGAACTGGTGGATTTCAGTCAAGCCGAGATGATCCCGGAACCCGACCCCATCCCGCCGCAACAGGGCGCACTGGGCGTATTGATGCTATCGCCGTTGGCGGTCAGTGACTTGGGCAACGACAACAGGCGCTGGCACAACCACCTCAATCAAGTGGACTTGTCTCCTGCCCTTTCGCAACGTCTGTCCAGACTGGCAGGGCGACCGGTGCAACTCCAGATTCAAGCGGACCCATTATATCTGCGCGCCAACCCTCGCCATGACGTGCTGGTCAAGCTCAAGCAGACGCCCAAGGGACCAGCGTTCGTGATCGGCATGAAAGCGCCGCTGGTACTGGCCGGACGTGAAGAAGATTTGCGGCTGGCCTGGTATGCCGGCTTGGGCGAGAAAACCCGCAATGGGTTTGGTTGCATCGGTTTGCTGGAACGGGGGATCAGGCGATGAATGCGTGGATGGAAAAAGCGACCCAGCTCGCCGGAGATGTTTACAGCGATTTTCTGCGGCGAATCGTCGAAGACCGTGTACTGAAGGAGCGGGTTGGCGCTCTATCGGATGAATCTCGCAGGCGGATCGATAAGGGAACGCATATCGACCCGCGCGTACTTCGCTTGATGGCGGTTAGTGGTAAAGGGGGTTGGGATAAAAACCCCGAGAAGTGGAAAAGGTACGAACTGAATACTAACGTGACCCTGCTGGATCACCTGCTTTCGGTAACGCGCGGCGCACTGCTGTTGTATGCCTTGGACAAGCTGGGTCAGAACCCCGAAATGGATGCTTCAATACTGGAAAAACGACTGCGAGTGATTGCCATCATCGCATTTCTGCATGATTTGGACAAACTGCTAAAACTGGAGCGTAATACCCGCTTGCCACTCGACGAGATTGAAAATGCGGTCGAGCGATATAGGTTGGCGCAATTTCTAGCGCCAGAAAAACTGAGCGCCGAACAAATACGCTACCTGATCGAACTGGTGGAGGACACCCAGCGTCACCGCAGCCCTCCCGCTGAATTACCGCCAAGGAATTATGATTCATTGATGGGATATATTGCCTTGGCCGATAAATTGGACGGCATTTGGCTGTCGTCTGATCCAGAGAAAGGTGGCCTGACCGGTGTGTTGAGTCACTTGGGCAAGGTGCAGACACTACACACCGATCTACTCCGGCACTGGCGCATTCTCGACTTGTTTGATCCACATCATCCCTTCCTGCTCGATGAATTGCAGCGGTTGCTATCCAAGTTTAGCTTCCGTCTGACGGGCGTATTGCCACTTATTGAGATTCACCACGATGGACGTCTGTTCATGCTGCTGCCGATAGCAGAGTTTGAAAAGATTGTTGACAGGGCGTTGCGCAAGTTGTGCAGCGATTTACCTTTTCAACTGGAATTGGTCATCTCTAATCGGGGGTTGCCCGCACTTTATAATGGGCAGCCAACACATCAAGACTTACAGGATTTTCTAGCTGACTTGCCATTGCGAGAAGTGGGTCGATTATTTCTGATAAAAGCAGATTTACAGGCGCAGGTCACGGTTATGCTGGATTCGTTAATGGGCGTGTCGGGTCTTGCACCACGTTGGCCTCGCATGTCGGGAGCACTAGTCTCACCTTATTCAATGCTGGATGAACTTAAATCCGATGCCAGCACCGCTTTGCGCAAAGCAGCACATCTTGTTTTGCTGCTCAATCTAAACGCCCCGACTGGTAAAAAGACAGGGCTACCGGATTATGCTCAAAGGGAGCAGATATTATTACAGCACATCGGTCAGGAACGGCCTGCTTGGTTGGCAACTATCCAGGATGATGCGTCTCGCCGAACTCTGACAGCACTGTGGGTTTTAGCGCTATCCGTCGACGATAGTATTCTGGAAACGGCCATTTGGGGCGAGGATGGGCTGTTACAACGCTGGCTGGAAGGAGCAGGAGATCAACCCGGTTTCAAACATTTCATCGAAGGGCGTGGCGC
>JAVMKH010000077.1:0-27904 GCA_031732935.1 Candidatus Contendibacter sp.
TGTCACATCCTGCGTCCGCGTCGTTCAATACCTTCATTGATTGGAGATAAGTTAATAAAATCAACAATATTAGTGAGTATTTACCCTCAAGCGCGATGGATGGGCGTCGAGGCGGTTCTCAAGAAATTAAAGTGCTTCAACTCAAAACGCCTTGTAATAATGACATTATCAACCATTATTTACAGTAATCCATAAGGTTGTCTGCTTGCACTCACGGATAGCTGGCATATTTCGGGCGTCCACGGCACGGCAGAACGGTGATCCCACCGGATTTATGGAGAGTCATTGACCAGGGTGGATGGACGCGGGGATGGGCGCCGGATCGCGGGCGGGGATCGTGGCTCAGCCTAGAAAGATACTTTTCTGGTTTTGGAACATAGGCTTTTGGCCGCGCCCCTCATCCGATCCAAACCGTAACCCTACTTGGAAGACTCCTCGGCTCGATATCCATGCCGGGCAGCGTTTGGCGGCGCCAGATCGATGCGCATATCCGTCACGTTGTCGCCGCTTTTCACGTCGTGTCATACGGGAGGGCTGGAACCATGTTGGCATCTATCGAACGCTCGAAAAGGTTGATCGATTCAGTACCCAGCGCAAGAGGATCAGGGGGTGGATCGTCCGAATTCGTCGAATGGTCGGACGCGTTGAGTGTGGGTGTCACCGAGATCGATGATCAGCATAAAGAATTGATCAAGATGCTGAATAAATTGAATACGGCGATCCATGGGGGTTGGGGAAAAGAAACCAGAAGGGAGGTAATCAATCAGTTGGTCGAGTATACCCGGGTGCATTTCACCACCGAAGAGAGTGTGATGAGTATCGCCGGGTATCCCGATGTCGAAGCGCACAAAAAGAAGCATCATGACCTGATTCTGAAGGTCAAGGACTATGTCAGTAAATACGAGAAAAATCCCGACGCCTCAAGCTACGACCTTTTGTTTTTCCTCAAGCAATGGCTGACTGAACACATCATAAAAAGCGACAAGGCATTGGGGGATTATTTGCTTGCCAATGGACCAAAGGCAGGGAGCGCGAAAAAATCATGGCTCAGAAGGCTCTTCGGGCTTTAGAGCGAGCCCATCATTCACGGTCATCGGGTTCGAAGGTCAATTGCGATATTCAGGCAACCGATGATTTTCGTTTTTGTAATCTGTGGAGATTACTCGGTAATCTCCACAGATTACTTTCCTCCTGACAATCCCTTGACGGGTCGGGGCGATCTCCGGCTCCGTATAGGGCTATGTTCGGGCTCCCCGGGCTCCCCGGGCTCGGCGGGTCGTCCGATCCGGCTTTTCGCCGTTCGGTTCCGGCCGGAATCACTTGACGATTTCGAGCTGCTGGCGCTGGGCTTCCCGGAGGTGGACGACCTTGCCTTTCCAGCCGGCTTGCGGGTTGAGCCGCCAACTGCTCGACCTACCGACCTTGGGGCCACGGATGATGACGCCTAGCGCTTCGAGCTGCTTGATGGCGCGATGGACGTTTTGAGGTTGTAACCCGAGTCGTTCGGCGATTTCGGTCTGCGGGACCTGAATGATGTTCTCGAAATCCAGGCGGGCGTTCAGGTACAAGAAGACACGCAAGACTTCGCCAGTGACATCCTTCCTGGACGCAAATTCCTCAAGAAACTGCTGGTTAACCTGCATCCAAGAACTCCCATAAGGACCTTTTAGCTTTCGACCGCAGAGAACTGGAACGACTCCCTGATGTAGTTCCCCTTGATCATCGACATATCCTACCAGCTTGGAGTTCTTCATGCCTGATCCTCGATACTAATCATATATGATTATTAAATAATCATATATGATTAGTATTCCCCTTGCAAACCATTGATCGATAAATTCGATTTTAAATGCCCTATATGTCTATGTAGATGTGGGTTTGGACTCCCCGAACTCGGCGGGTCGTCCGATCCGGCTTTTCGCCGTTCGGTCCCGACCGGAATCACTTGACGATTTCGAGCTGCTGGCGCTGGGCTTCCCGGAGATCGACAACCTTGCCCTTCCAGCCGGCTTGCGGGTTGAGCCGCCAAGCGCTGGCGACCGGTCCGGGAATCAGAATGCCGAGATCGACCAGTTTCTTGACCGCCTTGTGGACGGACTGCTTGTGCATCCCGAGGGCCTTGGCGATTTCAACTTGCGGGACGCGGATGATGTTGTGGAAGTCGAGACGGGCGTTGAGGTACATGAAGACCCGGTAGACCTCCAGTCCGACATCGCGCCGGGCGGCGAACTCTTCGAGGAAATGCTGGTTGATCTGCATCCAACTTTCACCGTAGGGGCTGTGGATCTTGGTCCGACAGAATACCGGAATCCCCTGGTGAAGTTCGCCGTGCTCGTCCACGCAACCGATGATTTTTCGTTTTTTCATCCCTTCTCCCTCGATTTTGTAATCTGTAGAGATAACTCGGTAAGCTGTAGAACTTACTCGGTAAGCCTACAGGCTTACTCGCCCTCTCGCAACCCCTTGACGGGTCGGGGCGATTTCAAGCGCTGTATATGTCTATGTAGATGTGGGTTCAGCTAGTGGGAACGTCCCTGTAGCGCGTGGGAGGGACCCTTCCTCGCCGGCACATCCCTGTGCCGACTCGTCGGGTCTTCAATCTGACCCGGAAACCCCGACGGTTTTCGCGGCAGATTTCGGCCGCTTGTCTCACAAGTTCAGCGAATTGTGACAGGAAAAGTAAACCTGTACGCTTACCGAGTCAGCGCGGGCGCTGACCGTTAAAAGAGCCTGAGCTTTTTCCGAGGGTAAAGACCTATCCGACATGGGTTCGAAGCCGCAGAGCAATATCAAGGAGCATGACTCGTGACGCTAGATGTTGAGGGATTACATCGCATAGCCAATACCACCCGCCCTGACCGGCGCGCGGACATCGTGTTCGTCCACGGTTTAGGCGGTGCGTCGCACAGCACTTGGCGACATGGCAAGCTGGAGAAACCGGGACATTTTTTCTGGCCGGAAGCCTTGGGCGAAGATCTCCCGGATTGTGGCATTTGGACGGTCGGCTATCCTGCTGGGATCACGAAACTCGGCAAGCCGGGAATGATCGTTGATATGCGAGCCGGGAACCTCGCCCAGAAATTGGCTGACGCTGGGTTCGGCGCGCAACCGTTGTTCTTCGTCACGCACAGCATGGGTGGCTTGGTCGTGAAGTCCCTCATCGTTGGCAGCCAAACGCTTCCCGACCCCGACCGCAAGCGGATCGTCAGCACGATTCGGGGTATCGTCTTCTGCGCGACGCCGCATCGAGGTTCAGCTTTTGCCGATGCCGCTGGCGTGCTTTGCACACCACTTGGCGGCAGACAGTCCCATGTGCAGGAGATGCGAGCTAACGCCCAACCGCTGGATATCTTGCACGACGAATTCATCGAATGGCATCGCAACCACTCGATTCCCGTCTTGAGCTATGCGGAGAACGTCGGGCTTTACAAAGCCCGCTGGTATTGGCGGCCGCTTCCTCTTGGCTTGGTGGTGCCCCGTGCGTCGGCCAATCCGGGTATTGCCGGCCACACCGTCCGCGACGTGGACGATGACCATTTGACGCTGGTCAAGCCGCCAAACCGTGAGCACGATGTCTATGCGGGCGTGCTGCGTTTTATCCGCAATACACTCGGAGAGAACCCACCAAAGAACCCTAACGGGTCTGAGAATGTGCGCCTGCCCGGCAACCCGAAAACCGACCTCTCCCGCATCCTCAAATATGCCCCCGCCGAGCTGATCGGCCGCGAAGCCGAAACCCAGCTCCTTGACGACGCCTGGGCCAAGGTGCAAAGCGGCGGGCCGAACCGCCCCCGTGTTCTCACTTTCGTCGCGCTGGGCGGCGAAGGAAAAACCTCACTGGTTGCCTACTGGGCCGTCAAGCTGTCCGCCCAAGACTGGCCCGGCTGCAACGCCGCGTTTGCGTGGAGCTTCTACAGCCAGGGCACGCGCGACCAGTCAGCCGCGTCCTCGGACGTGTTCCTCAAGGAAGCCCTGACCTTCTTCGGCGACGATGCGGATAAGGCATTCGCCGCCAGCAACGCCGGCGCGTTCGAGAAAGGCCAGCGTCTCGCCCGTGTTGTCGGCCAGCGCAAGAGCCTGCTCATTCTCGATGGCCTCGAACCGTTGCAATACGCGCCCACTTCACCCACGCCGGGTGAACTCAAGGATCAGGGCCTCATCGCGCTGCTCAGGGGCTTGGCGCAACACAACCGGGGTTTGTGCCTCGTCACCACTCGCTATTCAATTTACGAGCTACGTGGCGTGTCTGTTGCGCCGGAAGTAACGTTGCACCGCTTGTCCCGCGCCGCTGGCGTTGATCTGCTCAAGAAACTCGGCGTGTGCGGTGCAGCGCGGGAATTCGAAACGCTGGTCGAGGACGTGAAAGGCCACGCCCTCACCCTGACCTTGCTCGGCGGGTTCTTGCATCGCGCCTTTGGCGGCGACATCCGTAAGCGCGACTGTGTGGAGTTCGAGAAAGCTGACGCCAAGATCGACGGCGGCCACGCCTTGCGAACGATGGCGGCTTACGAGCACTGGCTGTTGCGCGACGGCGGTGAGGAAGGCCAATGCGAAGTGGCCGTGCTGCGGCTTATGGGTTTGTTCGACCGGTCCGCTGACGCCGGGTGTCTGGCAGCGCTGCGGCGCGAACCCATCGCCGGCCTGACCGAACCGCTGGATGGGCTGGCCGAGGACGACTGGGCATTCTGCCTGAGCGGCCTCGAAGCCGCGCGCCTGCTCAAGGTGAACCGCGACGACGCTACCGGCGCGCTGATTGCGCTTGACGCGCATCCACACCTCCGGGCCTATTTCGCCCAACAACTGCGTGAGAAGAACACCGCCGCTTGGCGCGCGGCCCATCGGCGATTGTACGAACACCTGTGCGCGAGCACGTCGGACCAGAAAGCCGCACCCACCCTCGAAGACCTCCAACCACTCTATCAGGCTGTGGCCCATGGCTGTCTGGCGGGAATGCAGCAAGCGGCGTGCGGCGAGGTTTACAGCGACCGCATCCTGCGGCGCGATGAATACTACAGCGTCAGAAAACTCGGCGCGTTCGGTTCGGACTTAGGCGCTGTTGCCTGCTTTTTCGAACACCCCTGGCGGCGTGTCTCGCCCGCGCTCTCGGAAGCGTATCAAGCGTGGCTGCTGGCCGTCGCCGCCTTCAACTTGCGCGCCTTGGGTCGGCTGACCGAAGCTCTCGAACCGATGCGGGCTGGCGTGAAGATGGGAGTTCAAGCGAAAGATTGGAAAGAAGCTGCCATCCGCGCCAGCAACCTGAGCGAGCTCGAATTGACGCTGGGTGAGGTGGCCGGGGCGGTGGCGGACGCCGCGCAGTCCGTGACCCACGCCGACCGTAGCGGTAAAGACGACTGGCAGAACTATATCCGAACACGCACGACCCACGCCGACGCTTTGCACCAAGCGGGCCGCTGGGTCGAGGCGGAGGCGCTGTTCCGCGAGGTCGAGCGGATGCAGGTCGAACGGCAGCCCGCCTACCCGCTGCTCTACTCGGTGCGAGGCTTCCGGTATGGCGACCTGCTGCTCGCCGCCGCCGAGCGCGCCGCATGGCGAGCCGTTCTCCCCGCGCCCGCCGGGAGCGGGGTCGGGGGCGAGGGCTTTGCCGAAGCCTGCCGCACCGTCTCCGAGCGCACGGCGCAGACGCTCAAGTGGGCCGAGGGATTCTTCGCTGGCGCTTCGCTCCTCGACTTCGCTATAAACCACCTCAGCTTGGGTCGGGCCGCGCTGTATGAGGCAATCCTGACCGCTGCCGACGTCGGCCGTGCCCGGCCCGACGTGGAACAGGCCGTGGCCGGCCTCCGCCGCTCCGGCAACATGGACGACCTTCCTCGCGGCCTCCTCACCCGCGCCTGGCTGCGGTTTCTCCTCGGCGCGTGCAGCGGTTCCGACAGCGCTCAGGCTGATCTTGACGAAGCCTGGGCCATCGCCGAACGCGGCCTGATGCGCCTGTTTCTGGCCGACATCCACCTGCATCGCGCCCGGCTGTTCCACGCCGCGACGCCGTACCCGTGGGGCAGTCCGCGAGCCGATCTCGCCGCCGCCCGCAAGCTGATCGAGCAATGCGGCTACGGGCGGCGCTTGGAGGAACTGGCGGACGCCGAAGCCGCCCTCGGTTGCGCGTGATCACTTTTTGGACGGCGCTTGGATTCTGGCGTCAATGGCGGGTAGTAACACGCTCGGGTGGAACTGCCGCATGCTGTCGGGGGTGTGTTCGGCGATGTGAAAACAAGAAAAAAGATAGATCGAGATTAGTTTTTATACAACCCGACCGGTGGCGCTAAGCCAATATTTCGGCAGGAGGTTTGTCTCGGTTGGGCGGCGGTTATCCACTGTTTCTGTGAACAACCGCCGCGACTTGGGCGCTTCAAAAAATACCCAACAGTTTGGGTTTTTGTTAAACTGCCCGCCATGCCGACCGTCCTGCGCGTCGACGCCTATCGCGTGGCGATCTACACCAATGATCATCGCCCTGCACATGTTTACGTCATCGGACCGCAAGGGCGAGCCATTTTCGAGTTGAATGGCCCAAAAGGACCACCGACGGTCCGCGATTCTCGGTTGCCGCCCACCGAACTGACAAAGATCAAAGCCGTCCTTCAACAACACCTTGCCGAACTATGCAAGGCGTGGGGAAAAATCCATGGATACCCTTGAACTCGAACCGGGTGAATACGAGGCCGCCGTCGAACAGGCGCGGGTCCGCACGGAAACTGAACCGCACGCGACCGCCGCGCGGTACGACAAGCGGTTGCGAATGGTGATGGTCGCCTTGAACACCGGCCTAACCGTCGCGTTCCGCTCCGCCGACGTGCAGGGTTTGGAGTCGGCCACGGTCGCCGATCTGGCCGCGGTCGAGCTGGACGCCGATGGCTTCGGCCTCCACTTCCCGACCCTGGACGCCGACATCTGGTTGCCGGGTCTACTGGCGGGTCACTTCGGGTCGGCCGCGTGGACAGCGGCACGGATGGGCCAGGCGGGCGGGCGGTCGCGCAGCGTGGCCAAGACCGCCGCCAGCCGCGTCAACGGGAAACTCGGCGGCCGGCCGCGCAAGAAGGTGGCTTGATCCGCGTTTTCGTGGGTAGCGGTAAAACTCACCTCTTCCGAGGGGTCCGGGGCGCGGCGATATTGTAGAACCGCTGCCGGTTACGGGCGGGTTCACGCCGCTCCAGGTGGATCAAAGTCATCGACTCGTGTTTGGTATTTTAATTAAATACGATTTTACTGATAATCGTATTTACGATAAATTTAAATGGTTTCTAACTGCAAAGATTTCTCACTGATCCCTATACCACGCTCTATATGTTTAAAATTAGAATAGTTGTTTATTAAATATGGTACCATAGAGTTCTTGGGGAATTTATCAATTTTGACCGGATTAAAATATAACATATCAAGATTTTTCCGGATACGAAGCGTATTCTCAAAAATACTATTAATATAGGTGTCTCGAAAAGCAAACCCAATTATGATGATCAAATCAGCTTCTGCTAATCTTGTACTCAGGCGGCCATGCATGGATGTAAATGGCTCCAATTCCGGTACACCCTTAAAGCCTGGATATAGAATCGCCATTTGATCTGGGTCATCGGGAATGGTATTTGACATCGAACGACTACATTTCCCTCTTGCGTCACGATGCCAGTCTACGGAACCATGAATTTTTAGATACTCAATAGTAGTAGAACTCCAATTAAAGTCTTGAGATGGATCATAAATTGGTCTGCCAAATTGAATGGAGAAGCCAAAATTGACGTCATTAATGTCAATATCATTCCATTCCTTTGGATATGACTCCATCGCTGTTTCAAAGGTTAGGTCGTAGTTTGTAGTTACAAATGATAATGATACCTCGCCGAAACTGGCTTTTATTTCTTTTACCAAATTAAGATAAAGTGCTAGTGCTTGTTCCGATTTGTATTGCCCAAGTTTGTCAAAGATTATTTTCTTTATTCTTGTTATCTCTGAAGCTGCTTGCGACTTAAAAATAGAAATTTGATTTAGAAATATTTTTGAAGCTTCTTGTACATGAGGGTTGCCAGAATGCGTCGCTTTTATTTTTTCTAATAAAAATTCTGTTAACGCGGTTTCTGATTTAAATGATTCTAAAGTCGAGAGAAGCCATTCTATATCCTCACCAGAGGAACCAAGATATTCGATGATATACTGTGTTATCTGTCCAATCTTATTCTTGACCTCTATTATAAAATCCGTAGTGCTTGGCAATCCTAATGGAACGCTCATTCCTGCGCCTGTGAATACCAGAATTTTTTTCATTATTGATTCCTAATCGTATTTACGATGATTGGAAATGCTTCTCCAGCAACTCCCGCACCTCATCCGCCATCTTCACGCCCCGGAGGGCGCACTGGCTTTTGATCCGGGCGTGCAGGCTGGCCGGCACATCGATGGTCAACCGCTTCATGGCTTCGGGGTCACGGTTGTTCACCCATTCATCCGCCTTGGAGGCGTCCGCCCGCACCGCGCTGGGCCGGGCTCCGAAAGCTACTTTCTTGCTCATGTTGCCGTCTCGTTCTTGGTCATCCGCCCCAACAGTTCCTCGACCAGGGCGATGATCTCCCGGCTCGCCAAACTGGTGGGGTCGTTCTCCAGCACCGTGCCGCCGTTCGCCGCACTCTCGGCGAAAGCCACCCGCTGCCCGATGGTCGTTGTCAGCACCGGGATGGCGTAGCCCGCAAGGGCCTCGGTCACGTCCCGCCCGATTGCCGTGTTTACGATTCTACGATTAATCACAAACACGCTTTTAATGCTTTCCCGGTAGGTTGCGGCCTCCCCGATCAGGTCCACAATGTCCTTGGCCGCCCACACATCGTAGGGCGATGGCTGCACGGGGATCACCACCAAATCCGCCGCCATGATCGCCGACCGGGCCAACTCGTTCACGCGCGGCGGGCCGTCAATGAGGATGTGGTCGTAATGCGAGGTGTGGGCCGGGACTTCCTTGTGCAGTTTCGGTTTGGGCAAGCCGATGACCGGGAATAGGGGGTCCACCGTCCGACACGCCGCCCAGTCGAGAGCGCTGCCTTGGGGATCGGCGTCGATCAGCAACACCCGCGCGCCGTTCCGCGCCAGCGCCGCTGCAACGTGAACGGCCAGGGTGGTTTTACCCACACCGCCTTTCTGGTTCAGGAACGCTAGGATCATCGGATTTCCGTGTTTGAGATTTTGCGATTTTGCGATTTATCGTAAAATCGGATTTCCTGAAGGTCAACCCCTGGTTGCCTACAATGATTGACCAACCCTACCCCGACCCACCGCGCCCGACCATCGACGACCTCGACCCGGAGATGGTCACAACCGACCGGCTGATTGCGAGGGTTCGCAGCCATCGTGATGGCGAGGAATGTCTGACTGCCGACCGTCTATACTGAACATACTTGCTAGATTGTGTGTGTCACATATCGCTTAGTGCACTTTTCAATCTTTCGATTTGGAAATCGTGATATGGCGGAAGAAGGCTTAGAGATCGTACTCACGCCTTTGCAGTTCGCGGCGATCCTCGAAAACGACTCGATCGAGGAATCGAGCAGTTGGACCAACCGGTTTTGGGGTGCGGCGACCGTGGTTGGCGGAGCGCTGGAGATAGCCGGCGGTGCCGTTCTGCTGCTAACGCCGGAACCGACCATGATCACCAAGCTGGCTGGTGGGACGCTGACCGTGCATGGCGCCGACACCACCGCAACCGGGATCATGCAGGTGATCTCGGGCCGGACGCACACTACTCTCACCTCACAAGCGGTGACCGCCGCCGCCGAGGTTTTGGGTGCCGATCCGCAGACCGCCGCTAACGTCGGCTTTGCGGTCGACATTGCCGTTCCCCTTATCGCCGGTTTCGCTGGCGCGGCTCGGGCCATTGCAATACGCCGTGGCGCGGTCAGTCTCGCAGCCGAGGAAGCCGCTGGCGGGCATACCATCGCCCGCCACGTCGGACGCACCGAAGCCCAGTTGCGCGCCCGGCTAGCCCAGCAGGCGAACATCCCAGCCGCGTCGACCTTCAAAACCTTGCAAGAGGCGGAACGCGCCGTGGCGGCGGCCTTGCGCGCCAACAAGGAGGCAATCAAGATTTGGGCCAAGACTGCCAATCCCGGCCAAACCAAAGCGTTCGCCTATGATGCAGGTCGGATCATCGGCCAAGGAGTGGTGCGCAGCACTGGACAGATGACCAACATGACCAAGATGGTCGTCGTAGTGCGCAAGGTGATCGCGCAAAACCGGGTTTACTTCGTCCTCACCTCCTACCCAAAACCTTGATGGAAGCCACCATGACCGCTTACCGTTACCCTCAACTCGCCGATCTGATCAGCGGTTGGTTCCACCAGGATTACGACATTGAGGGTGAAACAGTGGCGGAAGTTATCGGCGCCTTTCGAGCGGTCACTCCCGCCGACGAGCAAGCGGCGCTGCAGACCGATATCTCGGCGTTTCTCGCCGAGCATGCCGCAACAATGGAAGAAGATTTTGAAACAATCTTCCAGCCAGACGTCACTCCCTCGGCGCTTTCTGGGTCGACCCGCGCTTTTCTAGAGGAAATCCAAGCGCTGCTCGTGCCGTCGTGACCAATCCCCTTACCCCGCTCTTCATCGCCCGACCTTGGACGACCTTACCCCCAAGGAGTCACCACCGAGGCCCTGATCGTCAGGGCTCACGGCCATCGCGAGGAGGAGGAATACCCCACCGCTGAACAACTACTCGGCAACCTGCCGGCGGTCCTGCGCGCCCTGTGCGACCATGTCTTGACCGGTCAAGCGACCGCTTTGGATGTCGCCTATCGAATCGCGTCGATCATTGAGGTGTATAGTGGTCCCCGAATATTAGACAGTTAAACAAGGTAGTACCCTGCACGGCTAGAACCGCATGACGAGGCGGAGACGAGCGATGCAGCGGAAAGTGTTCAGTGCGGAGTTGAAGGCGAAAGTGGCGCTGGAAGCGTTGGCCGGCCGCAAGACGGTCAACGAGATCGCGGGCGCCCACGAGGTGCATCCGCATCAGGTGGCCACTTGGAAACGGGAAGCCCAAGAGGGGCTCAAGACGCTGTTCGAGCACCGGCGGGGCCGGCGGTGGATCATCGTCCGGCGTGTCCGATTCGGCTTCCGGTCATTCGTTTGCCTGAAAGCCTCAGGCGCCGTTGGTGCTGGTGTCGGTCTCGATGCGGGTTTTTTGCCCCCCACCGCCGGCGACACGCACCACAAAGCCGGCGGCGGGGGCGAGGCCGCCAAGCGGGGGGCGCGAGGAGTCACCACCGCCTAAGCCCAACCCGGCGCCCCGGCCGAGCGCCGCGAGCGTCGAGCGGCCCGGCCGGTCGCGACCGGCCCCCGAAAGCGCCCCACCGCGCGAAGGCCCCTCTACCCAAAGATCGGCGTGCGCGCCGGGAGCGCGCCGCGCCGCAGGGATGCGCGCCGGCTCTCGTGGCCGCGGAATGTGGGAGGCGATCAGCGATAGCGCGGTGAAGTTGGCAGGAAGCGGGTTAGTACCGCTTGCATTCATCACTACTAGAACCTAATATCAAGTAACAAAAAGTTACTTGGAGGCTTAAGCTAATGAGCGATATTGGCCATGCGATTGTTGTACGCCGGACGATTCTCAAGATGAATCAGGCAGAGCTTGCCCGCCGTATTGGCGTAGCACGTAGCTATATCAGCTTGTTGGAAAACGGAGAACGCCCGCTGAACGACGATCTGTTGCAAAGAATCTCGAAGGCGCTGGGCTGCAAGCCGCAGGAACTGGGGCGATGGCCGCAAGCGACGTAACGGGTGTTCTCGCGGTCGGTTTCGATTGGAGGCATGTTTTCACATGGCCTTGTTTACTGGGGACGTTCTGACCCTAAATCACCCATATGGATAGTCCGAACAATCCGTGCGGGCAGATCAACCAGTCTCATAAAAGATTTGCGATTCGAACATTGATGCGACGTTCGCATCTTTAAAATCGCAGAAAAATTTCTAAACTGTTACAGAGGTATTTAAATTTAACACATCAACACAACTAACTAATCCATAAGGATAAAGCCCGCTCGTTGCTTGCCGGCTACAGCGGGCTTATCCGGGTATCCATACAGTCAGGAGGTATTCCCTGTGATCAATCAGACCCCATTTTATCGGGATAGGTTCGCGTTCGCCAGTGCGAGAGCCATCGATGACGCCATGACCTGGGGAGCGTCATCATGAAACCCACCGATGCGCCTTGTCTACACCAGCTTCTTCAGCTGCTCGACCGACCCATCGCCTTCCATCGCTGTTTCGTCAACCTCACCGGGTCGGTCACGGCTGCACTCATGCTCAGCCAAGCTCTCTACTGGCAGCAGCGCGCCAAGAGCGACGATGGGTGGTGGTTCAAGACTCGCGACGACTGGACCGAGGAAACCGGTATGTCCCGGAGGGAGCAAGAAGGCGCCCGGAAAAAGCTGAGAAACCTGGGCATCCTGCGGGAGGACTTGCGCGGAGTGCCCGCTACCCTCTGGTACAAGGTGGATGAAACCAGGCTGCTGGAAGCGATCGCCAGCCTCAGTAACACTGCGGTATCCGACTCATCCCCCCCTGCCCCAGTAAGTACAAAACCGTCCTTCCAGTTGGTACAAAACCGCCCAACTAGAAGGGCGAAAACCGCCCAACAAGTTGGTCCGAATCGCGCCAACATTTAATGAAACAGAGACTACTACAGAGACTACTACAACTACCCCAAGCTCCTCCGCCACGGGCGAGCACCTAGCGGAACCCGAAAGCGCTGGTAGTAGTAGTAGTCATCAGGACGAAGGGATCAATGTTGAAGGTCGCTCCGCCCCCGATGAACGGGTACCCGCTTCCAGCGAGCGACCACCGGCACTGATTTACCCTCCTAAGCTGACCGAGCGGGAACGTGGAGACATTGCAACCCAAGTGCGTACCCTACCGACGGAAGTCGCCCAACAGATCTTGGACGTGATCCAGGCGCGCATTCAGGGTGGGGCATCGATCCGAACCAACCCGGCTGCGGTACTCCGCGGCATCGTCCGCAAATACCACGCCGATCCCAACAGCTTCGATCCCTCGTCGGGATTTCATATCGCCGATCAACGCCGGCAACGCGCCGAGGCGGAAGCCCGATTACGCCGGGCCGCCGAGGTTCAGCGGATCGAACCGGGAAAGATCGCAACCCCCACCCTTCCGATCCGTCGCCCGCCGACCGAAGGACTACGCCGGTTCATGGATACCGTGACAAAAGCCTTGCGGAGTGGATGATGGAAATAAAAATTTTCGTTACTTGTTTTGGTGGCAATCGCCATTCTTCAGGTTGCCCACCCTTTAAATAGCCCATTTTTCGAGGAGTTAACCTATATTTGTAAAATCGGCTTATGCAATTCAATCGGTAAAATCGGCATTTTAGAAAAATCAAAAACCGCATTTTGATGCAGCAGGGTACGGCAAAGCGCATGGAGAACCGCCACGATGTTTGACCGTGAGTTATTCGACGACGCCCGGAAAGAGTTCCTTTCGCATCTGCTGTACGCCAAGGGCCACAGTAAGACCACCTGTTACGTCTACAACTCCGACCTGGGCATCTGGGCCGATTGGCTGATCAAGGCCGGCAAGGACTGGCAAGCCGCCAAGTACCCAGACGTGGAACAGTTCGCCGCCTGGCTGATGCGGGAGCGCGGCGCGAAGGCGCACATCGTCAACCGCCGCCTGAGCGCGCTTTCGACGTTCTACAAGTGGCTGCAACGCGGCGGCATCGTCGATCATGATCCGGTGGCGCTAGCGGAAAGACCCAAGCACCCGCTCAGAATCCCGGTCTGGCTGGAGCGCGAGGAGCAAGCCCAGCTGGAGGCGACCCTCAAGGATCGGCGCAACATCCCGATCAACATCTTCGGCAACAACAAGACCAAGATGACCGAAACCCGCCGCCGCTACGAGATGCTGTTCGGGCTGCTGCTGAACTCGGGACTGCGCATCAGCGAGGCGTTGGGCCTGAAGGCGTCCGACGTGCGTTTGGTGGAGGGTACGGCCAAATCGGTGCGGGTGATCGGCAAGGGCAACAAGGAACGCCTGGTGCCCCTTCCAGGGGCCTTTGGCGCGGTGTTTGGGTTCTGGCTGAAGGACCGCAACCGGGGGGAGGCGATCTTTGCCAAGGCGGACGGCCAGCCGGTCTCGGCGCAGGCGGCGCGGGCCTACCTGCGGTTGATGCTCAAGAAAGCCGGCATCGACAAGAAGGTTTCCCCACACAAATTGCGTCATACTTATGCTACCAACCTGCTCAACGCTGGGGCAGAGCTGGTGGACATCAAGGCCCTGCTCGGTCACGAGAGTATCGCCACCACCCAGATTTATACCAACGTGGGGCAGGAGCGGATGGAGAAGGTGGTGGGGAGATTGTGAGTCTAATCTGTTGGTTTAACGAAAAAATCCAGCTCTCTTGATCATATCGAATACGCGCTTTATTTCATCCGCTAACCTGGGAATGTTATGAAGCAACATGCAATCTTCTGGCGAAGAACATTTCAGATATTTGCCAAAGAAAAACCAATCTGGATCGCCTAATTGGTGGTGAAGAACAGCGTCTGATGGCACCCGCTTACCTGGTAAGGTATCAGGTTCAAAATAGCTACCTAACGCCGCTATAAGTGTATTAAATCCAGTCCTGTTTTTAATAATATTGGCGCGAAGATTAGCATAATCATCTAATCCACGATCATTCATACTGCTATTTAAATCAATTCCGACCCCGATACGCATTCCATCTTGAGAACCACTAGGGTCATCACCAGCATAGAATCCAATATTCCACTGTAAACGGAATGCGCTTCTGTCAGGAAAATTACAAATATGCTGCGGGTAGAAGCGAAAATCGACCGGAAAATTGATGCTTCTAACGCGAAGTTGTTGGATCAAGTCTACTAGTATATTGAAGAAATCAGTTGAGATGATTCGCTCCGCTAAAACTTCCGAAGCTTTAGGTCGGAGTGTATTACCATTACGAGGTACGGCAGCAAGTTTTGGCTGAGTTACTACGCGCAATTCATTGAACCAGTTATTGATAAAGCCAGCGTATGGCATATGACCTCCAAGATTCATCTAATGATCTTGGCTAACGATAAAAAGCCAGTGAATTTATAGAAGCCCGCGACCTGCTAAGTCATCCAAGACGTTTCGCAAGGTGTTGAAACGATCTTTCAATAATTGTTCATTTTCTCTTAAAAATTCCTTATATGTCGCTAGCTCACCATAGCTTACAGACTCCTTTCGAACTGAGATATCGCTCCCTTGATTCACAAAAGTATCATTGGGAATATTTACTGTTCCATTCTGATCGTCAAACAAGACTTTGGCTAAAAACAAGGTCATGTCGATGACCCTATGGAGAGGTAGTTCCTCTGCTTGGCGAGTCCATTTGTCTCCGGTATAGCGCATCGTCTTTATGGATATACTGTCGTTGTCGTATTGGGCAATGCCTATCGATATGTACCTCACATCGGTGTCGGCGTCGTATATCCCATCAAAGTGTTGGTAAGGCAGCGCATAGATAGGTTTGTGCGCTAGGTGTTGGGGCAGTGGTTCCGATGGACTATAAGCAGCATTGGGCGGGTTTAGGGTGTATGGCATCGCAATTTTCCATCCAGTAAATTAAGTAAATTAAGTAAATTAAGTAAATTAAGTATAATTAGTAAATTTAATGAATGCAATAGGAGAGCTGATATTTTTGAACTAACCTAAATGGTTACAAATAACTGTTTGAAATATAGATTTTTAATCTACAGCATACCGCCAAGAAACCCCCTCAACTGCCTCGGTATCCTGTTTTCCTCCCGCTCCTCCCCCTTCTCCAGCATCACCGCCGCCTCGCCGGGCCTCAACCAAAACTGCACCACGATCTCACCCCGGACCGCCACCCGATCCAACCACGGCTGGAGCTCCTGGGCGCGGGCATAATGAAGGGAGAGGACGCCGCCCCGGTAGCTCGCCGGGTCGTAGCGATCCACGCTGTCCAGCCGTCCGGCCAAAGCCGATCCCCGCCCGTCCGGGATCTCCAGCTCCCCCAGCAGAAAGTAGGGCCGGGTCTGATCGATGCGACTGACCAGCCCGCGCAGCGTCCGACCCGCCATGTCCACCCGTTCCGCCATCACCCGCAGCGGTTCGCCCTGGATCAGCCGGGCTTGGAGCGGATACAAATTATGGTGGGCCGGGCTGACCCCCACCGCCCGGAGCTGGCCGTCCCGTTCCACGATCAAGCCGTTTTGCCACACCCCGACCACCGGGAATTGCCCCGCGACCGGCTGCAAGGTCAGGTTATCGGTGGCGGTCAGATCCAGCGTGTACCAATGCGTTCCGGCCTGGCGTTGGTACTGCTCGCGGGCGATGTCGAAGTTGCGCAGCAGTCGTTGCAGGCCGTCCCGAAAACCGAGGTGACTGAGCGGGTACAGCGCCACCGTCAGCGCGAGCAACACCGCCAGCAGGATCATTTCCGCCTTGCTCCCGACCTGGAGCCGCCAATGCCGATTGCCGGGCGTCACCACCCGCACGGCGGACGGCCAGAACAAATCCACGCCGCGCACGTTGACCATGTCGATCCACAGGTGCGACCAGTAGCCGCCGACCACCGCCCAGAAGTACAGCGGCCCGACCCACCACAGCGGCAAGACCAGCAGCGCCAGGGCGGCGATGCCGAGAACGGAATGAGTCAGGGTGCGATGGCCGAACCGCCGTTCCAACGGCACCGAAACGAACCAGAACAGTCGGCCGATTTTCGAGGGGGGTAAGTCGAGGTCGGGGAGCACACTGGCGACGGCGGCCAGCACCCAGCCGATGGCGTCGGGTGGGTAGCCGAACAGGGTCGCCCCGCCCAGGTACAACACCGAGGCAAAGGCGACATGGGTGCCGAGGGTCAAAGGGCGACTCCGACAACCCGCCCGAGTGTTATTATTTTCGTGATAACGGCGAGGGTGTTTTTCATGGTCGAACTCAAGGTCCGCAAAGTAGGCAATTCGCTCGGCGTCGTGCTGCCGAAAGAGGTCGTCAACCGCCTGGGCACGCGAGACGGCCAGACCCTGTTTCTGGTCGAAGCGCCGGACGGCGGCTATCGGCTGACGCCCTACGATCCCGCCTTCGAGCAGAAAATGGCGCAGGCCGAAGCGATCATCGCCCGCTATCGCAACGCGCTGCGCGTGCTCGCCCAGTGAGCGAGCCGCTCTGGATCGACGAGCGGGACGCACTCGCGCTGCACGACCGACTGCTCGCGCTGCACGGCGGCGCGGCGGGCCTGCGCGACGGCGGCCTGCTGCAATCCGCCCTAGCCCGGCCACGCCAGATGCGCGCCTACGCCGCCGCGCCCGACGCCATCGACCTGGCCGCGGCCTACACGGCGGGCCTGGTGCGCAATCACCCCTTCATCGACGGCAACAAGCGCGTCGGCTTCGTGGTCGGCATCCTGTTCCTCGAACTCAACGGTTACCGCTTTACCGCCAGCGAGGCGGATGCCGCGCAAGCCGTCCTGGCGCTGGCGGCGGGCACGCTCGACGAGGCGGGTTACGCCCGGTTCCTGCGGGCCAACAGCGCGGATGCCACCGCGCGCTAATTCGCCTTCCCCGCGCCCTTGAACAGGAACACCCGCACCGAAATGACCACCGCCGCCAGCATCCCGGCGAAGATATACAACTCGGTATCGCCGGTGCCGATGGCCAGATAGCGCGCCCCGACCACCGAGGCCAGGGCCACGATCATCACCGGGGTGAAATCCAGATACCGGACCCCGGCGGCGTGCTTCATCTCGCGGATGCGCGCCTTGTTCACCACCCGTTCCTTGCTGGCGTCGGCCAGCAGATCGGCCAGGGCTTGGGGATTGCCGTTGGCCTGCTGGACGACATGGGCGAGAAACAGCGGCGGCGATTCCACCAGGGTGCCGCTCTGTCGCAGGTGGCATTGGGCGATGGCGCGGGCGTGCTCGGGCGGCAGCGGCGGAATCTCGATCTCGGCCAGCTTCCACCATAACCTGGCGAGGTTGGGCCGTTTGGCGCTGGCGCAGGCCAGTAGCTGGGCGGCCTCCAAAATGGCCAGCCAGAACGCCACCAAGGTCGGGGTCACCGCCGTCAAATCATCGATGGCGATCAACACCCGGTGTTGCTGGGTGTGCAGGGCCGGCACGATGGCGGCGGTCAGGTCGCGGATGCTGAGGCGATTGACCAGACGGCGCAGCTTGGCCCATTCCAATCGAGCGGGATCGAGGGCATCGAGGCGGCCAGAATCGCTTTCCAGTTCGAGGGGCGCATGGCGGCTCGTCCTGTTGATTATTCGGAAGGTTGCAGGGGCTCCGCCAGCAACACCTGGCGATGCGCGCGCAGCACGGTCAGCGCGTGATCGAGCGCCGCCTCGGGGCGCTCTTTCGCATCCAACGCGATGGTGTAGATCCCCAGCGCGCTGGGACCGGCGACGATCTGGCCGTTGAGCACCTGAAG
This sequence comes from Candidatus Contendibacter sp., assembly GCA_031732935.1. GTDB lineage: Bacteria > Pseudomonadota > Gammaproteobacteria > Competibacterales > Competibacteraceae > Contendibacter. Next base: position 18,437 of record JAVMKH010000077.1, read on the forward strand.
CAAGGACTGGAGATCAGCAATCCGGAGTGTCGGATCGAATCCCACCCGCAGCCGGGGGCCGGTGGGTCGGGTCGATGTAGTGACGCTGGACAGCGTTTCGAAACCGGGTTCGACCACCGGCCGGCCCGGCAGCCACACGACCAACACCAGCATCGCCAACGCCAAGCTTTCCGCCGCCAAGGTCCAGCGCATCGGCTGCGGCGTCTCTCGTAACCACTCCATCAGGCGTTGCCATGGCGACGGCTTGGCACGGACCGGGACCGCCGGGGTGTCCAGGCGGTCGATATCCGCCATCAAGCGCTCGAAATGCCCGGACGGCGGTTGCCAGGTCCATTCGGGTTGCTCCCGAACCTGCTCGCCGAGTATCCGGTATTGTTCCAGTTCGGCGCGACAGTGGGGACATTGGCCAAGATGCGCTTCGACCTGCCGTGTTTCTTCCGGGCTCAAGGTGCCGTTCGCGTACCAGGGGAGCAGGAGGGTCGCCGCTTCGTGCGGGTCCAGCGGCGGGGCATCGGTGGTCAGGGATGGCGACATGACGGGGACTCCTAGGTCGCGGCGGGGACGGCGTGACCGCGCTGGGCCAGCAGTTGCGCCAGCTTCTTGCGGGCGTGGAACATGCGGGTTTTCACGGTGTTGAGTGGGCAATCGAGAATCTGGGCGATCTCCGGATAGGAGCGCTCCTCGCCAAAGGTCAATTCGATCACGGCGCGATGGTCGGGCGAGAGTTGGTCCAGCGCCCACGCCATCGCCTGACCCAGTTCCCAACCCAGCACGGTGCGCTCCGGCTGGTGCGGCGCGACCGGCTGGGGACCGGCCTCGTGCCCATCGGCGTCATCCAGGGCGGCCGGCGATAGCGGATCGACCGACACTTCGGCGCGAAACCGCCCGGCGCTCCGCAAGGCCTTCAAGCCCTTGTTGTGGGCGATGCCGAACAGCCAGGTCAGCAACGGTCCTTGTTCGGGATCGAAGCGGTCGGCATATTGCCACACGGCCAGCATGACATCGTTCACCGTCTCATCCACCAGTTCGTGTCGTTTCAACAGCTTCATCAGATAAGCGCCGATGCGCGGCGCATACCGTTCGTACAGCGCCTTGAAGGCCTGTCGATCCTGGCGCGCCACCGCCCGCATCAGTTCTCGATCGGCATTCACGGCTTCGAGCCCGTGGCGGGGGGGTTGCGGAATCGGTCGGCAAGCCTATCTTCTGGCCATGCCGAGGGGGTTTTGGGCCGTGGGGAATGTGCCATGCAATCCTCTGAAGTGGAGCCTAAGTTCAGGACAAAGTTTTAAACTTTGACTTCGCCTAGCCCATAAGGCAAGCCGATGCCCCAACCTCAACCCCCCACCGCAGAGGGTCCGAACCCGTTCAACTCCAGGGATCACCACCGATTTCATCGTTCAAGCCGGTCCTCGGCCTGAAGTCCACCTCACCCCGCAAGGCGGTGAGTCATTTTCAGGAAGGTGCTTCGCTGGAGTGGCGCCAACCCGGTTCCCACGCGCCGCGTGGGAACCGGGGAAATCTATCTTGAAAAATTCGAGGATCAATCCCTTAGGCTTCCTTCTTGAAGCACCCGGTCATGACCATCCCAGTCGTCGATTTACCACTCTTCGATTGAAAGATGGCGTTCTGCTTGTTGACCATGATCAGGATGCTCGTATCCTGGCCCCTCAAAATGTGTTGCTTGAATCCCGCCGTACTTTCGGTATTGGAGAGCCCCACCATCGCGGCCCCCAAACCGGCGGTCACACCTCCCAACACGCCGCCCGCGATCTTGCCCACCGGTTCCGGATCCAAAAGACCGGCGATCGCGACATCGACTCCAGCCTCCACCAGGATTCCACCGGTAAAGATGGCGGTTTTTTCGAGACCATCCACGAATTTCCGCGCATTCTTTGGGCTGGAAACATAAGTACATCCCCGGTCATCCACGAAAGAGACGATCCACCAGTCTTTGCCCGTGGTTCCAAACCCGGTTCTAAACCGGGCCTTGCCGGCATTTTGTATGAGACCCACACCCACCGGCTGCTTGGAAGAGGTCGTTCCGCTGTCCTTGTAGTTGTTGCTGTACTTATGGGAATAGGCGGCGACAATGGGCTCACCCGTCAAATTCATGATGGATACCGTCGCGCTGCGATCCGTGGCCGCCACCGTTGCGCCGCTATAGATGCAGCAGGCGACCAGAGTTGCTTTGACGATGGATTTAAGATTCATGTGGTGAACTCCCCTGATTAAAGATGGCTTGTTCCGTGACCCCAATGTTCACGGTCTTGCTGGGGTATTCCCCAAGGAACGCCGAAGGGTTCAACGCGGTGGCAAATTTTTTTCGGCCATCGATCAGGGAGACGGACCCGGTGCGCGCACGAACGGCGGGAACGTCCAATCCGGGATGGTATGCAGGCAGGGAGTACGGGGCCGGAGGATCCCCAAGGTCCGCAACGGACAGCGGGCGCGCCGCGAGGATGCGAGTCGGGTGCCCGTGGTCGAGAACGTCCGACGAATGGCCCTTTTTGAACCACGAAGAGGCTGTCAAGGCCACAGGGCGGCGGGATCAGGAGAAAATCCCCACACAGGAAAGCGCCTTGAACCGTTTTTGATGTTTATTTACCATTTTTAGTGGTTTAAATTAACGACCAACCAGATCGAGTGCACATCATGAACATCAATGAACGGGTTGGCCGACGCATTAAGGTCCGACGGGTCGAGCTGGGCATGACCCAAGCCGAACTGGCGCAAAAGCTTCCGGTGGGGCAAAGCAACCTGAGCTACATCGAACGAGGTGAACGCGATGTGGGCATCAAATTGTTGGAAAAGATCGCCGAGGCCTTGAAGTGCAGACCCGAGTATCTCTTGCGGGAATTCGAAGACGTGGCCTGAGATCGGCGCGGGCGCGGACTGATGGGCTGACAAAAAATCCGCGATTTAACGACATCGATGCGACGTTCGCATCTTTAAAATGGCAGAAAAATTTATAAACTGTTACAGGCGTGTTGAAGTTCGACCGTTCAGTATCACTGACCACTCCAAAAAGGAAAAGCCCGCTTACATAGCTTGGCGGCTTAGCGGGCTTATCCATGTATCCATACCAACTTGAGAACCTTTCCATGAATACTCAGACCCTATCTTATCGACAAATATCCGCGTTCGCCAGTGCGGAAACGCTCGATGCCCCGCTCCCCGCCCCGGTGGCCGAAATCGGTAAGATTCATCTCACGGGCAACATCATTCCCCACCAGTGGTATCAGCACATCACGCTCGGCTCCGGTAAGCCGGATCTGCCCGCCATCACCATTCTGGCCGAGATCGTCTACCGGTATCGGCCCCGCCAAACGCTCGACAAGCGCGGCAACCCGCTGCCGCGCAAACACTTCGACGGCGATATGTTCCAGTGCACCGCCGCTTATTTCGAGGCCAAGTTCGGACTTACCAAGGATCAGACCAGAAAGGCGCTCAAGCGTCTGGAAGATGCGGGCTACATCCGCAGGGAGTACCGGGACATCGTGCAACAGGGCATTTTGCGGAACTGCGTCATGTTCATCGAACCGGTGCCACGGATGATCCAGGCGATCACACATCCAGTCGTGGCCACGGCGGCGACTCCCTCGCAGGCCGTTCTTCCGGCACCTGTGGGCGACCCCCCCTCGCCTGTGGGCGCCCCCCCCTCGCCTGTGGGCGACCTCTTTAAAGGAATCAAGATTACTACCGAGATTAAAACCACCACCCCTAACCCCTCCATCACGAGCGAGTGCCCAGCGGAACCCGAAAGCGCTGGTAGTAGTGGTCATCAGGACGAGGGGATCAACGCCGAAGACCACCCCGCGCCCGATGAACGAGAACCCGCTCCCGCCGAGCGACGACCGACACTGGTCTACCCGGTCAAACTGACTCAACGGGAACGTGAGGACATCGTCGCCCAAGTGCACCCCCTACCGACCCAGGTCGCCCAACAGATCCTGGACGTGATTCAGGCGCGCATTCAGGGCGGGGCATCGATCCGAACCAACCCGGCCGCGGTACTCCGCGGCATCGTCCGCAAGTACCACGCCGATCCCGACAGCTTCGATCCCTCGTCGGGATTTCATATCGCCGATCAACGCCGGCAACGCACCGAGGCGGAAGCCCGATTACGCCGGGCCGCCGAGGTTCAGCGGATCGAATCGGCAAAGCGGGCGGTGGCCCATCCCTTGTGCGCGCCTCGCCAGCGGCTGGAGGGCCACCGCCGGTTCGTGGAGACCGCGATGAGAACCTTACGGGGGGGATGATGGCCACCATTCGGTTCGACTGGGACATCTTCGGCAACAACAAGACCAAGATGACCGAGACCCGCCGCCGCTACGAGATGCTGTTCGGACTGCTACTGAACTCGGGGCTGCGCATCAGCGAGGCGTTGGGCCTGAAGGCGTCCGACGTGCGTTTGGTGGAGGGTACGGCCAAATCGGTGCGGGTGATCGGCAAGGGCAACAAGGAACGCCTGGTGCCCCTTCCAGGGGCCTTTGGCGCGGTGTTTGGGTTCTGGCTGAAGGACCGCAACCGGGGGGAGGCGATCTTTGCCAAGACAGACGGTCAGCCGGTCTCGGCGCAGGCAGCGCGGGCCTACCTGCGGGGGATGCTCAAGAAGGCCGGCATCGACAAGAAGATTTCCCCACATAAATTGCGTCATACTTACGCGACTAACCTGCTCAACGCCGGGGCGGAGCTGGTGGACATCAAAGCCCTGCTGGGCCACGAGAGTATCGCGACCACCCAGATTTACACCCACGTCGGGCAGGAGCGGATGGAGCAGGTGGTGGGGCGGTTGTAGATGCCCTGGTGGTGGGCGAGCGGCAAGTGCCCAACCAACGGATAAGCGGACAACCAGGCTCAGTTGGTTGGGTGTCCCGCAATGTGTGGAAGGAGTTTCGAGCATGAAGTTAGATATGGACAAGGTTTAGATATGGACGAGCTAATCTCGCGCATCATCCGGGCGGGTGCTGAAGATGGGTACTCCGAGTTTCTTGCGGAATTACTCCGCGTTGTTCTACTCCAGCAGGCGTTTCTTGCTCGATTCTGCCCAGGGATCAACGTCACCGATACCCTCGTCGTCAGAACCCAAGTGCGGAATAGGGTTGCGGGAGGAGTACCGGACCTTGCACTAGACGGGGATACGCTAGTCGTTCGCATAGAATGCAAGCTGGAGGCAGCCTTAACGGACCATCAGCCCGTTGAGTACATAAGGGAACTTGCAAGTATCTTTCAGCAAACAGGGGCTGCGGCCCGCCTGCTCTTTCTGGTTCCGGAGGCGCGTCGCGAGGGAATAAACGCTGAGTTGAATCAGCGGCTTCAAGTCGAAAGGCAAGCGTTTCCGAATTTTGATCATGGTGTGAGCGTCACTACCATTACGTGGCAGGAAGTCGCCGACGCGCTTTGCGCTGTGGATACCGGTGATCCAGTTATCTCTTTCTTGCAGCGATCCTTTCGATTTCTCGTCGATCGCTTCGGGCAAACCGTAATTCTATCTCCAGCGGACGTGGAGGAAATCATGAACTTGAACACTATCCAGGCGGTATGCGCATTAGGTGAGGTCCTCAACTCCCTCAGAAGATCTCTTCAAAACCGAGGCGAGATAGTCTCGCCCATTACTGGTCCTGATTTCCAATGGCAGGGTTTCTACTCAAGGCTGATAGAGAACGCACAGAATAATAAATTGTGGATCGGTCTGATCTACCGAGCGAGTGTCTTCTATGAGAAAGGCCCGGTTTGGGTTCAGCTTAACGGCACAATAATAGAGCATGCAGATCGAAGGGCGCTTACGGAAGCGGGCTTTCCAGCCCTTGAGGCAAACTGGTTTCCCGGTTTTGGAGGAACGATCATTCCACTGAAGCTGATGCCCACGGATAGCAATGAGGAACAGGTAAGGCAACTGATCGAACAGATCGACCGGATCCGTTTGGAGGCAGCCAGGGCCGCCTGATAACAGCGTCCAGTGGACCAGGTTTCGCCTCGCCGCTGACGCCAACGTTATTCACAAAAACCCCCGCAACTGTCTCGGTATTCTGTTTTCTTCCCGCTCCTCCCCCTTCTCCAGCGTCACCCCGGCCTCCCCCGGCCTCAACCAAAACTGCACCACCACCTCGCCGCGCACCGCCACCCGATCCAACCACGGCTGGAGCTCCTGGGCGCGGGCGTAATGCAGTTGCAGAATTCCACCCCGGTAGGTTGCCGGATCGTAGCGATCCACGCTGTCCAGCCGCCCAGCCAAAGCCGATCTCCGCCCGTCCGGGATCTCCAGCTCCCCCAGCAGAAAGTAAGGCCGGCTCTGATCGATGCGACTGACCAACCCGCGCAGCGTCCGCCCCGCCATGTCCACCCGTTCCGCCACCACCCGCAGCGGTTCGCCCTGGATCAGCCGGGCTTGGAGCGGATAGAGATTATGGTGGGCCGGGCTGACCCCCACCGCCCGGAGCTGGCCGTCCCGCTCCACGATCAAGCCGTTTTGCCAGACCCCGACCACCGGAAATTGCCCCGCGACCGGCTGCAAGGTCCGGTTATCGGTGGCGGTCAGATCCAGCGTGTACCAGTGCGTTCCGGCCTGGCGCTGGTACTGCTCGCGGGCGATGTCGAAGTTGCGCAGCAGCCGTTGCAGGCCGTCCCGAAAACCGAGGTGACTGAGCGGGTACAGCGCCACCGTCAGCGCGAGCAACACCGCCAGCAGGATCATTTCCGCCTTGCTCCCGACCTGCAGTCGCCAGTGGCGGTTACCGGGCGTCACCACCCGCACGGCGGACGGCCAGAACAAATCCACCCCGCGCACGTTCAGCATGTCGATCCACAGGTGCGACCAATAGCCGCCGACCACCGCCCAGAAGTACAACGGCCCGATCCACCACAGTGGCAAGGCCAGCAGCGCCAGGGCGGCGATGCCGAGAACGGAATGGGTCAGGGTGCGATGGCCGAAGCGGCGCTCCAGCGGCACCGAGACGAACCAGAACAGCCGGCCGATTTTCGAGGGGGGTAAGTCGAGGTCGGGGAGCACACTGGCGACGGCGGCCAGCACCCAGCCGATGGCGTCGGATGGGTAGCCGAACAGCGTCGCCCCGCCCAGGTACAACACCGAGGCGAAGGCGAGGTGGGTGCCGAGGGTCATGCATTGATTCCGAGCGAAACCCGGATATTTTGGATAAAAACTAGGGTAAGCCGAGTGCGCGGTCGATCATCTTCTTGAACACCGTCTCCAAGCCCTTCTTGGCGACAAAGTAAGAAACGCCCGTCAGTGTGGTTCCCGATAAGACCAAGGCAGCAGCCGGTCCAGCAATCTGCTTGATGTAGAGCATTGAGATCGATTGCTCGATGGCCACCACCGCCGCAGCCAAGAGTCTTCGTTGTCCCTCGCCGTAAAGCTGAACGTCCATGACCCGCTCGTCCAATGCAATCATCATCATAACGCTGCTGATTTCTGCTTCCCGCGAGAGATTACCGAAGATGGGCATCTTGGAAACGAGCCATTCGCCCGTCGATACTTTTCCATCTCCATCAGCGTCCCGAGGATCAAGAAGCGGGATGTAACCCTTGAATTGCTTATTTTGTAGTCCCACCAGGGCAGCGGGTTTTTTCCACAAGCTGTGGTTCACGATGATCCAGGTATCAGTAGCCATGATTTCCTAATCCATTGCAGTCACTTAAGATTTTATAGGGAACAGGACAGCGGAGCGATGACGACCCCTAATTCGCCTTCCCCGCGCCCTTGAACAGGAACACCCGGACCGAAATGACCACCGCCGCCAGCATCCCGGCGAAGATGTACAGCTCGGTATCGCCGGTGCCGATGGCCAGATAGCGCGCCCCGACCACCGAGGCCAGGGCCACGATCATCACCGGGGTGAAATCCAGATACCGGACCCCGGCGGCGTGCTTCATCTCGCGGATGCGCGCCTTGTTCACCACCCGTTCCTTGCTGGCGTCGGCCAGCAGATCGGCCAGGGCTTGGGGATTGCCGTTGGCCTGCTGGACGACATGGGCGAGAAACAGCGGCGGCGATTCCACCAGGGTGCCGCTCTGTCGCAGGTGGCATTGGGCGATGGCGCGGGCGTGCTCGGGCGGCAGCGGCGGAATCTCGATCTCGGCCAGCTTCCACCATAACCTGGCGAGGTTGGGCCGTTTGGCGCTGGCGCAGGCCAGTAGCTGGGCGGCCTCCAAAATGGCCAGCCAGAACGCCACCAAGGTCGGGGTCACCGCCGTCAAATCATCGATGGCGATCAACACCCGGTGTTGCTGGGTGTGCAGGGCCGGCACGATGGCGGCGGTCAGGTCGCGGATGCTGAGGCGATTGACCAGACGGCGCAGCTTGGCCCATTCCAAGCGGGCGGGATCGAGGGCATCGAGGCTGGCGCCCAGTTCCAGGGCGGACGGTTTCAATAAGCCGCTTTCCAGCAAGCCCCGAGCGATTTCCAGGAACTGGCCCTTGGCCTGGTGCTCGCTGACCTGGATCACAATGCGTTGCTGGCGCGGCAACAGCCGGTCGATGACCGCCTCCAGCACCGCCGATTTGCCGATGCCGGGCGGACCGGTCAGCAGCAGGTGCCGACCCTTGCGTGCCTCGCGGGCGATCTGTTCCACCAGGGCTTCGCGGCCGATCAGTCCGGTGAGGTGCCGCATGGCTAGCTCTCCGGCAACGCCTTCAATTTGCCGCTTAGATAATTCAGTAGCGGTCCCCACTGTTCCCCGGCAAAGTGCGCAACATGGCGGCGCTGGGCGTCGATCAGCAGATCAAGCCGCTTCAAGCTCGCCGCTTCGGCGTTCTGTTTCTGAGCGGTTTCCCAGAGCTTTTCGACATCGCCCTCGTAGCCTTTCTTGAGCCGATCCTGAACCCAGTCGGCCTTGGCGTGGTGGAAGTCCAGCCGTTCCCGCACGGCGGCGCGCTCGGCTTCCAACTCGCGGAGCTTGGCCAAGTCGGTCAAGGCTCGGCCTCGAATCTCGTCGATGCGGGTGGCTTCGGCCAGGGCCTGTTGGGTGAATTCGCGTTGTTCCTTGGGGGAAGCCAGCGGGATGTTGAGCTGAATCCCCACCGTCATGGGGGAGGAGGTGGTGGTGTCGCCGCCCTCGGAAACCGTGGTCGAGGTGCCGGAGGCGGCACGGACGTAGAACGAAGTGTGTTCCATGACCCGCCGCAATCCGCCCGGCGGCTGATAAGCGGCGGTGGCGTGACGTTGGGCTTGGACCACCGGGTTATAGGCGAGGATGAAGGCGATGGCCGGTTCTTCCTCCCAGGCCATCGCCAACGCCGGCCAACCCAGCAGCGCGAGCAGTAGGCCGGGTTTCACGGCGGTTCGTCCCGGATCAACCCGGCGGCGTCCAGGGGTCGCGAAGGCTCGCGCCCCGTCGCGGGTGGCGTCAATGATCCGTATCGTCCAGCTATCGATTGTGTGGTTGAGGTGGATCTTGATGTCACATCCTGCGTCCGCGTCGTTCAATACCTTCATTGATTGGAGATAAGTT
>JAVMKH010000078.1:0-5168 GCA_031732935.1 Candidatus Contendibacter sp.
GCACAGGCTGGAGCGATGCCAGTAACTGCTCATTGAGCGCGCGGTTGAGCTCCGGTGTTGTTGATCTTATGGTTTGATAAAAGAAGGAAGAAGGCGGATAAAAAAGGATGAACACGAACAGCGAGTTAGCGGCGCGCGATTTTCGCCGGTTTCACATGGATTTGAGAAGCAGGTGACGAGCGGCCCGCCGACTATCAAACCATGCGAACTCGAATCCCCGCGCATCACTCCTTATATATAAGGATCACCCCTCCAGCGCCGCCTGGATGACCCGCATCAACTCGATTATATCCACGGTGCCATTGGACTGCACCAGCCGATCATAAACACGCTCCACGGCGAGCGCCTTCCGGTCGGCGGGCGCATCCCGCCCCATCATCTCCACCGCCTCCACCGCCTTCCTGATCCAGCCTCTTTGCGCGTCACAGACGTAATCCGCTGATTTTTCTTGAACAGAATCTGGGCTTCCGCGCGCTTGCGGGTGCTTCGGCCCTTCGCCCGTCGCCAGCCAAAGGAGGTTGACTTCTCCAGCGGTCACGATGGCGGCAAGAAAATCGAGGTCCGGGTATCGGTTCCCATTCATGTATTGCCGAATTGCGCCCTCGGACATGTTTGCTCTCCGTGCAAACGCACGCACTGGCTCTTTTCCGATGACCTCAGTCAAGCGCTGCCCGAATAGTTCGATTTGACGTCCGATTCTTTCGTCGAGAATCGGACGTCGCGTCCGATTCGGTTGGGCCGCGTCCGATTCTATGTAATCATTTGTTTTTTCAGCTATTACCATCGATATTCTCCGCTGCTTTTCGTCACTATGTCGGACGCGAATCGGACGCGAATCGGACGCGAATCGGACGCGAATCGGACGCGAATCGGACGCAGCTTCCCTGTTTCCACGATTTTCTTGCGTTCGCGTATAAACGTGTTTTACTATGTAGTCATGAGCACGAACATACGCAAATCAAAACAAGTGGATTGGCACCCTGCTGACGTGGTTGCCGCTGTCCGCAAGGCCGGATGGTCCTTGCGAAAGCTGAGCATGCATCACGGCTACACGCCAACGGCGCTTGATAACGCCCTACATCGTCGATGGCCAAAGGCAGAACGTCTGATTGCCGAGGCAATCGGCGTACCTCCAGAAAAGATTTGGCCATCGCGGTACCTACAGAAAGCAATGCGCTCATGAAAGAATGGTACACCGCGCAAGAATTGATCAATACCCCCGGATTGCCGAGTACGGATAGACGCATTCGCGCACGAGCGAAAAGCGAGGGGTGGCGATCCAGGCCGCGCGAATTCGGCAAGGGCCTCGAATACCACTTTTCCTCCCTGCCGCTCCCCGCCCAAGAAGCGCTGCTCCGCGCCGAATCCCGCGCCGTGCTGGCCGAGTCGCCAAAACCCTCGAAATCGACGGAATTAGCGCCCAGCCCAGCGGGGGATGACCTGGAAGACCCCGAAGCATTCGCCCGCCGCCTCAAAGCCGACGGCGACGCCAAGGCCGCCCAACTGGCGGGCCGCGCCAAGGCGCGGATGGACGCGAAATGCGAAATCGTCGCGCGCATCGAGGCCGCCAAACGCGCGGGCGGCAACGTCGAAACCGCCGTGGTGGACTACAACGCCGGCCGGATCGACGTCAGCCCGGAAACCCGCGCCGCCATCCCCTCCGTCAGCATCCCCAGTGTCTATCTGTGGTGCCGGCAAATTCATAAAAGCGGCCTCGCACGCCTCGCCGGGCGCTACGGCAACCGCGCCGGCACCGGGCTGATCGACAGCCAGCCCCCGCTGGCCGTGGCCCTTCGCGCCTTACTCTGCGACAAGCCCCACATCCAGTCCAAGCACGCCGCTGAATTCCTCGCCGCCCGCTATGCCGACAGCGGCCTACGACTCCCCGGCCTATCGGCGGTGCGCCGCTGGATCGAACGCTGGAAAGCCGAGAATCACGAGCTGTTCACCCGGCTGCGCAACCCCGATGAGTGGAAATCCCGCTACGAAAGCGCCATCGGCGACGCCTCCGCCCATATCGTGCGGCTGAATCAAGAATGGCAGGCCGACAGCACACCGGCGGATGTCCTCTTGACGGACGGGCGGCATAGCCTGTTGTTTCTGCTGGATGTCTACAGTCGGCGACTCAGAATTCACGTCAGCCGCACCAGCACCGCCGCCGCCGTGGCGCATGTGCTGCGGCGTGGCCTGCTGGATTGGGGCGTGCCCGAGGTACTCAAGACCGACAACGGGCAGGATTACGTCGCCCAGCACATCACGCAGATCCTGAACTCGCTGGACATCGATCACATCCGTTGCCTGCCGTTCGAAGCGCGGGGAAAAGGGCATGTCGAGCGGGTGATCCGCACCTTTGCCCATGACTTGCTGGAATTGTTGCCCGGCTACATCGGCCACAACGTCGCCGAACGCCAGCAATTGCGGGAGCGTCAGCAGTTCGCCGACCGGCTGTACGTCAAGAACGCCAAGGTCGAAATCCCGCTGTCGGCCGCCGAACTCCAGGCGTTTTGCGACCGCTGGGTGCGGGCCTACGAAAATACCCCGCATTCCGGGCTGGAGGGGCAGCGCCCCCTGGAGCGGGTCGCCAACTGGACCGTACCGGTGCACCGTGTCGCCAACGACCGCGCCCTGGACCTGCTGCTCGCCCCCGCGCCCGGCAAGAACGGCTGGCGCACCTTGCAGAAGGCCGACGGCATCAATATCGACGGCTACGACTACCTCGCTCCCGAATTCGGCCTGCACGTCAAGGATCGGGTCCGGGTGCTGTACGACCCGGAAGGCGACGCCGGGAAAATCTACGTGTTCGACGACAAGGGCGGCTTCATCGCCATCGCCGAATGCCCGGAACTGACCGGCATCGACCGCGCCGAACTCGCCGCCCAGCACAAAGCCCTGCAACGGCGGGGGATCAGCGAGCGCACCGCCGCCGCCCGCGCCGAAGCCAAGACGATCGATACCAAGGGGATCGCCCTGGAAATCCTCCGCGACCGCGAGCGCCTCGCCCCGCTGGCCGCCTTGCCCAAGCCCGCCGAAACGCACGACACGCCCGCCCTGCGGGCCGCCGCCGCCGCGCTCGAAGCTGCCATCGAGCCGCCCCCGGTCGAGGTCAGCGAAGAGGCCATGCAGCGATTACGCGAACAAATGCGCCCGGTCGAACCGGTCCCCGGCGTGCTGGCCGAGCCCGATCACCCCAGCGCCTTTGCCTGCGTGCGTTGGCGGTTTGAACGGATTCTGCAAGGGAAGGTGGCGCTCAAGGACGTGCCCGAGGAATGGCGGGAGTACGCCCAATGGTATTACCGCGAGTACGCCAAGGACCGGGGTCGGTTCCTGGAGGAATCGCTGAAGGACTTCTACCCGGCGAAGTTCGAGCAGGTGAAAGCGTATCTGCTGAACACGGGAGGAGAGGACGCCGATGCCGCCGCCATGGCCGGCTGAGGCAACAAAAAGCCCGCTGTTAGAGAGCGGGCTCAAGCAACGGCTGAATACAGCCAAACAATCAATTGAGGCCAATATGCTTAGAACGTCAACGTGTGTCAAGAGGAGCGCCCCATGAGAGCCGTCATCGCTCCCGTCAAAAACATCTCGCGGTTTTCCAGCGCCATGGAAGCGGTCGCCGCCAATGAGCATCGCGACGAGCGCATGGTGCTGATCCACGGCGCCACCGGGGTCGGCAAATCCACCGCCCTCGCGTACTTCATGAACCGCTTCAACGCCGTCTACGCCGAAGCTAGCCCCGCCTGGTCGATTGGCTCGATGTTGCGCGCCATCGTCACCGCCGCCGGGCATCTACCCAAGGGCCGCGCGGCCGACATGGAGCGGCAAATCGTGGACGAAATGATGGGCGAAGGGCGTCCGCTGTTCATCGACGAAATGGACTACCTGTTCCTGCCGGGGCAGCAAACCAGCCTGCGCATGCTGGAAACGCTGCACTCCATCCACGACAAGAGCCGGATGCCGGTGGTGATGGTCGGCATGGACAAGATCGACCGCAAGCTCAAGCTGCGTGAGCAGATTGCCCGCCGTATCGATCAATGGGTGCTGTTCTCCGACTTGGATCGCGATGACGCCCGCGCCGTCGCGGATCACCTGAGCGAAGTGCACATCGAAAACGACCTGCTGGACCTGCTCTACGCCGCCACCCAAGGCCGAATGGGCCGGATTCGGCTGGCCCTCGCGCAAGTCGAGCGGCTCGCCAAGGGCAAAAAATGGGATCGGATCGACGCTGAACGCTGGGGGAATCGCCCATGGCAACTCGGACGATAAGGCATGCCAGGCGTCGAGGGGATGACTCAGCGCCGCCGCGTCGGGCTGGACGTGCGTCAACATGCCTGGAGCAGCATGCGGGTGTTCAAGGTGTTCACTACCGAGCAAATCGAGGCGACCGCCGGCATCACTCGGGACAACTTGCGCAAATATATCAAGGCATTGCACAAGTCCAGCTATCTGCGTATCGCCCGTCCCAAGCAAAACGGCAGAAGCCAAGGGCATACGGTTTGGCGGTTGATCCGCGACAGCGGGGCGCGCGCGCCGATTGTGCGCATGGACGGCTCCGGCGTCTACGACCCCAATCACGACGTGGTGTACCCCTATCGCGAAGAGGTGGCCACCCGTGACGGATGAATGGCTGACCGCGCTTCGCGAAGCGTGCCAAGCCAGCTCCCAGGCGGCGGTCGCCCGCCGGCTGGGGGTGTCGGCCAGCATGGTGAACCAGGCGTTAAAAGGCGCTTACAAGGGCGATGTCGAGCGCTTACAAGCGCTGGTCGAGGGCTCGCTGATGAGCCAAACCGTGGATTGTCCCGCCACGGGCGACATGCCCAAGCACAAGTGCCTGGAACACCAAGGCCGCCCGCGCGGCATGGCCTTCGTCAACCCGTATTTCAGCAAGTTGTATCGGGCCTGCCGCTCCGGCTGCCCGCACTCGAAATTGCCGAGGGAATATTGAAATGAAAAAGCCTATCAATGCGCCGTCCCCGATGCTGGATTCAACAGTGTCAACGCCTGCTGAAGTGTCGCAATCAATCGCTGAGTCTGCGACGGGTCCAACAGCGTCAACGTCGCCGCCCCATCCGGGTCTCGAACCGCCAGCGCAACAATCTGTTCCGTCGGCAACGACTGAACCGACCATCCTGCTGATTGACTCCGCTCCAGTGCCGCCACGCGCTTCAAGATTT
>JAVMKH010000079.1:0-5162 GCA_031732935.1 Candidatus Contendibacter sp.
ATAGCAAAGTCCGTAGCCGTCGACATCGCGTTCTCTTTGACGGTTTCGCTGTCCGCCGCTCCAGCATCGACATTTCAAGTCGCTTAGCGGTCGCAGGGGCATATTCCAGATCGAAGCGCCGGGTTTTCAGGCAAATGTTATGCAACTCTCATTCAGTCTTGGGCCATCAGGCCCCGGCTGCGCCAGTCGTTCTCACCGCATCTCTCCAAGCAGCGCCTCCCGCGCCCGGGCGTAGTGGGTTTCCAGCTCCCGCAACAGTTCGGCCGCATCTTCCAGCCGCCGGTCCCGGCCCCGCTGCTCCAGCGCCTTGCATAGCGCCGCCAACTCCGTCGCGCCCAAGTTGGCGCTGCTGGATTTGAGGCTGTGCGCCGCCTGCCGCAGCGCGTCGCCATCCTGGCTGGCCACCGCGTCCCGGATTTGCCGGAGCAATCCCGGCGAGTTCTCCAAATACAAGCCGATGATCTTGCCGAGCAGATCGGGAGAGCCGGGTCGCTGCATGGCGCGGATTTGGTTCAGGGCGCGCTGGTCCAGCGGGGACGCGGGCGGGGCGGTGGACGGCGTCGCCAGCGGGGTGGCGGCGGTCGATGGGGCAGCGGCGGGCGCGGCAGCGACTTCCCCGGTGGCGGGCAGCCAACGGTCGAGCGCGGCGACCAGTTGGGCCTGCTCGAGCGGTTTGCTCAGGTAGTCGTCCATGCCCGCTTCCAGGCACCGCTCCCGCACCCCTTTGATGACGTCGGCGGTCAGCGCGATGATCGGCACCCGCCGCTTGCCGGTGGCCACCTCTTGCTGGCGCCAAGCCTTCGTGGCGGCAAAGCCGTCCAGCACCGGCATTTGGCAGTCCATCAGCACGAGGTCGAACGGTTCGCGCGCCAAGGCGACCAATGCATCCCGCCCGTCGTCGGCGACGGTCACCCGGCAGCCCAGCGGTTCGAGCATGGCCAGGACCACTTCTCGGTTGACCGGATTGTCCTCGGCCACCAGCACCCGGCCATCGAAGCGCGGCGGTTTCCCGAACGGCAAGGATCGGCGGCTTGTGGGTTCTACCGCAGCCGGCTGCACGAGCCGGCACAGGGCATCGTAGAGTTCGGCTTGGCGAACGGGTTTGGGTAAATACCGATCGATCCCGGCCGCCGTGGCCAGGGAACCGCCATCGCTCGGACCGCCCGACGCAAGCATGAGGAGACGCAGGGATCTCAGGGCAGGATCGGCGCGGATATGGCAGGCGAGTTCCAGACCGTCCATCTCGGGCATGTGCCAGTCGAGGATGGCGAGATTGTAGGCCGCGCCTGCTTGGGTGGCCTGGCGCAGAACGGCGAGCGCTTCGGCCCCGCTCGCGACGCCGGTCTCGTGCATTCCCCAGCCAGTCAACCGATGATGCAGAATTTCGCGGTTGGTGATGTTGTCGTCCACCACCAACACCCGCACATTTTGCAAATCGACGCGAGGCAGTTCGGTCGAACGCGACACCGCCTCGACACGGGCCAACGTCAGCGTGAACCAGAAGGTCGAACCGACGCCCGGCGCGCTCTCGATGCGGATTTCGCCGCCCATCAGTCCCACCAGCCGTTTGGAGATGGCCAGCCCCAGTCCGCTCCCGCCAAAACGGCGGGCGGTAGAACCGTCCCCCTGGGTAAACGATTCGAAGATTTTTGCTTGATCCGCCGGCCGAATCCCGATTCCCGTGTCGCTCACCGCTATCTGTAACCGCACCGTTTGGGCGCCTCGTTCCAGCAGCCGCAACCGGATCACTACTTCGCCCTGCTCGGTGAACTTGATGGCGTTACCCGCCAGGTTCACCAGGATCTGCCGCAGCCGGGTCGGATCGCCTTGCAGCACGCCCGGTAGATCCGCAGGCAGATCGACCAGCAGATCCAGACCCTTGTGGAGCGCCCGCCCGGCCAACAGCGCGGCGATTTCCTCGATGAGTTCCCTCGGGTCGAAAGCTACGCTTTCCAGTTCCAGGCGGCCCGCTTCGATCTTGGAAAAGTCCAGAATATCGTTGATAACCGCCAGCAACGCCTGGCCCGAGTGCAGAATGGTGTCGGCAAACCGTCGCTGCTGGGCGTTCAGCCCCGATCCTCGCAACAATTCCGCCATGCCCAGGACGCCGTTCATCGGCGTGCGAATCTCGTGGCTCATGGTGGCCAGGAACTGCGACTTGGCGAGATTCGCCGATTCGGCTGCCGCTTTGGATTCGGCCAGATCCCGGTTGCGCTTGACCAGGCGCTCGGTCAGTGTTTCCAACACTCCAACGATGGCGGCGATTTCGTCCCGGTTTGCGGTCGAAATGGGTTCGCCGGTGATTTCGACGGCGGTTCGTTCGGCCTGCGCGCGCAGTCCGCGCAACGGCCGCATGACGAAACGCAAGGTCAGGATTCCGAGCAGGATACTCCCCGCCAAAATCAGCGCCGCATAGGCCGCCGAACGTCGCAAGCCCTGATCCAGCAACCGATAAGCCGAGGTGCTGTCGAGTTGAACCAGAATCACGAAAGCTTGATCGACGAGGAGTATCGGCAGGAATACGCGAGTCTGGCGCGAAGCGGTATCTTCGCGGTAAATGGGTATCTTCTTCTCGAATGCCTCGATCACGGCTTGGGAATCCGGATTGGCGAGAAGCGCGGAATTTGAAGCCACCGCCCGACCGGAACGCAACACGAGCGCCAGATCTGCGCTCACTTCGCGACTCAAGGTTTTGATAAACCGTTCGTCCAGGTATAGGCCGGCGCTCAGCGTGCCGACGATTTTGCCCTCGGCCCGCAAGGGCTCAATGGCGCGAATCTCGACGCCCCGCGAACCGAGCGCGCTGACCAGCAAGCTGCCGCCGGTCAAGGCTTCGTACACTCCCCACGCCGTGGCGCGATCACCCCGGCGCGTCGGATCGTGGGCTCGATAGACCACGATTTCCTTATCGTCGGTGACCTCCAGAATATCCACTCTGGAAATGTCCTGGAGGCGGTCAAAAAACGCCGCGATCATCGCGACGCGGTCCGGCTCTTCGCGCGCGAGTCCGGAGGATAGCTCGCTGTTGGCCGCTAACAGTCGCGCGAACTGCTGGAGGCGTGCGCCCTGTTGCGCGATCAACCGTTCGATGACGCGGCCGATGGTATCGATCTTGTCGATTTCTCGCGCGCGTACCGTCGTGCCCAGCAGATCGCTCGATAACTGGTAGGCAACCCATTGCGAGAGCGCCGCCAGCAGGGCGAACACCAAGACCAGCGTCATGCTGGTGTCGAGGCGAAACTTCATCGACCGTGCGCCTTTACGCTCAAGGGTTGGATGCTCGCCGCGATGCGCGGCACGCCGGCCGAGGCCGGTCAGTTTTTGGAGACGGCGGGCAAAACGCCGTGCTCGCGCAAGATGCGTTCGCCGGCGGGCGATCGGACAAATTCGAGAAACGCCTTGCCCGCTGGCGTCAACGCATCGGGCTTGTAGATCAAGCCGAGTTCCAGCCACACCGGGTAGAGCCCTTTTTCCAGATTCTCCGCCGTCGGCTCGACGCCATCGAGCGCCAGATAAACGACCTTGCTGGCGCAGGCGCTGAGAGCCGACCTGTTGAGGACGCCGAGGCTGGTCGGAAACCGGTCGAGCAATGCGATCAACTCCGGGTCGAGATGCACGACCTTGACGTTCTCGCCGTATACGATGTTCTCGAACGGTTTGATCGAGCGGATGATCGCTTGCCGGGACGCATCGGTCGGCTCGCGTCCGATGGCCCGGATGGGACCGGGGTCGCCGCCCAGTTCGCGCCAGTCGGTCAGCTTGCCGCTGTAGACATCCACCGCCTGCGCCGGCGTGATATTGCGCACCGTAACGCCCGCTCCCGCCGCGAACACCACCGGGTCGCGTCCGAGCGCGACGTAGGTGATGCCTTTTTTGCGCTCGTCTTCCTTGAGCGGCCGGCCGACTCGTCCGAGGCTGGCCGTCCCCGCTTCGACATCGCGCAGCGCGCCGGCGGTTCCGGTCGATGTCGGCACCGATACGGTGTGCTGGCTCTGCTGTTGGTTGAACACCTTGGCGAGTTGCGTCAAGACATATTCCGGATTGCCGCTGCCGGGGATGACCAATTCCTCGGCAAAGGCGGCACCGGCAAGGCTCAACATCGCCAGCCAGCCGGCGATGCCGCGTCGAAAGCGCACGAGCATCATTCGGACGTTCCTCCAGTGAAGTCTTAAACTTGCTGGAAAAGTGAGAGAGCGGGATGCATCCTACCGAATCGAACGCTGTGGCAGGCGTTGGAACCGACCAACTCAAGAGGAGCATCCCAATGGCCAGAATACCGGCAAGCGAGCAGACGCACAAACGGATCGCCGAGGTCTTGCGTGGTGATTTCGACAAAAGCGCCTTGTTGCGCGACGCGGTGCGGTTGATCGTCGAGAAAGCCTTGGAAACCGAGATCGCGGACGCCATGGGGCCGGGGTATTACGAACGAGGCGAACCGGCCGGGTACCGCAACGGCAACCGTCTTGGACGGCTGAAGGCGGCCGAGGGGATCGTGGAGTTTGCCATGCCGCAGTGACGGGCATGGCCGAACCGTGGGCCAGCGAGGTCAAGCACGCCCTGTCCGGACGGACCGAGGAACTGGAACGGCCGGTGGTCGAGATGCGTGCCCGCGAATGCTTGCGCGATCTCAAGGCGCGGGGGATGAACGATCTGGTGCTGGTCGCCACCGATGGGGCCCCGGGCTTGATCCGGGCGGTGGAGGAAGTCTTCCCGCAGAGCTTGCGCCAGCGCTGCAATTTGGGATAGCCCGGGACTTAAATTATTTTATACAACGACTTACGCCTCTCGTTGACCCAAGTTGACCGCCGGATCAAGCTCCGCGCAACTCGCGCACGCCCCATACAACACGATCTCGTGCCGCTCGACCTGAAAATCCTGGGGAGCCAGCGCCTCCAGGTCGTGGACGCAGCCCGTTAGATCGAACACTTGCCGGCAATGCTGGCAGATGAAATGGTGATGGTGACCCCGGTCGGTCGGTTCGTAGCAGGGGGACGCCCCCGGAATCTCGACCTGGGCAATCTCGCCCCGCGCCATGAACGCCTTGAGGGCGCGATACACCGTCGCCAGCCCGATTCCCGCGCTGTCCCGGCTCGCTCGCTCGCGGATTTCCTGCGCCGTCAGCGGCTGGCCCGCCTGGCGCAGAATGCCCAGAATCACTTCGC
>JAVMKH010000080.1:0-5058 GCA_031732935.1 Candidatus Contendibacter sp.
CCGCCGAGCCGGGCGCCGCGCATGGCCCCGCCGCCGATATCGCCGATGTTCCGGGCCGGATCAGTCAGGGCAGCCCCAGCCATCGAACTGACACTCGGTCCACCCGCCGCCGCAACCAGATAAAGCAGGATGAAAGGCAGAAACAGATAGAACACCCCGGTCACGAAGGTCATCAGGATGCGCTCTATGGTGGAGTGTTCCGTCAACAACGCCTTGGGGATGCTCGTGATCGAAAACGCCTCGGTATCGGGGTAAAGGGCGAGGAACAGCAGATCGTCGACGTGATCGGCAAACGCCCAGATCGACGGCAGGATGCTGAAGACGAAGATCAGCATCATGCCCTTGATCAAGGTCATGCCGCGCAGCTCGCCGATGACCAGGTAGACGCCCCACAGCAAGAACACCGCCATCAGCAAAAACGGCTGCAACAGGCTCGACCCGAGCTTCATCAAGTAAATCGCCACCCTGTAGCCGGCGGCGTTGGCGGCCACCGCTTGCCCGACATCGGAGAAGGCGAACAAGGCGCCGCCCAGCAGCAGGTTTCCCGTGGTGATTTCCGGCGTCTTGTCGCCCAGCAGGGTGCGCTTGCTGGATAACAGCATCTGTTGCACCACCACATCCTGTGCATCCTGGATGTCGTGCATTTGACTGGCGATCAAGGTGCAGAGCGCGTTCGGCAGCAAGGCCGCGACCGGACAGGTGCCGAGGTTCAGGGCCATGGATTGGTTCTTGAGCGATTCCCCACCCGCTTCGATCAGTTGCGCGCGCAAGCCGTTGGCGGCATCGTTCCACCACTCCTCGCAGGTCGGGAGACCCTGGCCGGTGGCGGCTTGGTATTGGCTGACATCGGTGTCGCGAGCGGCATCGTAGGGAAACCCGTCCACCGGGTTTTGCGCCCGCAGCGGGGCGATCATGCCGCACAGCTTGCCCTCCGGCGTGTTGGGATCGCCGCCACTGCCGCATTGGGTATAGAAATTCTCCCGGTAGAACCGCGAGCCGAAATACGCCAACTGCACCCGACGCTCGGCTTCGTTATCGGCGTACTGGTTCAGCAGCTCCTCCATGTATTTCTGGAAGCGGTCGCCGTACTCGCCGGACAGGAAGCCGACGGCGATGCGTTGCGCCCGCTGTCCGCATTCCTGCTCGAAGCGGTCGATGGCGGCCCGCAACGCGGCCGGGTTTTCCGCCTCGCTGAAGTTCACGGTATTCATCGCCAGGCTGAGGTTGGTCAGATCCTGAACACAGGGGATGGCTTGGTTCATCACCGCGTTGAACCCCGACGCCAGAATCATGGCGAGATACGGCAACAGCGGCACTCGGGCGTCCTGGACCTCGCCAAAGCCGTATTCGTTGTTGTTGATGAAGTCGACTTTCTGCCCCAGGGTCGCCAAGCCCTCGCGGGCGCACTGATTCTGCACTTGGATCGCGGTCAGATGGAGCGGCACGATCGGAATGAGGCCCAGGACCAGGACCAGCATATAAATCGCCAGGCGGATGATGAGCGACCGCGCGCCGGCTTCCGGGCCGCTCCCGCCCTCGCCGTACCCCATCGCGATGTCGAACACGATGCGGGCGACGGGATAGAGCACCGCCCCGGTCGCCACCAGCAACAGAAAAATCGAGGCATGGACTTGCCACCCGTACAGGGTCAAATAGCCTTCCAGAATGCCGCTGACCGTCATGTCTCACCCTCCTCCCAGCAGCTCATAAGGACATTGAGCGATCAGCAGCTCAACGCCCATTAATCCGCCGAACACCCCCCACTGACGACCGGCGGCGCGGCACAGGTGTGCCCGACGCGCCGCGAGGGCGACCCGGCGTTCATCCGCTCGCGGATCGCCGCCCGCCGGCGGCTCGTCTTCCAGGGCGGACGCCACCGCGCGCAGGCGCGCGCGGACCCAGACCGGATAAACCCCCCAGGCCAGCAGCGCGTAGACCAGCAGCCGCAGGGCGGTCGCCGGCCACCAGATTTGGGCGATCACCGTGTGGGCCACCGCCAGCCGGGTGGGCGTCATCATCCTGACGATTTCGGGCATCGCCAGCGCCAGGACGACGACGACGGCCATCAGCGCCAGCAGTCGCCCGGTTCCACGTCCGATCGCACGCCAAACCACGCCGTCCGTCCTCAACGCAGGAAGACCGCGTTGTCGATATGCGCCTGATCGTCCTGAATGGCGATGATCAGCTTGGTCATTTCGCGCTCGATCACCTCATAGGCTTCACTCTGGGCCAGATTCGGTTCGCCCAGCCCGGTCTTCACGCTTTGCAGCGCGTAGTCGAGCTTGAGTTTCAGTCGATCCACGGCGAAGGTTCGAGCCTGATCGTCGATGGCGATGCTCAGGCTGTACGGCGGCAGTTGCCGCATTTCCTCGATGGTGGCCGGCGGAATCAGAAAACCGGTGTCCTTCTCGAAGGTTTTCCGGTCGATCTCGCGCTTCACATACTTCTGAAGTTGCTCGATGGTGTCGTCCCGGATCTCCACGTATTTGCGCTCATAGCCGTAGCCCGGCTTGGAGGATGCCGGCCCCTCCTTGGTGAGCTGGTAGGCGCGACTGCCGTAGATGTCGGTGATGAACTCGACCAGATCCTCGGGCGATTCGAACAGCACCGTGATCGGGTGCTTCTCGTGCAGGCTCTCGCCGAACGCGCGGGTATTGCCCACGCCGCGATCGGTCAACAGATTGATGCCGGCGGTCAGCACGTTTTTGGTGGCTTCGATCGGCTCTTGCCCTTCCCCGCCATAGCGTTTTCCTTCGCTCATGACGATGCCGTTGGAGGGGCCTTCGGTCCGCACCTGCATCATGCGATCATCGATCGTGCCTTCGCCAAAGCCCATTTCCACCCGCATCCGGTCGCCGATCCCGGCCATGACCAAGCTTTGATAGGGGTTTTGACCCAGCGCGATTTCGCGCTCGATGGTTTGGCAATCCTTGAAATTGATCTCGAACAGCTTGAAGGCTTCGTCGAGTTGCTTGGTGACGACGTTATAGAGGGAGGGGTTGATCTTGTTCAGAATGTACGCGGGCAACCCGGCCACCGCCGCCTGGGCGGCCTGCACGAACATTTGGGGCAACCGCTTGAATTTCTCGATGGCGCTCTGAATCATCTGTTCGACCGAATCGAAGGGGTCGAACTGGCCACAGGAATAGCCGAATCCGGCGCTGAAATGGGCGCTGGCCGACAGCTTCTGGCTGAAGGTCGGCGGGCGGAGGTTGTCGGTATCGGCGCCGGCGCCGATGCCGAACGCCCAACCGGTGCGGCCGGCCGGGAGGTCATCGGAGCGCACCCCCGCACCCAAAGCCCCTTTCAGTTCCTCAATGCGGCTTTGGGCCTGGGCGGGCGCGATGAGCGCGAGCGCGCCGCGCCCGCGCGATCCCAGGGTCGGCCCCAGGGTCAAGGCCAACACCAGCAACCCAGGCAGAACGGGAGAGGTCAACGCGGTGGTGGTTTGATGACGGGCGAGGGGGTGAGGCATCAGTCGGTCTCCTCCAGGCGGTAACGACGCCGTTGCGCGTTAATGTGGGCGGCCACTTGCAAGGCGGCATCCAGCTCGCTGATGCCCTGGTCTTGCATCAATCGAAAGCGACGGCTTTTCTCGTCGCCTTCGGTCTGGGCCAGGGCCAGGGCCAGGGCCGGCGGCACGAAGCGCAGCAGGGCGGGTGGATATTTTTCCGAGAGCAGCACCCCTTCGACGAAGCGTCCCGGCTCCTTGAGCGCCAGAGTAAGGAGTTGTTGTTCCTCGGCGCTCATGGCGCGGAACTGGGCGACCTGCCGGGCCTCGTTGGCGCCCATGGACAACAGGACCCAGAACTCGGCCTGAGAGAGAATCTGCTTGGCCAGCTCGCTGGTGTCGGAGAAATCCTGGGTGGCGAACACCAGCCAGGTGTGGAGCTTGCGCCAGACCTTGGTGCCGACGATGAAGCCCTTCACCGTCAGCGGGGTCTTGCTGATGTAGTGGGCTTCGTCGAACCACACTTCCATGTGGCGGCCCGAGGCCTGATTCCGCTCGCTCCAGGCGGTGATGTTGGCCAGCAGCGACAGCACGGCCAGGGCCAGCATGTCCTCGTTGCCGTTGGCGGTGAGGATGCCCAGGTCGATATGGACCACATCGTCCTCGCCAAAGCCGTGGCCATGCCGGTTGAAGAAATGGCCGCGCAGTCCCTGCGTCCACAGACTCAGGGCATCGGCCATGTGGCGGATGCGCAGCCGAATTTCCGGGAGGGTTTCCTGCTCGGCCATGGTCCGCATCACCCGCATCACGTCTTCCGGCCGAGCATGGGGCTGGCCGGCGCGGGCGCTGTCCTCCAGGGCCTGAATCAGCGCCGTCTGGATCGCCGCGCGATCCGACGTGCTCAGCGCCTCGATCTCTTTCGGGCGGCCGCCGGTCACCATCAACTCGGTCATGTACAGCATTTCGGCCAGATACGAGCGCTGTTCGTCGTCGTCCCCCGCCTCTTCCGTCAGTTGGCCCCGATGTTCGGCCAGGGCTTTTTGGGTATCGACATAAGGCGGGTAACACACGTCCCGGCCCCGGTTGAACAGGATTTCGCGGGTCTGCAAACCCTGGCGGGCGTAATACGCGATCATCAGCCCAAAGGAGTTCCCCTTTTCGATGATGACTTGCCGGGGGCGGTGAACCGCCATCGAACTCATCGCCATGGCAACCGCGGTGGCCGATTTACCGGAACCGGTGGGTCCGAACAGCACCGTGTGCGCGACCCGGACGCGATCGCCCGGATGGTAGGGATCGATGCTAAAGGTCTGCCCATCGCGCCGGAACATCGTGAAGCAGGCATGCGTCGTCCCGGTCGAGCGTCCAAAGAACGGCAAGGTGGCCGCTAGATGGGCGGTGTAGGTCAGCCGGGAGCGCAAGGCGCGCAGGCGCTCGTGGGTCCAGTCGTAGACCATCGGCAGATTGCGCACGAAGCTGTCGTCGGCGAGCAGGTCGTAGTGGGCGGGAATCGGTCGCAACCCGGTCGGCGCCAGGACGTTTTCGGCGTGGAGCGTGGCTTCGTCCAGCGCGGCCAGGCTGGCGGCCCGAAGATACACCCCCATCTG
>JAVMKH010000081.1:0-1970 GCA_031732935.1 Candidatus Contendibacter sp.
GGGAGATGTTGGCGGCATCGGCGTTGGGCATGATCAACAGGTTGGCCGCGCCCTTCAGCCGCGAATGCAGAAAGACCCGGTTGCGAAGTTCCTCCGACAGAGCGGCGTCGCCGCGCATCTCGCCGTCCACTTCCAGAGCCGGAGCGCGTTGGTGGATGATTTGCAGTGCCTCGGCCATCTTGCGCGCTTGCCGCGATTTATGCGAACCAAAGCTGGAGTGAGATAACAAGGCGATCTTGGGGGGCACGAAACGACCCACTTCCTCCGCCGCCAGCAAGGTGATGTCGGCAATTTCCTCGGCGGTGGGGTCTTCGTTGATGTCGGTGTCGCAGAAGAACAGCGGTCCCTGCGAGGTAATCAACATGTTCATCGCCGCCGGGGTTTTGACCCCCTCGCGCAGACCGATGATATCCAGCACGTATTCGACGTGATCGGGATAGCCGCCGATCAGACCACATAACAGGGCGTCGCCATAGCCGAGGCGCAGCAACAACGCGCCGATCACCGTGGCACGGGTGTTGACTCGAACCCGAGCCTTATTGGGATCGACGCCATACCGTCCGCGCAGCCTGTGGTATTCCTGCCAGCATTCCTCGTAGTAAGGGTTGTGCTGCGGGTCGATCACCTCAAAATCCCGATCGGGACGGATGCGCAGACCCAGTTCGGCGATGCGTTGCTCGATCCGCCAGCGCCGTCCGATCAGGATGGGTTTGGCGAGACCGTCATCGATGACTCCCTGGATCGCCCACAGCATCCGTTCTTCCTCGGCCTGGGCGTAGATCACCCGCTTGGGGTCGGCCTTGGCGTGATTGAACACTGGACGCATGATCAGGCCGGACCGGTAAACTCGCTGGCTAAGTTGGGCGCGGTAGGCGGTAAAGTCCCGAATCGGCCGGGTGGCGACGCCGCTGTCCATCGCCGCCTTGGCGACCGCCAGCGGCAGGGTGAGCAGCAGGCGTGGTTCGAACGGTTTGGGGATCAGGTATTCCGGCCCGAAGTTGATCGGCTGATCGCCGTAGGCGGCGGTCTCCTCCTGGGAATGCGGCTCGCGCGCCAGTTCGGCCAGGGCGCGCACGCAGGCGAGCTGCATCTCCTGATTGATCGTGGTGGCGCCCACGTCCAGCGCGCCCCGGAAGATGTAGGGGAAACAGAGGACGTTGTTGACCTGATTGGGATAGTCGGAACGACCGGTGGCGATGATGGCGTCGGGCCGCGCGGCCTTGGCCTCTTCCGGCATGATTTCGGGGACGGGATTGGCCAGCGCCAGAATCAATGGCTGGTTGGCCATGGTTTTCACCATCGCGCCGGTCAGCACGCCTGCCTTGGACAGGCCCAGGAACACGTCCGCGCCGACGATGGCCTCAGCTAGGGTGCGCGCCGGGGTATCGGCGGCATAAGCGGCTTTCTCCGGGTCGAGCGCGCCGCGTCCTGGGTGGATCACGCCTCGGCTGTCGCAGACGATGACGTTCTGGCGCGTCAATCCCAGACCGACCAACAGATCGAGACAGGCGATGCCGGCCGCGCCGGCGCCGGACGTGACCAACTTCACCTCGGCGATATTCTTGCCGATCAGCGACAAAGCATTGAGCACGGCGGCGGCGGTGATGATGGCGGTGCCGTGCTGATCGTCGTGAAACACCGGGATCTTCATCCGCTCGCGCAGCTTGCGCTCGATCTGGAAGCATTCCGGGGCCTTGATGTCCTCCAGATTGATCCCGCCGAAACTGGGCTCCAGGCTGGCGATGATTTCCACCAGCTTGTCGGGGTCGTGTTCGCTGATTTCGATGTCGAACACATCGATGCCGGCGAATTTCTTGAACAGCACGCCCTTGCCTTCCATGACCGGTTTCGCCGCCAGGGGACCGATGTCGCCCAGGCCGAGCACGGCGGTGCCGTTGGTGATGACCGCCACCAGGTTGCCGCGCGCGGTGACGGTGGAAACTTCGCGGGGATCCTCGACGATCGCTTCG
>JAVMKH010000081.1:2022-2874 GCA_031732935.1 Candidatus Contendibacter sp.
CTTGCCGTAGGGGGCCATGCGGTGGTAGCGCAGGGCGCGTTCGTTGAAATCGTCAGCCATGGTTCAAGCGGCTCCTGGAGATTGCGGCGGGAGTTCCGCCGATGGTGTCAAAGGAAACTAAGATTAACGGAAAGCTTCGACCGGAGTGAAACGAATGAGTGCGACCAGCGTTGCGCCGGAACCCCGGCGGTTGGAGGAATGGGAAGTGGAACTGGCGGAAGTGCGCGCCATGACTGAACGCGAGATGGAAAATCTGGTGACGGAGGACGATACCACCGTGGACAACATTCTGTCGGAAAAACAACAACGATTGCTGACGGAACCGCTCTACGGCGCTTGGTCTGGACCGGACCGGTGCGCGCCCGGCCATCGCGGTTTTCTGGCGCTGGCCAACGTCGGTCTGTTCTACGCCCTGCGCCAGCCGCCGCTGGTGCCCGACATGATGTTGGCGTTGGACGTGCCGGGCTTGGGACCGGACTTGAGTCAGAAGGCCAATCGTTCCTATTTCGTCTGGGTTCAGGATGGCAAACAGCCGGCGGTCGTGGTGGAAATCGTTTCCCACCAGGAGGGTGGCGAGGATGGTGACAAGCTGCGCAAGTACGAAGCCATCGGGGTTTCGTACTACGTCATTTTCGATCCCTGGCGCCTGTTGTCGGATCGGGTGTTGCGCATCCACCAGTTCACGGGGGCAAGCCAGGGTTATATCGAACAGGTGGGTGGATTGCTGGATACGGTTGGGCTGGGTCTAAGCCTATGGCAAGGCGAGTACGAGGATACGGAAGCCTTGTGGCTGCGCTGGACCGACCGCGAGGGGCGGTTGATTCCAACGGGGGCGGAGGCGGCGAAACAGGA
>JAVMKH010000081.1:2974-4977 GCA_031732935.1 Candidatus Contendibacter sp.
ACGCCAGCGGGCGGAGCAAGCGGTGCGCGCGGCGGAACAGGAACGCCAGCGGGCGGAGCAAGCGGTGCGCGCGGCGGAACAGGAACGCCAGCGGGCGACGGAAGCCGAGCGACGGGCGGAACGGCTGGCGGCGCGGTTGCGGGAACTGGGCATCAAGCCGGAGGAATAGCGGTGGCTGGTTCGGCGCATCTCGCCGCCCGACTTGCGGTAATGCGGTAAAATGGCCGCCGCCATAATTCCTCGCCTTGGGAGCACAGCATGACCACCATCCGTCAAGAAGATTTCATCCAGTCCATCGCCGACGCCTTTCAGTACATCAGCTACTACCATCCCGTCGATTACATCAAGGCATTGGCGCAAGCCTACGAGCGCGAGGAAAGCCCGGCCGCCAAGGATGCCATCGCGCAGATTCTGATCAATTCCCGCATGTGCGCCGAGGGCCATCGTCCGATTTGTCAGGACACCGGCATCGCGTTGGTCTTTCTCAAGGTCGGCATGGACGTGCATTGGGACGCGAAGTTGTCGGTGCAAGAGATGGTCGACGAGGGCGTGCGCCGCGCTTATCTCAACCCGGACAACAAGTTGCGCGCCTCGGTGCTGCGCGATCCAGCCGGTAAGCGCCAGAATTCCAAGGACAACACCCCGGCCGTGGTGCATTACGAAATCGTCCCTGGCCACCATGTGGAGGTGATCTGCGCGGCCAAGGGCGGCGGTTCCGAGGCGAAATCCAAATTCGCCATGCTCAACCCGTCCGACGATCTGGTCGACTGGGTGCTGAAGACCGTACCGCTGATGGGCGCCGGCTGGTGTCCGCCCGGCATTCTCGGCGTCGGTATCGGCGGCACGCCGGAAAAGGCGTTCATGCTGGCCAAGGAGTCGTTGATGGCGCCGGTCGATATTCAGGAATTGATCGCCCGGGGTCCCAAGAATCGGGCCGAGGAGTTGCGCATCGAACTGTACGAGAAGGTCAACGCGCTCGGCATCGGCGCGCAGGGTCTCGGCGGTCTGACCACCGTGCTGGATGTGAAAGTGCTCGACTATCCGACCCATGCCGCGAATTTGCCGATCGCGATGGTGCCGAACTGCGCCGCGACCCGCCACGCCCATTTCCACCTTGACGGCAGCGGTCCGGCCAAGCTGGAACCGCCCAGCCTGGACGACTGGCCGAAACTGACTTACGCGCCGACCAACGCCCGCCGAGTCGATCTCGCCACAGTCACGCGTGCAGAGGTGGCGACCTGGAAGACCGGCGAGGTGTTGCTGCTCAACGGCAAGATGCTGACCGGCCGCGACGCCGCCCACAAGCGCATGACCGACATGCTGAGCGCCGGCCAGAAACTGCCGGTCGATTTCACCAACCGCTTCATTTACTACGTCGGCCCAGTCGATCCGGTGCGCGACGAGGTGGTCGGTCCCGCCGGTCCCACCACCGCGACCCGCATGGACAAGTTCACCCGCCAGATGCTCGAACAAACCGGCCTGCTGGGCATGATCGGCAAGTCCGAACGCGGCCAGATCGCCATCGACGCGATCAAGGATAACCGGGCAGTGTACCTGATGGCGGTCGGCGGTGCGGCCTATCTGGTGTCCAAGGCCATCAAGGCGGCCAAGGTTCTCGCTTTCGAGGATCTCGGCATGGAAGCGATCTACGAGTTTGAGGTCAAGGATATGCCGGTGACGGTGGCGGTCGATTCCAAGGGGTCCAGCGTCCACAAGACCGGGCCGAAGGAATGGCAGGCGCGGATCGGCAAGATTCCGGTGGTGGAGGCTTAAAACAGCACCGCACGAACAGTGCTGTTTTGCGTAATCCCGATTAATGAGCGACCGTTGTTTTCAAGGCAATGGCCGTTCATTAAAAAACCCGCGCTTGGCGGGTTTCGGTTTCCGTAACGGACGGTAATGAACAGCAATTTGGCGGAGAGAGAGGGATTCGAACCCTCGTTAGAGTTACCCCTAAACAGCATTTCCAGTGCTGCGCCTTCGACCGCTCGGCCATCTCTCCA
>JAVMKH010000082.1:0-26845 GCA_031732935.1 Candidatus Contendibacter sp.
GTCGTCCAGCAGGTCGATCAGCGGCTGGATGTTGTAGCCGCCCAGCATGGTGCCGAGCAGTTCGGTGGCGCGCACCCGGGAAATCAGCGGCGACTGGGTCTCGCTCTTGGCGACGGCGGCCAGGAAGGCGGCCTTGACGTAGGCGGCCTGATCCACGCCGGCCGGTACCCGATGGGTGATCAGTTCCAGCAGGAAGGTTTCTTCGCCCTTGGGTGGATTTTTAAGGAGCGCGACCAGATCGGCGGTCTGTTGTGGGCTGAGCGGCAGGGCGGGAATGCCCATCGCGGCGCGTTCGGCGGCGTGTTGGCGATAGTTTTCGAGCACGGGTAAACCCCTTGGATGGTTATGAAGCGGTTTCCACAAGCCATGGAAACCGGCATGGTGGATCGTGGTGAATTTAATGGGGTGACCGGAACACGCCCACCCATCCTGAGGGGCGCGTTCCGGTACAAAAAACAACGGCCATTGTAGCGTTGAAGCGAGGCGTCTGTGAACGTCAACCCGTAGTCGCCTCGCTGTTGACGTCCGGCCGCTTACTCCTTGTCGGGGATCGTCAGCGCCAGGAACAACGCGCCATCGTCGCGCTTGATCAATACCGGGATGGGGCGGCCGATTGGCAACGCTTTCACCAGGTCCGCGAACTGCTCGGTATCGGCAACTTCGACCTGGTTGAGGCGAACGATGATGTCGCCCGGCCGGATACCGGCGCTGGCGGCGGGGCCCTCGTCGACATCCTTGACCAACACGCCCTGAGTACCCGCCTTCCGCTTGCCGGCGGGCAGGTCGGCCACAATCAGGCCCAGCCGGTTGTGGGAGGGCGGTTCGGCGATGGCTTGTTGCAGCTTGGTGTCCTCGGGCAGCTCCGCGATTTGGACGGTCAGGGTTTGCTCCTTGCCGTCGCGGATGACGGTGAGCGCTGGAGTAGCACCGGGCCGGGTGCGACCGACCATCAGCGGCAAATCCTTGGAAGTAGGCACCGGTTGACCGTTGAAGGCGACGATGATATCGCCGGCCTCGACTCCGGCCTGCTGCGCCGGGCTGTCGGCCAGCACTTGACCGACCAGGGCGCCGCGCGGTTTGTCGAGACCGAAGGATTGCGCCAGCTCCGGAGTGACTTCCTGGATCATGACCCCTAGCCAGCCGCGCGCCACCTTGCCACCGCTTTTAAGCTGGTCGACGACTTCCATGGCGACATCGATGGGTACCGCGAAGGACAGACCCTGATAGCCGCCGGAACGACTGTAAATCTGCGAATTGACGCCGATCACCTCGCCATCGAGATTGAACAGTGGCCCGCCGGAGTTGCCGGGATTGATGGCGGCGTCGGTCTGGATGAAGGGGACGTAGTTGTCGCTGGGCAGGCTGCGACCCAGGGCGCTGATGATGCCCTGGGTGGCGGTGCGCTCGAAGCCGAACGGCGAGCCGATGGCCAGTACCCATTGGCCGACCTTGGCCTTGTGGCTGTCGCCAATCTTGACGGTGGGTAGGCTGGCGTCGGTTTTGACCTTGAGCAGGGCGATGTCGCTGCGGCGGTCCTTGCCGATGACCTGGGCGGGCAGTTCGCTGCGGTCGTTCAGCCCGACCACGATGCTGTCCACCTCGTCGACCACGTGGGCGTTGGTGACGATGTAACCGTCCGCCGAGATGATGAAGCCGGAACCCACCGAGGATTGCGGTGGGGTAGGCAAATCGGGCATTTGCTCGAAAAATTTCTTGAAGTAGTCGTGAAACGGGCTGTTTTCGGGAATCCGTGGGTGACCGCGTCCCAACGGGTTTTGCTTGGTTTCCGCCTTGGTTTGAATGCTGACCACCGCCGGGCTGTACCGCTCGACCAGGGTGACGAAGTCGGGATAGTCCGCCGCCTGGACCAGCGCGCTCCCCAGCAGACCGAGGATCACGATAGGCCAGAGGGAGGTTTTGAGTCGTTGCATCGAAATCTCTCCTTGGGAAGGGGTAGGGGATTCGCGAAAAACCGTCAAGTTCGTCGGGATGGACCATGGCGGACTAGCTTGGTTCGGATGAGGCCGCGCGCAACCCGACGCGGCGGCGTCGGTCAAAGCGAGCGGCTCGCCCCAAGTTTCGACCCTGTCCGCCAACCCTTAAGAAGGTGTAAAGCCATGGCTCAAACCGCTTCCACCATGCTCGCGCTGGGCACGCCCGCCCCAGCGTTCAGTCTGCCCGAACCCACCACGGGTCGCGTTGTCGCCCTGGCGGATTTTCAGGACGCCCCGGCGTTGCTGGTGATCTTCATGTGCAATCACTGCCCGTTTGTCAAACACATCCGCGAGGGCCTGGTTCGGTTCGCGCGGGACTATCAGGCTCGGGGATTAGCCATCGTCGCCATCAGCGCCAATGATGTCGCCAATTATCCAAGCGACAGCCCGACGAAAATGGCCGAGGAAGCTCGGCTGTTCGGTTATCCCTTTCTGTATCTGTACGACGAGACTCAGGCGGTGGCCAAGGCCTATCGAGCCGCCTGCACGCCGGATTTCTTCCTGTTCGACGCGACTTGCGAGTTGGTGTATCGCGGCCAGTTCGATAGCAGCCGGCCGGGTAACTCCATGCCGGTCACGGGTGCCGATCTGCGCGCGGCGGTGGACGCGGTGCTGGCGGGTAGATCGGTTCCATCCGATCAGAAGCCCAGCATCGGTTGCAATATCAAGTGGAAAGCGGGAAACGCGCCGGACTATTCTCGCTGAGTGGCCGCAACGCCGGCTCCCTGACGCCCCCGCGTTACCCGAGACCCAAGGGCGCCGTTCGCAAAAAGCGCGCCTCCGCTTCTCTCCCCGTGGCGGGGGGAGAAGCGAGCGCACAGTTTTCTATGCCTCGGTCGCTTCCGGCTTCAGCGAGGCCATGTCGATCACGAATCGATACTTCACGTCGCTGCGCAGCATTCGCTCGTAAGCCTCGTTGATCTTCTGGATCGGGATGATTTCGATATCCGAGACGATGCCGTGCTGGGCGCAGAAGTCCAGCATCTCCTGGGTTTCCCGGATGCCGCCGATCAGCGAGCCGGCCAGCCGCCGGCGCTTGAAGATCAGATTGAAAACGTGCGGCGCCGGGTGGGGGTGATCTGGCGCTCCGACCAGACACATCGTTCCATCGCGCTTGAGCAGCTCAAGGTAGGCGTCCAGGTTGTGCGGCGCGGCCACCGTATTGAGAATGAAATCGAAGCTGCCGACGTGCGGTTTCATTTCCTCGGGGTTTTTCGATACCACCACCTCGTTGGCGCCCAGCCGCCGGGCGTCCTCGGTCTTGCCCGGCGAGGTGGTGAATAGCACCACCCGCGCGCCTAGGGCGTGGGCGAACTTGACCGCCATGTGGCCCAGGCCGCCCAGACCGACGACGCCAACCTTCTGACCTGGACTGACCTTCCATTGCCGCAGCGGCGAGTAGGTGGTGATGCCGGCGCACAGCAACGGCGCGGCGGCCGCTGGGTCGAGCGAATCCGGTACCCGCAGCACGAATCGTTCGTCGACCACGATCCGGCTGGAATAGCCGCCGTAGGTCATCTTGCCGGTGTGCGGGTCGGGACTGTTGTAGGTAAAGACGATTTCGTTCTGGCAATACTGTTCCAGACCTTCCCGACAGTCGGGACAGGTTCCGCAGGAATCGACCATGCAGCCGACCGCCGCCAGATCGCCGACCTTGAAGAGGGTGACCTCGCCGCCCACGTGAGTGACTCGACCGACGATTTCATGGCCGGGGATCACCGGATAGACCGCGTTTTGCCATTCGTTGCGGACGGTGTGCAAATCGGAATGGCAGACGCCGCAATAGCGGATTTCGATTTGAACGTCGCGCGGTCCTGGTTCGCGCCGCTCGAAGACGTGAAGATTCAGGGGAGTGGTTGCGCCTTGAGCGGCGTATCCAAGCGTTTTAATCATGACGGTCAACCTCGCTGGTGGGAAGAAGGAGGGGTGACGCGGGTGGGAGTCGCTCCACTCGCGGTTCGCCCCTTTCGATCAACGTTCGATGGTATAGATCAGATCGGCGCCGATCCCGGCGGTGCTGCTGGCCGATACGAACATCAGACGCTGGCTGAGCCGGTATTTGACGTTGAAGGTGTTCACGGCGTTGAGCAGCCCGACGCCGTAGCCGATGTAGAGATTCGGCGCCAGATATTTGCCCAGCATGAGCGAGGTTCCATCGCCACCGTCGCCGGCTGATCCCAGTTGCAGGGCATCCAGGCCGAACGCCTCACCCAGGCTCTGGGTGAACGCGCTGCCACCCAGTCCCAGGGCGCTGGCGGCCTTGAACAGCAGCGCGGACTCGCCACCCGAGCCACCATTTTGCGGCCCCCGGCCCAGCACCAGATAGGACAGGATACTGGAATCGGGCATCTTTGGATCCGAGAACAGCGTCATTTTGGGATTTTTCAGCGTGCCCCGGATTTGCGCGCCAGCGGTGATCGCGGTGCTGGTGAGGGCGGTTCCCGATGACTGTCGTACCACCCGCAAATCCAGACCGGGGTTGTCGAGTGGGCTGCTGCTGAACAGCAGTTGTCCGCGCTGAATTTGAATCTCCTCGCCAAAGATTCGGTAATTGCCGGCGACGACTTCGATACTGCCGCTGCCTCGCGGAGCCAGTTGCGGGGTTTCCTCGATCAGCAGATTGCCTTTGAGCCTACCCTTGAAGGCGGGCGTTTCCACTTGCACGTCATTACCCAGAATCACCCGAATCTTGGCGAAAACATCCAGTCCCTTGGGTTTGGGCGGCGCTTCGCCATCGGTGCCGCTGACGATGACGACATCATCGGACGCCCTGACCGCGCCTGGCCGTTCGCCGCCCGGACGCAGATAAGCCATTGGAATGGTTACCGTTCCCTCGACTTGAACCTGCTGTCGGGTCGCTTCAAGTTGGAGATCGGGGCTGATCTGGACTTGCAGATCGGTGGTTTTCAGGGCTTGGAAATTTTCGCCACGGACCGTCAGATTCAGTTGTGGTTTCAGCGGATCGACGGTTCCGCTCAGTTGCAACTGGCCAGGCGCGGAGCGAACCGAACCGGAAAGGCGCAATGGCCCCTGTCCGTCACTGGTGGCGGTGAACTGAAGATTCTCCAGCTTGATCCCGGCTTCGGGAATGCTGGCCCCGGCGTTCTCCAGCCGGATGTCGCCGCGCAGCGCCAGCTTGGAAAGCGTGCCGGTAACGTTGACATCCGCTCGCAGTTGTCCCGTGACGTTTTGCACCTGGGGCACGAATGCGGAGACGATCTTCAGATCGGTGATCGCCGCGTTGATTTTGCCGCTCAGCCGGGCCGCGCCGAACGGGTCTTGCGCTTGCAGGCTGGCCTGCAACTGTCCGGTTTGCCCCAGGTCCAGCCGCGCCTGACCGCTCGCGGTCCGCCCATCGGTTTGCAGTTGCGCGCCGCCGCCGTTGAGCGTGAAGCGAACCGGCTGGCCGTTGGCCGCCATGCCCAGACTGCCGGGGGCGATGGTCAGGTTGGCCCTGGCCTGGAGCGCGCCGCCGATCTTGCCGCTGGCGCTGGCTTCGCCGCCGATGCGGGTCACGAGCGTCATGCCTTGAGGTAGAAACTGCTTGAACCGATCCGGGGTGAAGTCGCTGAGTTGGATCCGGCCGTTGAAAGCGCCGGACTGTTCCCACTGGCCTTGCAGGCATACGCGGGTGGGGGCGCTGCTCAGGCAGACGGCGTCGAGGCTGGCGGCCTTGGCCGAGGCGCGCGCCGGGGCCGGTTTATCCAGATTCCAGGTCCCGGCGATGGTGTCCCTGGCGCTGAGTTGCGTGACGCGGCCCTGCCAGAGCAGGGACGGGATTTGCAGGCTGCCGCTGAGCGCCAGGAGAAAGCGGCCCGGCTCGCCAGCTAGTTCCGCCTTGAGATCGTGCGCGGCGGGTGTGCCGCCGCCGTCGAGGACGAGCGATTTCCAGTGCTGGCCGCCGAGCGTCAGTCCTTCGCCGCTGACTTTCAGGACGGAACGGCTGGCGCCACCGATGTCCACGCGGGCCTCGCCGCGTAATTGCTGAATTTGCGTATCGCCTTGCCGCAGGTCCCGCACGGTGAAACTGGCCGCGACCGCCGGCCGGTCGGCGGGACCACTCAAATTGCCGGTGCTGGCGATGGTCCCACTCAGGCCGGGGAGCAGGGATTTTAGTTGCGGCGCGTCCAGTTTCCAGCGCAAATCCCAGCGTTGCGCCAGCGATCCGTCCGCTTCCAGCCGGGCGTCGCCGGCATTCACCTTCAGGGTCTTGATGGTCAGATTCCGGTCCTGAACCGCGACATCGGCGTTGCCGCGCACCGTTTGCCCGCTCAGCGTCCCGGTCAGTTCCTCCAGCAGGAGATGGGCGCGCAATCCGGCACTTCCCAGTTCGCCATCGCTTTTGAGCCGCAGGTTCAGCTTGCCCGGCACGTCTTTCCACTGCGCGCCCGGATTGAGTCCCACGCCAGTCAGTTCTCCTTGCCAACGCACGGCCGGTAGCCAGGCGACATCGGCGTTGCCCTGGATCGTGCCTTCCAGCGTCTGACCGCTCAGTTTCGCCTCGCGCACGGCCTGATCGGAACCCTGACCATTCAGGGTCCAACGGCCCTTGGGAATATCCGGACCCTGCACTTCGGCGGCGAGTTGGAACCGGTAATCCTGGGCCGTACCCTGGACGCTAAAGTCGCCTTGGGTGCTTTCCACTTGAGCCGGACCGGTCAGCGGCCAAACCAGGGATTGCCACTGACCAGAAACATTGAAGCGTAAATCGACGAATTGCAGGTCGCCCTTGGCGGTCAGCGCCAGCGGCCGGTCGGCGGCGGTCAATCGCAGTTCATCCAGCTTCACCGCCCGTTCGTTACCGGCGGCGGTGAATTTCAGGGTGGCGGGACCCAGTTCGGGCACGGTGGCGCTGATTTCGCCCTGACCCTCGAATTGGGCCAGCACGCCCTTAGCATTAAGTCGGACAGTCAAGGGTTTACCGGCTAAGTCTGGGACGAAAGGCTTAAGGTCGGCCACATCCAGTTTGGCTTGGGCCGACCAAGCGGGTTCCGGGCGCAGCGGTTGGCGAACCTCGCCGTTTAGATCCAGCGTCGCCGCGCCGGTGACGTGCTGAACCAGTTGCAGCCGATCACCCAGTTCGCCCTCGATGTTGCCTTCGCCAGTGAAAGCGCCATGGTCGGGGGTCGATACACGCCAGTCGAGCTGAGCCTGGAGTGGGTAGTTGCCAATGGGATTCAGCCGACCGCTCAACCGTGCTTCGCCCTGGATCGCGCGGACTTCCAGGGTTTCGATGGTTAAACCCTCGGCGTTGGTGTGAGCCTTGAGGCCGACGGTGTCAATGACGAGGGGCTTGACGCCCGGCGGCTGAATGCGGAGGGCATGGCCTTGCAGGTCGTTGACGTGGATCGCCAGGGGCAGGCGGATGTCCGGCAGGACCAGCGGTTCGGTCGAAGACGCGGTTTCCCGGCCGGACGGCCATTGCAATTCCAGCCCATCGACCCGGAGACGATGGACGGTCAGCGCGGCGTCGAACAGATCAGTGGGTTGCCAGTCCAGTTCACTGCTGGCGAGCGCCAGCTTCAACCCGCCTTGCTCGTAGCGTAACTGTTCGATCCGCAAGGGTCCCAATAGTCGGCCACTGATGGAGCCGACGCTCAACTGGCCGGGCAGGAGCCGTTGGGTCAGCGCCAGGAGACCCCGCGCGCCGGTTTCAGTGGAAACTGCGATCGCACCCGTCAACACGATCAGGAACAGGAGCAACAGGAACAGCCGGAACGGCCAGAAGAACAGGCGGTACGCGGCGCGGGGCAGGTTCACAGATCGGGTCCGATGCTGAAGGAGAAGCGGAAGGTATCGCCTGGCGGGCGGTCCAGGCCGGAAGCCAGGTCGATGCGTACCGGTCCGACCGGCGAGCGCCAGCGGAGTCCGAGCCCGACGCCGGTCTTCATGTCGGGCGTTGCGCCATCGAAGGCATCGCCGCTATCGACGAAGGCGGCGAGGCTCCAGCCGTCCCAGACGCGGTGTTCGTATTCCACACTGCCCACCAGCAGATTCTTGCCGCCGATGACCGTGCCCTCGTCGTCGGTGGGACCGATGGTGTTGTAGGCGTAGCCGCGCACGCTGGCGTCGCCGCCGGTGAAAAAACGCAGGGAGGTAGGCAGATTCTCGAAACCCTGGCTGATCAGGGTGGCC
Organism: Candidatus Contendibacter sp.; assembly: GCA_031732935.1. GTDB lineage: Bacteria > Pseudomonadota > Gammaproteobacteria > Competibacterales > Competibacteraceae > Contendibacter. The sequence continues at coordinate 8,130 of JAVMKH010000082.1, forward strand.
CCGGCATCGCCCCGCGCGATGATCCGGCTGGCGTCGTTCAAGGCATACACGCCTTTCAGATGCAACATGCCTTGCACGAAATCGAGGTCCGAAAGCAGCGCCGTCGAGGCGCCGCGCAGTTCAAAGCCGAACAGCAGGCCGCGGGTGGGATACAAACGGTCGTCGGCGTCGATCCAGGTCCAGTTCAGGCTGGGAATCAGCAGCAGCGCGCTGGTCCGGGGCTGGTTGCCGACGCTGAATTCCTCGTACTGATAGTTCAGGCTGTAGTTTTTCAGCCACTTGCCGTCTTGCCGCTGCCAGCCGCCGCCGATGATGTACTGATCGTAGTCCTGCTGGTTGTAGTTTTGTTGGGTGTAGCCGGCGATCAGGGTGTAGGTGTCGGTGGTGGGGTCCTGGCCCGGAATGTAGTACTTGCCGCCGAGAACCACCTTGATCGGCGACCAGAGCAGTTCTTCCTCGGCGTGTTGTCCCTGGCGGCTAAGCCAGCGTTGTTCGGCTTTTAGCCTGACCCGCGCGCCGGTGTCGGTGCCGTAGCCAGCGCCGGCGCTGAACTTGTGCTGCTTACCTGGTTCCAGTTCCACCTCGACCGGAGCCGTGTCGGTGGCGGCGTCGGGCGGTGCGTTGACCTGAACCTGGCTGAAATACGGGCTGCTGTTGAGATCACTTTGCAGTCTTAGTAGGTCGTTGGCGTTGTAGGGATCGCCGGGTTTGAAGCGGGGATAGCGATTCAGCAGTTTGGGAGACAGAAAGTCCTGCTTGAAGGTGATGGCGCCAAAACGGTAGCGTGGGCCGGTGTCGTAATGTAACCGGATCGCGGCTTCATAAGCTTGCAGGTTGACTTCGATGACGCGCTCCGTGAAGTGGGCTTTGAAATAGCCGCGCTCGGTGGCCAGCCTTTCCAACCCCTGCTTGAACTGTTCGTACTTGGGCTGATTGAGTATCTGACCCTGGGTGAGCGGTATGTTGGCCACCGCCTGCTGGAAGGCTGGGTCCTGCTGGCCCTCGCCGAGAATGCGCACGTCCAGCGTGGCGATGCGCAGCGGCCGGCCGGGTTGGATGCGATAGCGCGCTTGCCAGCCGCCGGGAATCCGGTCCAGGGACGACTCGATGGCGGGTTCGTAGTAACCGAAAGGTTGTAGCGCCTCGCGAATCTGTGCCTCGGCCCTGCCATGCAGCCAGCGCAAGCGGGTTTCCTCGGGCGCGGTCTGGTCGGCGAAGCGGTTGAGTTCCAGCAGGGCCAACACGTTGTCGCGCAACGGTCTGTCCACGCCCTCGACCGTCACCGTGAGCTTGCCATTTTCGCTGGTTTCCGTGGCGGTCAGCGGCGCGGCATCTTCCTGGGCGGGCAGGGGTTTGGCGGCGCTGGCCAGGACGCAGAGCAGCAGCCAGATGAACGCGAGACGCGGGCTGGAACGGGGCATGAGGGGCGGTCGCGGGCGATGGTGGGCCAATGGCGTTGGCGGTTGAACGGCGGGACACGGTTCCAGGGCAAGCAGCGGCTATAATCCGCCAAACGCTATTTAGCACGCTTCGCGGTTTTGGCAAATCCCCGCGGGCCGCGACTCCCAAGAACCGCCTGGACCTTCCCCATGCCGCATTCCAATTCTCCCACCCTCGAAGCCTTTGTCGGCAACACCCCGCTGACGCGGTTGCAACGGTTGCCGGGCCCTACCACCAACGTCATTCTCGGCAAGCTGGAGGGCAATAATCCCGCCGGCTCGGTGAAGGATCGGCCGGCGCTGAGCATGATCCAGCGGGCCGAGTCGCGCGGCGACATCCACCCTGGCGACTGGCTGATCGAGGCCACCAGCGGCAACACCGGCATTGCCCTGGCGATGATCGCGGCGATCAAGGGCTACCGCCTGACGTTGATCATGCCGGAAAACCAGAGCGCCGAACGTCGCGCCGCCATGCGAGCCTACGGCGCGGAATTGATCCTGGTCGGCAAGGACGAGGGCATGGAAGGCGCCCGCGATCTGGCCGCGCAACTGGAACGGGAAGGGCGGGGCCGGGTGCTGGACCAGTTCGGCAATCCCGACAATCCGCTGGCCCATTATGAAACCACCGGTCCCGAAATCTGGCGCGATACCGGGGAGCGCGTCACCCACTTCGTCAGCGCGATGGGCACCACCGGCACCATCATGGGCGTGTCGCGCTATCTGAAGGAACGGAACCCCACGGTGCAAATCATCGGCGTGCAGCCGACCGAGGGTTCCAGCATCGCCGGTATCCGCCGCTGGCCGGTGGAGTATCTGCCGAAGATCTACGATCCCGCGCGGGTGGATCGGATCATCGACATCGATCAAACGGAAGCCGAGGCGGTGACCCGCCGGCTGGCGCGGGAGGAGGGCATTTGCTGCGGGGTGTCGGCTGGGGGCGCGGTCGCGGCCGCGCTGTGGTTGTCGCAAGAGGTCGAGAACGCGGTAATCGTCACCATCATTTGCGACCGTGGCGACCGCTATCTGTCCACCGGGCTGTTCTTGGACTGAGGAGCGGCGCATGAGCGGTTCGGCGGCGAAAAAGCGTAAGGCGTTGGCGGCGGCGGAGCCATTCACCGTCCGTGTCGAGGATTTGACCCACGAGGGCCGCGGCGTGGCGCGGCGGGACGGCAAGGCGGTGTTCGTCGAAGGCGCGTTGCCGGGCGAGGAGGTCCGCTGCGTCTACACCGTCCGCCGGGGTCGCCACGACGAAGCGCGGGTGCTGGAAGTGTTGACGCCGGCGCCGGAGCGGGTCGAGCCGCGCTGTGCTCACTTTGATTTCTGCGGCGGCTGCGCCTTGCAGCATTTGGACCCCGCCGCGCAACTGGCGCGCAAGCAACGCTGGCTGCTGGACAGCCTGACCCATATCGGCAAGGTTCAGCCCGAGCGGGTGCTGGAACCACTGACCGGGCCGGTCTGGGGCTATCGGCGGCGGGCGCGACTGGGTGTCAAGTACGTGACCAAGAAAGGGCGGGTGCTGGTGGGCTTCCGCGAGCGGCGCGGTCCCTACGTGGCCGATCTGCGCCGTTGCGAGGTGCTGGACGAACGGGTCGGCGGTTTGTTGGAGGAATTGGCCGGGCTGATCGAAACCCTGTCCATCCGTGACCGGTTGCCGCAGATCGAGATGGCCGGCGGCGACGCGGTCATGAGTCTGAATTTTCGGGTGCTGGCGCCACCGAGCGAGGCGGACCTAGCGCAACTGCGATCGTTCGGCGAACGCCACGGGTTGATGCTGTACCTGCAACCGGGGGGGGTGGACAGCGTGCGACCGTTGGATCATTTCCCCTCACCCCCGACCCCGCTCCCGCCAGGAGAGAGGGGAGAGTTGAGCTACCGGCTGGCGGATGGGCTGGAATTGGAATTTCAGCCGCAACATTTCATTCAGATCAACGCCGACCTGAATCGGTCCCTGGTCGAACGCGCTCGCGAACTGTTGGACATCGAGCCGAAGGATCGGGTGCTGGATTTGTTCTGCGGACTGGGCAATTTCACCCTGGCGCTGGCCCGGCGGGCGCGGGAAGTGGTGGGGGTGGAAGGCGAGGCCGGTCTGGTGGAGTGGGCCAGGCGCAACGCCGCCCGCAATGGCATCGCCAACGCCGCGTTTTACGCCGCCAACCTGGCCGGCGACGTGACCGGACAGCCCTGGACGCAGGGGGGTTACGACAAGGTGCTGCTCGATCCGCCCCGCTCTGGGGCGTTGGAACTGATGCCCTGGATGGCGACGCTGGGGGCGCGGCGGATCATTTATGTTTCCTGCCATCCCGCCACCCTGGCCCGCGATGTCGGCGAACTGGTCCACCGCTTCGGCTACCGGCTGGAAAGCGCCGGGGTACTGGATATGTTTCCCCATACCACCCATGTTGAGTCCATGGCGGTGCTGGCGCGGTGAACGGTGGGTTTTAAGTGGGCGTGGCTGATTGCGTGGGGTGGCTGTTGGGCCGTGCTGGAGAACCAATTTTTCTAGGAACCACAAGTCCATTCGAGCCGCTTCGCTACGCGAGTGCCGTCGACTTCATGGACGGCTTGGGTTGTTGACTCGTAAGCGGACGATTTAGTTATTATTTCCAGTTGTTTATCGCCATTCAGGTCAAGCGCGCCGAATGCTTCGTGAACGGCCAGAGCGCATTCGGCGATGCAGGCTTCAGGGTAGAGGTTGGATTCGATGGGTAGGGTGGCGACCTTGTCGCCCACCAGCTTGCGCAGCAGCAGCACGGAATAATCCCCGGCTACCGTGGAGGTCGCGCTTCCGCGATGACGCGACGCGGCGACCAGCACTTCGTCGCGGCCGTCGCCTTCCAAATCGATGCGCCACAACTGGGAGAGCGTCGGTTTCGGATCGTTGATGCCCTGCTCCCGCAGCCAGGCCGAAACCGCCTCGCGATAGACCGGGCTGTTCCGATCGAGCACGCTCGGCCGGCGCGGCGCTGCGTCCCAGGGAGCACCGACCAAGGTGGCGGAGCGTGGAGGTAGCCATGCCTTATGGCTTGGACGATAAGTGGGATTTGCGCAAACCTCGCTGGTCCGGCCTTTGGAAAGGGTGGCTTTTTGCAAAAAATTCCCGTCGCTGGCATAGACGCGGAACGCCAAGCCCTTTTTCATGAAGGCTTCCGCGTCCCGCGCCGGTAGCCAATGGGTCCCCGACGCGGCGCCGTATAGCTGGCCCGAGTTCGCGTCAACGATGGGCGCGACCACCGTGGGCTTGCTGGGGTCCGCATGACTTGCCGCCCCGAACCCAATCAGCCACGGCAGCACCCATAAATATCGGTACATCATCGCCTTATCGATGCCTCACGCAGTCATAATCGGCGGGTCGCGAGCTTCCCGAGGTTCTCCGCTCTCCTCGCAGTCCGAGGCGGGCCACCGCGTCCAGAAACAGGTTCCAATTGGTCAGCGCCGACAAGGGCGTCGGAACGCCCAGCTCCGCGCAGGCTGCCTCCAGCGCGGTGCGCGTGGCGGATCCGTAGTCGCCGTCCACATTGCCGTCAAAACGCATTTCCAGCATGTAGTAGCAAACGCCCTGCATGAACAGGGTGTGACTTCGCGTCGTGTGAAAACCGACGCTGCCGCCGTCGTCGATATGGAAATGGTCACGATGCGCTCGATTGTAGTTATAGTCCAGAACGGTGCCGAAATGTTTGCGCAGCACCGCTTCCACGCCTAGGTAGAAGCTGGGGTATTCTTCAAAGCGATTCGTGATGAATGTTTTTCCAGGCCAGAAGATCGCGTCGAGATCGAAGGCGCGTCCCATGCCGTGATAGCCGGGTTTGTTGACATACGCGCCGGCGGATACGATGGCTTGGGCTTGGCCGTGGGGATAAACCCGCCATAATTCACTGAAACACGCTTCGAGCTTGATATAGAAAGCGTTGGTGCAACGAAAGTTGTGTTGCCGGCCGATGGTGCCGTAGGCGGCCACCGGTTGCCGCGCGTAATGGGTGGGTACTGACCCAATGGTATTAAAGGTTTTTTCCGTCGCTGACATATCGTTCGCCTCCAGGCAAGGGAAGTTTTGAGTCTGCCGCGGCCTTGCCAGTCTTGGGTATGGAGAAACACTTTCCATACCAGCCCATGGCATGATGATTCCATGGAACGGGTTGCCTCCGAAAAGGTGGAATGATGGATCGGAAATCGGTCCACAACAGGCTTGTTCGACTCACTTTGGACCGGTTCGTTTTGATTTTTCATGCCAAGAGCGAGGAAGTTCATGACCGCGATTGAAAGCAACGCATCCTTTGGCCCCATCGAATTCGATTATTACTCGGTGGGCGCGGGGAGTGAATGGTTCGCCAAATGGCTGCCTGGCTATCCCGCGCCCTCCCAAGGCTACAAGATGCATGTTTCGGCCCGCCTTGAGGATGCCGAGATCGTGGCGCGTGCCGTGTTACCCATCCTGCGCCGTTTGCGGGTTGCCCACAAGGTCGTCCGAGACCTGGATCGTTACCGCCGACAGATCGCCACGCCGCAGCGGGGCAAGTTCATCACGGTTTACACCGAGGACGCTTCCCACGCGCAACGGGTGTTGAACGCGATCAATCCTGAACTTCAGCAACTCCGGGATTTTGGTGGCATTGGACCGGGACCCGCGCCCACGACCCGCGAAAGTGGCCATCGGGAAACGGAAATTCCGGCTGGCGGCACTGGATTGGTTTGGACCCGCTGGTACGAGGAAGGCGACCAGGATTGAATACGGCGATGACTTAGATGAATTTCGCTTTACGAAGATCGTTTGTGGTGCAGTATCGGTGTTTCTTGTGCCAAGCGGTGGCTTGGTTCGAACAGGCCGCCACCAGTGATTGACGCGACACTTGCGAATGACTCAGGAGTAATCCATGACCCCCGATGAGAAACATGTCAGCAGTCTGGTGGCTGCCTGCGCCAAGGAAGCCAGCGCCCACATTTTGGCCTATGCGCGCGACGCCGATCTGGATCCGCCCTCGTTTCTGGTGAGCGTCGCGGCGGTGTTGGCGTCCGCCGCCCTGGCGGCCCAACCCGAGGAGCAACGACTCGCCGCGTCCCGCCATATCCAGAACGCCCTTGGATTGGTGCATTGCCGACGCAAGGAGGGAGACGGGACAACGGCCACTCGCGGCGATTTTCCCGCTCCGGACGCCTTGCAATAGACGGGGGTGTATCAGAGTGCGCGCTGCTACGCGGTGCGCGCTCGCGGCGGTAGCAACCCCACTAGGTTCCGTTCTCGCCCGCCGTTTTCCAAGCGCCACCAGCGCGCGGACATTTGCCGCGTCTGGCGCCGCCCGCGACCTTCAAGATCCGGTCGGGGCGCCGCTGGGCGCACAGTCGATGACCTGAAAACTAACCCGACGGTCGAGGGCGTCAGTGAGGTCATCCTTACCCGTACCCACCAGGTTCTCGCTGGAACCCTTGCCGGTGGCGATGGTGCGCTTGCCGAGTTCCGGAGCTTGGGAATCCAGGCGCTGTTTGATGTATTCCGCCCGCCGCAATGACAGCCGCTGGTTGATGGGCTCAGGGCCGGTGGGGCTGGTATGCCCGGCGATCTCGAGGCAGGCGTTGCTGTTGTCGGCGTGTGTCGCGATCTGCTGCAACCATAGCGGATAGGGTCTGGATATCTGGGGATTGGGCAGGAACGCCGTCGATCCAGGCTTGAACAGGAATTGCACCGCCAGGCGCTTGTTGGCGAGACCGTAATCCACGATCTTGCCGAAGGACTGGGTCGCCGCGGCGCTTCGGCCGAGCTTCCAATTAGCAAGATAGATGCCGTTGTACGTGCGTAACTGATCGCCCCCAGGCGTTTGAAGAACTTGCGTATACCGGTCCAGCGCCTGCTGGTAGCGACCCGCGTCGTAGGCTTCGATGGCCTCGCTGATCAGGGCCGCGGTCTTGATCCGGTCGGCGTAAACGGGGTTGATCGGATCCCCCGGCTTGGTGCCCTGGCACGTTTTGATATAGCCTTCGGTGGTGGGATCCTTGGCCCATGCCGGACTGTCCCGAAAGTAGGGGGTGGGGGTTGCATCGACGCCTTGTGGTTGCGCGCGGACGGCGCCCTTGCCGACGATCTTGCCCGACTTGAGATCGGCGAGCGCTAGACAGATGCGATAGGCTTCCCGGCTTCCCTCGGTCTTGCCTTCCTTGTTCACTGGAGTAAAGGTCCCGACCAGCACCAGCGGAGATTTTTCGACGTTGGATGCCGAGAAGGGCCGCACTTCGAATTGTGGGTATTTTTCGCGTGCCAACTGCTCGATCCGGGATTGCATCGATAGGGTGGCGGCCGACTGGTTTCCAGTCATGCCGTCAACCAGGGGATCGATGACCAACGCGTACTTGATGGGGGAACCCGACCCCGCTGGTGGTAGTTGGGCCTTGGCAAACAGATCGTTCGCCGCCTTTAGAATCGCTTCGTCGAAAGGCAACACCGGAATCGCTGGGGCAACGGGCGCCGCCGAAGACGTCGGGGGTTGGGGAGGCGTGGCGCATGACCCAAGGGTCGCGATCAGCACTAGGGCACCCATGGGGCGGCTGAGTCCCGCCAGGGTGGGAAAACAGTTTTTGCTCATCATCGGCACTCCTTGGTAAGGAACGTCCGGTCTTCGTTCGAAACCGGCTCTCCAAGTGTAATACGGCTCAAGATGTCTCCACAGCGGCGATGCCGGTTAATGCCGGTCGATGTGGTGGCGGGCTTGCGTTTCGCCTCCATGGAAGCAGTTTGGGGACGGGAAGGTTCGGAAGGCTTGCGTTTCGCCTCTCGTTCGGTCTTTCGCCTGAGTTCTTCCACGACGGCCTGCCGTCGAGCCACTTCCTGCGCCTGGCGGCGCGCTGCTTCGGCGGTTGCTTGCTCCCGTTTCGCCCGCACGTTCTGGTTCAGGGCGGAAAGCCTGGGATGGTCGGGTGCGAGCCGGCTCAATCGCGCCAGGTAATCCTCCGCCTTGTCAAGATCGCCCTGGAGGAGCGCGGCGCTGGTTCGGTCAGCGAAGTGGTTGGCGATTCGCTCCAAGTTGACGCGCGCCTCGCTGTTGGTGGAATCCAGCTTGAGGATCTGGTCATAACAGGCAACCGTCGCCTCGCCTTGGTCGTCCGCCAGGCGGTTCAGCGGGAATCGGGCCGCGCAATCCCGCAGCAGTCCGGCGATCCGATTCCGACGGTCGATTTCGGTTTTCACCTGATCGCGCAGTGCCAGCAAATCGGGTTGCTCGGGCACCAGCCGCAACCCTTGTTCGATCAGATCGAGACTTTCGTCGAGGCCACCCTGTTGTTGGCGGGAGCGGGCCTGCGCTAGTAATTGTTCGACCTGTTGTCGAGCTTGGCGCGGCGGCTGTTGCGCGGTGTCGTGCGATGGTTGCGCCGACTCGGCGTCAATATCGGAGTCTGGCCGTGGAGGATGATGGAAAATGGCTAGATAAATGCCGGCGACGACTGCTATTGCTAACGTCGCCAGAATAAGGCCGCCAATCGCCAAAGCTGGTTTTGCTCGATCGGGTTTAGCGATCTGTGTTTCGGGCTCGGGATTTTCCGGTAAAATGCGCTGTACAGTATTATCTCTTGATAGCTGCCAAGATGGATGGGAATTGATTTGGTCGATTGCTTGAATAAGTCGCTCGGCACTCTCAAAACGGTGGCCCGGATCGATAGCCAGGAGCTTATTCATGATAGGTTGAAGACTAACCAGCTCTTCCGGTAATGCCGGAATTGGTCCAGTGCCAAGTATTTGGGAAAATCTGAAAATATCGTTGGCTTGGTACGGAGTTTTTTTGGTAAGCATCTCGTAGAACACGACGCCGAGGCTATACAGGTCCGAACGCGCGTCGAGCGGCTTGCTGGTGGCTTGCTCTGGGCTCATGTAGTGCAAACTACCGATGATCGATCCTAACGCAGTCAAGTTCGTGGCGTCGGTGTCCATGACCTTGGCGATGCCGAAATCGCTAAGCACTGGCGTGCCGTCTTGGCGAAATAGAACGTTCTGTGGCTTGATATCTCGGTGTATGACGTTGCGTTGGTGGGCGTAAGCGAGCGCCTCGGCGATCCGTTTGGTTATGGTCAGGACGCGTTTTGGGGTAAGTCCTTGTTGAATTTGTTGAGATAGCGTTCCTCCGGGTAGGAATTCCATGGAGAAATAATAATGATGTTTATAAAAATTGAATTCGAATAGAGGAATGATGAATGGGTGTCGAAGCTGGTCAATAATCCGGCCCTCCTTGATGAATCGCTCGGTGAAATTATCGTCTACCGCCAGTGCGGGATTCAGTACTTTCAATGCCACTTGGCGATCGAGTCGATCCTGAATGGCGAGATAGACGGTGGCCATGCCGCCTTTGCCAAGCTCGCGGATGATGGTGTAACCCGGAATTTCCATGACTTTCGTTGTTTCTACTCGGTTTGGTAAACTTTTGAAGTGGTGAATATCATTGTTGGGCAAGTAATTTGAACACCAGCGCGAAAGCGCCTTGCGAGACGCGGACTTTATCAATTTATTTGAGTATAGTCGTGCCCACTATAGTTCCCTGGCGTGTGGATACGACCAGATAGAGATGCACTGATTTGTGCAACTTTTTGAATTAAAAAAAGAATATGTCGATCCACTCGTGGTTCGGCGCTCTTTGTAAGACGTTGATAAATAATGATAAGTTTATATGGAGCGATTGCTCTTGCTTGCTCAAGCGCCGAACTTGACATCAGCGGCTCTTCTCCCTATAGTTCCGCGTCTTTGCAGACCCGGCTGCTCGGCCGGCGCGGGTCCGCCGCTGGGTTCACCGAATTTCAAAATCTTGGAGTAGGGGGCAATGGCCACAATCAACCAGTTGGTGCGCAAGCCGCGCTCCAGCAAAAAAGCCAAGAGCAACGTGCCGGCGCTCGAAAGCTGCCCGCAGAAGCGCGGCGTGTGCACCCGCGTCTATACCACGACGCCCAAGAAGCCCAACTCCGCGTTGCGCAAGGTGGCGCGCGTGCGCCTGACCAACGGCCAGGAAGTCACCAGCTACATCGGTGGCGAAGGCCACAACCTGCAAGAGCACTCCGTGGTGTTGATCCGCGGCGGGCGCGTCAAGGACTTGCCCGGCGTGCGTTACCACATCGTGCGCGGCAGTCTGGACACCTCCGGCATCGCCAAGCGGCGCCAGGGGCGCTCCAAGTACGGCGCCAAGCGGCCCAAGTCCTGAGTTTTGCGTCAGTCGATAGAATTGAGGCGGTCATGCCGAGAAGAAGAGAAGTCCCCAAGCGGATCCCCCTTCCCGACCCCAAGTACGGGAGCGAGATGCTGGCTAAGTTCGTTAACATGGTCATGGAGCGCGGCAAGAAGTCCATCGCCGAAAAGATCGTCTACGGCGCGCTTGATACCATCGCCGAGAAGGGCAAGGATGACCCGATGGGCCTGCTGGAGCAGGCGCTGGACAACGTCCGGCCGATCGTCGAGGTCAAATCCCGCCGGGTCGGCGGCGCCACCTACCAGGTGCCCATCGAAGTACGTCCGATCCGCCGCACCACCTTGGCCATGCGCTGGCTCATCGACGCGGCCTGCAAGCGTGGCGAGAAATCCATGGCCCGCCGTTTGGCTGGCGAATTGCTCGATGCCGCCGAGAGTCGCGGTTCCGCTGTCAAGAAGCGCGAGGACGTGCATCGTATGGCGGAAGCCAATAAAGCCTTCGCCCATTATCGCTGGTAAGTCCGAAGGATATCTAGGTCGTGGCCCGTAAAACCCCCATCGAGCGCTATCGTAATCTTGGCATCATGGCTCACATCGATGCCGGCAAGACCACGGTGACCGAGCGCATCCTGTTTTACACCGGCGTTTCCCACAGGCTGGGCGAGGTGCATGACGGAGCGGCCACGATGGACTGGATGGTACAGGAGCAGGAGCGCGGCATTACCATCACCTCCGCCGCGACCACCTGCTTCTGGGACGGCATGGCGGGTCAGTTCGACGATCATCGCGTCAATATCATTGATACCCCTGGCCACGTGGATTTCACCATCGAGGTTGAGCGTTCGCTGCGAGTACTGGACGGCGCCTGCGCGGTGTTCTGCGCGGTGGGCGGGGTCGAGCCACAGTCCGAGACGGTCTGGCGGCAGGCGAACAAGTACGGCGTGCCGCGGTTGGCCTTCGTCAATAAGATGGATCGCGCCGGCGCCGATTTCCTACGGGTGGTGAGCCAGATCCAAAGCCGACTAGGCGCTAATCCGGTGCCGATCCAACTACCCATCGGCGCCGAGGATAAGTTCAAGGGCGTGGTCGATCTGGTCAAGATGCAGGCCATCCACTGGGACGAAGACAGCCTTGGCATGAAGTTCGAATACGCTGACATCCCCGCTGACCTGCGTGGAGACTGCGAAGCCTGGCGCGAGAAGATGGTCGAGGCCGCCGCCGAAGCCTCCGACGAGTTGATGGAAAAGTATCTGGAAGGCCATACCCTAAACGAAGAGGAAATTCATGCCGGCTTGCGCGCTCGCACCCTCAAGGGCGAGATCGTCCCGGCACTGTGCGGCTCCGCCTTCAAGAACAAGGGCGTGCAGGCGATGCTGGACGCGGTAGTGCATTACCTGCCGTCGCCGGTGGACAAGCCTCCCGTCAAGGGCGTGCTGGACGATGCCGCCGAGAGCGAGGGTGAGCGACCGGCTAACGACAACGCGCCGTTCGCCGCGCTGGCCTTCAAGATCGCCACTGACCCTTTCGTTGGCACGCTGACCTTCATTCGCTGCTATTCTGGGGTGGTCAATTCCGGCGACTCGGTTTACAACCCGATCAAAGGCCGACGCGAGCGCATCGGTCGGCTGGTGCAGATGCACGCCAACACCCGCGAGGAGATCAAGGAAGTGCTGGCCGGCGACATCGCCGCCTGCGTCGGTCTGAAGGACGTGACCACCGGCGATACTCTGTGTGATTCCAACCACATCATTACCCTGGAGCGGATGGAGTTTCCCGAACCGGTGATTTCCATCGCGGTCGAGCCCAAGACCAAGGCCGACCAGGAAAAGATGGGCATCGCCCTGGCCAAACTGGCGCATGAAGACCCCTCGTTCCGGGTCCATACCGATCAGGAATCGGGCCAGACCATCATCTCCGGCATGGGCGAGTTGCATTTGGAGATCATCGTCGACCGCCTCAAGCGCGAATTCAAGGTGGACGCCGGCGTCGGCAAGCCGAGGGTCGCCTATCGCGAGACCATCCGCAAGGCGGTGGAGCAGGAAGGCAAGTTCGTGCGCCAATCCGGTGGTCGCGGCCAGTACGGTCACGTCTGGTTGCGTCTGGAACCGCAAGAGCCAGGCGCCGGTTACGAGTTTGTCAACGCCATCGTTGGCGGCGTGGTGCCTAGGGAATATGTGCCGGCCGTGGACAAGGGCGTCCAGGAGCAGATGGAGAAGGGTGTGCTGGCTGGCTATCCGGTGGTCGATGTCAAGGTCACGATCTTTGACGGTTCCTACCACGAAGTCGACTCCAGTGAAATGGCCTTCAAGATCGCCGGCTCCATGGGCTTCAAGGAGGGCGCGCTCAAGGCGGGCGCCCAACTTCTGGAACCGATCATGAAGGTTGAGGTGGTGACGCCCGAGGACTACATGGGCGACGTGATGGGCGATCTCAACCGTCGACGCGGTATTTTGCAGGGCATGGACGATTCGCCATCTGGTAAGGTGATCCGCGCCGAGGTGCCGCTGGCCGAGATGTTTGGCTACGCCACCGACCTGCGTTCGGCTACCCAAGGCCGCGCGACCTATTCCATGGAATTCGCCAAATACAACGAAGCCCCCGCCGCGATTGCCGAGGCGGTGATCAAGAAAGCATCCTGACGGTTGCCGAATAGTTTGAATCGGATGGAGTAAGTACGGTGTCCAAAGAAAAGTTCGAGCGCAACAAGCCGCACGTCAACGTAGGGACGATCGGCCACGTGGACCACGGCAAGACGACGCTGACGGCGGCGATCACGAAGGTGATGGCGGCCAAGCACGGCGGTGAATTCAAGGCCTACGACCAGATCGACGCGGCGCCGGAAGAGAAGGCGCGGGGGATCACGATCGCGACGGCGCACGTGGAATACCAATCGGCGAAGCGGCACTACGCGCACGTGGACTGTCCGGGGCACGCGGACTACATCAAGAACATGATCACGGGCGCGGCGCAGATGGACGGAGCGGTGTTGGTGGTGTCGGCGGCGGACGGGCCGATGCCGCAGACGCGGGAGCACATTCTACTGGCGCGGCAGGTGGGCGTACCCTACATCGTGGTCTACCTGAACAAAGCGGACATGGTGGACGACGCCGAACTGCTGGAGCTGGTGGAGATGGAAGTGCGCGAACTGCTGTCCAGCTACGACTTTCCGGGGGACGAACTGCCGATCGTGGTGGGGAGCGCGCTCAAGGCGTTGGAAGGAGACCCGAGCGATTTGGGCGAACCCTCGGTGATGAAGCTGGTGGAAGCGATGGACGCCTACATTCCGCAACCGCAGCGAGAGATCGACAAACCGTTCCTGATGCCGATCGAAGACGTGTTTTCGATCTCCGGGCGCGGCACGGTGGTGACGGGGCGGGTGGAGCGGGGCAAGGTCAAGGTGGGGGAAGAAGTGGCGATCGTCGGGATTCGGCCGACGGTCAAGACGGTGTGCACCGGAGTGGAAATGTTCCGCAAGCTGCTGGACCAGGGCGAAGCCGGCGACAACGTCGGCGTGCTGCTGCGGGGCACCAAGCGCGACGAAGTGGAGCGGGGTCAAGTGCTGGCCAAGCCCAACACGATCACCCCGCACACGAAATTCGAAGCCGAGGTGTACGTGCTGTCGAAGGAAGAAGGGGGGCGGCACACGCCGTTTTTCAAGGGCTACCGGCCACAGTTTTACTTTCGGACCACGGACGTGACGGGTTCGGTCGACCTGCCGGAAGGCGTCGAGATGGTGATGCCGGGGGACAACATCCGGATGCGGATCAGCCTGATCTCGCCGATTGCGATGGACGAGGGGTTGCGCTTCGCCATTCGCGAGGGTGGGCGTACCGTCGGCGCCGGCGTCGTCGCCAAGATCATTGAGTAAGCGCCATGACCACAACCGCTAGCCAACGCATCCGCATCCGCCTGAAGGCATTCGATCACCGGCTGATCGATCAGTCGGCGCGGGAAATCGTCGAGACCGCCAAGCGCACCGGTGCCCAGGTTCGTGGCCCGATTCCGCTGCCGACGAAGATCGAGCGCTTCACCGTGCTCGTTTCACCGCATGTCAACAAGGATGCCCGCGACCAGTACGAACTGCGCACCCACAAGCGGCTCATGGATATCGTGGATCCCACTGACAAAACCGTCGATGCGCTGATGAAGCTCGACCTTGCCGCTGGTGTGGACGTACAAATCAAGCTGAACTAGGCGCTTGCAATCCGGGCCACGAGGGGCAGCCTTCCCTTCCTCTAGCCCAAAGTCGCCCTACCCGAGGTTATTGAAAAATGGCAATAGGACTCATCGGCCGCAAGGCCGGAATGACGCGCCTGTTTACGGAAGACGGTGTTTCGATTCCCGTCACCTTAATTGAGGTTGAACCGAATCGCGTCACCCAGGTCAAGACCGAAGCCACCGACGGTTACCGCGCCCTGCAGGTGACAGTGGGCGCGCGTCGGGCCAGCCGGGTGACCAAGCCGATGGCCGGTCATTTCGCCAAGGCCGGGGTCGAGCCAGGGCGCGGCTTGTGGGAATTCCGGTTGGCGGAGGGTGAAGGCGCCGACATCGGCGTCGGCGCCGAGTTGAAGGCGGATTTGTTCCAAGCCGGCCAGAAGGTGGACGTGACCGGCACCACCATCGGCAAGGGATTCGCCGGCACCATCAAGCGCCATCATTTCCGCAGCCAGCGCGCCAGCCACGGTAACTCGCTGTCCCATCGCGCTCCTGGGTCCATCGGCCAGAACCAAAGCCCAGGCCGGGTATTCAAGGGCAAGAAAATGGCTGGCCATCTCGGCGCGGCGCGGCGCTGTGTCCAGAATCTGGAAGTGGTCCGAGTGGATGTCGAGCGCAATCTGCTGGCAATCAAGGGAGCGGTGCCCGGCGCCAAGGGTGGCGATGTCATGATTCGGCCCGCCGTGAAAGCGCGCCGGTAAGGAGACGACATGGAACTTCAGATCAAGAACGCAAGCGGTGCGGCCTCCGGTCAAATCGCCGTCGCCGACGAGACCTTTGCTCGATCGTTTAACGAGGCGTTGGTGCATCAGGTTGTGGTGGCGTATCTGGCGGGCGGACGGGCGGGCACCCGCGCCCAGAAGAATCGCTCCGACGTGCGCGGCGGTGGCGCCAAGCCCTGGCGACAAAAGGGTACGGGCCGCGCCCGCGCCGGTTCCAGTCGCAGTCCGATTTGGCGGGGCGGTGGCGTGACCTTCGCGGCCCGCCCTCAGGATCATTCGCAAAAGGTCAATCGCAAGATGTATCGCGCCGCGATGCGCGCAATCTTTTCCGAACTGCTGCGTCAGGGTCGATTATTGGTGGTGGACACGCTCAACGTTCCAGAAATCAAGACCCGGCTCATGGTCCGCCAATTGGCGGCGCTGGGCTTGGTCGATCAGCGGCGGATAGTGTTGGTGGCCGAGGATGTGGATAGAAACCTATACCTGTCGGCGCGCAATTTGCCGGGGGTGGCGGTGAGCGACGTGCATGGTTTGGATCCGGTCAGTCTGGTTGGCGCGGACGCGGTGGTGATGACGGTGGACGCGGTTCGGCGCGTCGGGGAGTGGCTGGCATGAGCGAAGAGCGCCTGCTGAGGATCCTGTTGGCTCCACACGTTTCCGAGAAAAGCAACCGCCTCGGCGAACGTTATAACCAGGTGACGTTCAAGGTGACCCGCGATGCCACCAAGCCGGAGATCAAGGATGCCGTGGAGTTGTTGTTCAAGGTCAAGGTCAAGGGCGTGACGGTTCTCAACGTCAAGGGCAAGCGCAAGCGGTTCGGTGCGCTGTCCGGCTGGCGCTCCGACTGGAAAAAGGCTTATGTCTCCCTGGAGGCCGGCCACGAGATCGATTTCCAGATGGCCAAGTGAGCGGGCACTCATCGCCCCGGCATACGAGAGAAAGGTAAATCCCATGCCCATCGTCAAGACCAAACCTACCTCGCCAGGCCGGCGCTTCGTGGTCAAGGTCGTCAACCCCGAGCTGCACAAGGGTCGGCCCCACGCCCCGCTGCTGGAAAAACAGACCCGCAAGGGCGGCCGCAACAACATGGGCCGTATTACCACTCGACATCAGGGTGGTGGCCACAAGCAGCACTATCGGCTGATCGATTTCAAGCGCGACAAGGACAACATTCCCGCTAAGGTCGAACGGCTGGAATACGATCCCAACCGCAGCGCCCACATCGCGCTGCTGCTCTACGCCGACGGCGAGCGCCGTTACATCATCGCCCCACGCGACGTGAGCGTGGGCGCGACCCTGATGTCCGGCCCAGCGGCGGCGATCAAGGCCGGCAATGCCTTGCCGTTGCGCAACGTTCCGGTTGGCAGTCAGGTGCATTGCGTGGAGTTGCGCCCCGGCAAGGGCGCGCAACTGGCCCGCAGCGCTGGCGCCTCGGTGCAGTTGGTTGCCCGCGAAGGCAATCATGCCACCCTGCGGATGCGCTCCGGCGAAATCCGCAAGATCCATGCGGACTGCAAGGCGACCATTGGCGGGGTCGGCAACGAGGAACACAACCTGCGCTCGCTCGGCAAGGCCGGCGCCAAGCGCTGGCGAGGAATTCGACCCACGGTGCGCGGGGTAGCCATGAATCCGGTGGATCACCCGCACGGCGGCGGCGAGGGCCGCACCTCCGGCGGGCGCCATCCGGTGTCGCCGTGGGGCACACCGACCAAGGGCTACAAGACCCGCTCGAACAAGCGCACCGACCACCTAATCGTGCGTCGGCGTAATGCGAAATAAGAGGAATCCGTCCAGTGCCACGCTCGATCAAAAAAGGACCGTTTGTGGACCTCCACCTGACCAAGAAGGTGGAGCAGGCGGTCGCTACCCATAGCAAGCGACCGATCAAAACTTGGTCGCGGCGATCGATGATCCTGCCCGAGATGATTGGCCTGACCATCGCCGTGCACAACGGTCGCCAGCACGTGCCGATCCTGGTCACGGAGAATATGGTGGGCCATAAATTGGGCGAGTTCGCCGCCACCCGCACCTATCGCGGGCATGCAGCGGACAAGAAATCCAAATAAGGAGGCGAAACCGTGCAAGCCGTCGCGATCATGAAACATGCCCGCATTTCGCCGCAGAAGGCCCGCCTAGTCGCCGATCAGGTGCGCAGCTTGCCGGTGGAGCGCGCCCTGAATCTGTTGAAATTCAGCGACAAGAAGGCGGCCCCGTTGATCCGAAAAGTGTTGGAATCGGCCATCGCCAACGCCGAGCACAACCAGGGCGCCGATGTCGATGAACTGAAGGTCGCCGCCATTTGCGTGGACGGCGGTCCCGTGCTGAAGCGGATGCATGCGCGCGCCAAGGGTCGCGGTAACCGCATCGTCAAGCGTACCAGTCATATCACGGTCACCGTGGCCGAGCGATAGGAGCGGAAACGACATGGGTCAAAAAGTCAGCCCCACGGGAATCCGCCTGGGCATTGCCACCGACTGGACATCTAAATGGTATGCCAGTAGCAAGAATTTTCCCGATCTGCTGGAAACCGACCTGAAGGTGCGTCAGTTTCTGAAAAAGAAACTGGCCAACGCCTCGGTCAGCCGGATTCAGATCGAGCGGCCGGCCCGTCTGGCGCGCATCACCGTGCATACCGCCCGGCCCGGCGTGGTGATCGGCAAGAAGGGCGAGGATATCGAAGCCTTGCGCAAGGCCGTCGCTAAGATGATGCGGCTGGACGTCAAGGACTTGCAGATCAACATCGAGGAGATTCGCAAGCCAGAGCTGGACGCCCAACTGGTCGCCGAGGGCGTGGCCCAGCAACTGGAGCGGCGCATCATGTTTCGGCGGGCGATGAAGCGCTCAGTGACCAACGCGATGCGCCTGGGCGCGCTCGGGATCAAAATCCAAGTGTCCGGCCGGCTGAACGGTGCCGAGATCGCGCGTAGCGAATGGACCCGGGAAGGGCGAGTGCCGTTGCACACTCTGCGCGCCAACATCGATTATGGCTTGGCCGAGGCCCGGACCACCTATGGCGTGATCGGGAT
This sequence comes from Candidatus Contendibacter sp., assembly GCA_031732935.1. Classification (GTDB taxonomy): domain Bacteria; phylum Pseudomonadota; class Gammaproteobacteria; order Competibacterales; family Competibacteraceae; genus Contendibacter. Next base: position 26,680 of record JAVMKH010000082.1, read on the forward strand.
CAAGGTCTGGATTTTCAAGGGTGAAGTGTTCGGTTTCGACCGACCGGGCGAGGCCAAGCCCGAAAAGGCCACCGCCAACTGAATGCCCGAAACCGTGTGGATAGACGAGACGGAACATGTTACAGCCGAAAAGAACGAAATTCCGCAAGCAGCGCAAGGGGCGCAA
>JAVMKH010000083.1:0-8392 GCA_031732935.1 Candidatus Contendibacter sp.
TCCAGCGCCTGGGTCACCATCGGTCCGCGCCAGACCATCGGCGTTTCCTCCTCGATCAGATAGCCGATGGACATGGATTGAATGCCGTGACTGACGATGGGTTCCATGGTCTTGCCGTCCCGCGACTCCGGCCGCTCGGACGCGCCCAGCATCCGCGGCTGGCTGGGACCGTAGATGTCGGCGTCCAGCAACCCGACGGTCGCGCCCTCGGCGCTCAGCGCCAGCGCCAGGTTGACCGCCGTGGTGGATTTACCGACCCCACCCTTGCCGGACGCCACAGCGATGATGTTCTTGACGCCCGGCAGTGGCTTCAACCCCTTTTGCACTTCGTGGGCGATGATCCGGCTTTCCACCCGAATCACAACCTCGCCAACGCCCGGCAACGCCGCCAACCGGTCGCGGAGCGCGGCGCTCAGCGTGTCTCGATAGCCGACTGCTGGAAATCCCAATTCCACCTCGACCTCGACCCGTCCCCCCTCGGTCCGTATCGTCTTGACGCACTTGGCGGAGACCAGGTCCTTCTCCAGATAAGGATCGACGTAACCCTTGAGGGTGTTTTCCACATCGGCGCGCGACAAGGCGGTCATCATTCATGACTCCGTAAAATTGAGATAGAAAACAAGCCGATTTCGGCAAAATCGCTCGCCGTTCGTCCCCGCCGAGAGCCTTCGCTCAATACTCGGCCAGGCACTTCTGGCGCGCGGCTTCCAACTTGAGGCTGGAATTGACCTGCATGGCGTCGATCACGCATTGCCAATAAGACGGCTGATAGTAGTTCAGCAGCCGGCAACTCACCACATTGAGTTGTTCGGGAGATTCGCCATGCTGTATGGCCAGGGACACCGCCTGTTCGCAAAAATTCTCGCTCCAGATTTCCTCGGCCCTCGTCTCCATGCCCGCGCGCACCGCTTGGGCCGCCAGCAACGCCGCAACAATCAAGCTAGACAAAATCTTGGTTTTCACCATTAGTCTCTCCTTCACAGCAAGATCATCGCCCCGCCTGAACAGGTAGCGAGCGCGTGGGAATACTGCTAACTTAGCGCCCTTCCCCGTTCAGCGACCGTGATTTTCCGCGCCATGAGCCACCCGACCCGCCGCATTCTCGTCACCAGCGCCCTGCCCTACGCGAATGGCCCGATCCATATCGGCCATCTGGTCGAATACATCCAGACCGACATCTGGGTCCGCTTTCAGAAACTGCGCGGTCACGAATGCCATTACGTCTGCGCCGATGACGCCCACGGCACGCCGATCATGCTGCGCGCCGAGCAGGACGGCGTCACGCCGGAACAGCTCATCGAGCGAGTCTGGCGGGAGCATCGCACCGATTTCGCCGATTTCCTGATCGAGTTTGACAACTATTATTCGACGCATTCCCCGGAATGCCGCCGTTACGCCGAATTGATCTACCGCCGACTGGACAAGGGCGGTTACATCAGCCGCCGGGTCATCACCCAAGCCTACGATCCGGAAAAACAGATGTTCCTGCCGGACCGTTTCATCAAGGGCGAGTGTCCGCGCTGCGGCGCGCTCGACCAGTACGGCGACAGTTGCGAGAACTGCGGGGCGACCTATGCGCCCACCGACCTGAAAAATCCCCGCTCGGTGGTGTCCGGCGCAACGCCGATCCTCAAGGAATCGCTGCATTTCTTTTTCAAGCTGGCCGACTTCGAGGCCCTGCTGAAGGACTGGATCGCCAGCGGCCCCATTCAGCCGCAGATGGTCAACAAGCTGGACGAATGGTTCACCGCCGGCTTGCAGGAATGGGATATCTCCCGCGACACACCGTACTGGGGCTTTGAAATTCCCGACGCGCCCGGCAAGTATTTCTACGTCTGGCTGGACGCACCCATCGGCTACATGGCCAGCTTCCAACACTACTGCGACCGTGTTGGCCTGAAATTCGAGGATTTTTGGAATCCCGAGAGCGACGCCGAGGTGGTTCACTTCATCGGCAAGGACATCGCCTATTTCCACATCCTGTTCTGGCCGGCGGAACTGACTGGCGCCGGTTTCCGCAAACCGACGGCGGTGCATTGCCACGGCTTTCTGACCGTGGACGGCCAGAAGATGTCGAAATCACGCGGCACCTTCATCAAGGCCCGCACCTATCTCAACCATCTGCGGCCAGAATATTTGCGCTACTACTTCGCCAGCAAGCTCAGCGACGGCATCGACGACCTTGACCTGAATTTCGAGGATTTCGCGCAGCGGGTCAACAGCGACCTGGTGGGTAAGCTGGTCAACATCGCCAGTCGCTGCGCCGGTTTCATCACTCGCCGCTTCAATGGCCGGTTGGCCACGCAGCTTGCCGAGCCGACGCTGTACGCGGAGTTTGTCGCCGCCGGCGCTTCCATCGCCCAGGCTTACGAAGGGCGCGAATTCGGCCGGGCCATGCGCGAAATCATGGCGCTGGCCGACCGCGCCAATCAGTACATCGACGAAAAGAAACCCTGGGCGCTGGCCAAACAGCCTGGCGCCGAGACCGAGGTCCAAGCCGTGTGCGGCATGGGCCTGAACCTGTTCCGGGTGCTGATGATTTATCTCAAGCCCGTGCTGCCCGGCGTGGCCGCCCAGGTGGAGCAATTCCTGCAAATCCCGCCGCTGCGCTGGGCCGATTTGGACGCCCCGCTGCTCGATCACGTCATCGCCGAATTCAAACCGCTGATGCAGCGGGTGGAGATGGCCCAGATCGTCGCCATGGTCGAGGACTCGAAGGAAAGTTATCCCCCCGCCGAGGGGGCCGCCAAACCCAGTGGACCACTGGTGGACGATCCGATCGGCCCGATCGTCACCATCGACGATTTCGCCAAGGTGGATTTGCGAGTGGCGCGCATCGTCAAGGCCGAAGCGGTGGCTGGCGCCGACAAGTTGGTGCGGCTGGAACTGGACCTCGGCGGCGAAACCCGCCAGGTATTCGCCGGCATCAAATCCGCTTATACCCCCGAGGATTTGCAAGGCCGGCTGACGGTGATGGTCGCCAATCTGGCGCCGCGCAAGATGCGCTTTGGCGTTTCCGAAGGCATGGTGCTGGCGGCGGGTGGCGGCGGTGGAATTTACCTGCTCGCCCCCGATGCTGGCGCCGAGCCGGGAATGCGGGTGAAATAATCCGCAATCGTAATCCGAAAAAACGGAGCCTGACCGATGCTCGATCTCGCTACCACCCGCGTTGGCATCGTGGGTCTCGGTTATGTGGGACTGCCCCTAGCGGTCGAATTCGGCAAGCAGTTCCCCACGCTGGGCCTGGACATCAACGAAGCGCGCATCCGGGAATTGCAAGCCGGCATCGATGGCACGCTGGAAGTCGCCGCCGAGGAATTGCGGCGGGCCGAATATCTGCGCTATACCCACCGCGCCGAGGACTTGGCTGACTGCAATGTCTACATCGTCACGGTGCCGACCCCCGTGGATGAACACAAGCGCCCGGATTTCCGACCACTGATCGGCGCCAGCACGACCGTGGGCTGGCTTCTGCAGTCTGGTGATGTAGCGATTTATGAATCGACGGTCTATCCCGGCGCGACTGAGGAAGTCTGCGTGCCGATCTTGGAACGGGAATCGGGCTTGCGCTTCAACGTGGATTTTTTCGCCGGCTACAGCCCGGAGCGCATCAACCCCGGCGACAAGGAACACCGGGTCACCACCATCCGCAAGGTCACTTCCGGCTCCACCCCCGAAGTGGCCGACTTCGTGGACGCGCTATACCTGCGCATCATCACCGCCGGCACGCATCGGGCGTCCAGCATTCGGGTGGCGGAAGCGGCCAAGGTGATCGAGAACACCCAGCGCGATGTCAACATCGCCCTGATCAACGAACTGGCGCTGCTGTTCAACCGCCTGGGCATCGACACCGAGGAAGTATTGCTCGCCGCCGGCTCCAAGTGGAACTTTCTGCCGTTCCGGCCGGGGCTGGTCGGCGGCCATTGCATTGGCGTGGATCCCTACTATCTGACCCATAAGGCGCAAGAGATCGGCTTCCACCCGGAAATGATTCTGGCCGGCCGGCGCACCAACGACGGCATGGGCGCCTACGTGGCCCAACGCGTGGTCAAGCTGATGACCCAGAAGCGCATTCCAGTGATGGACGCCAAGGTGCTGATCATGGGGCTGACCTTCAAGGAAAACTGCCCGGATCTGCGCAACACTCGGGTGGTGGACATCCTCCAGGAATTCCGCGACTACAACGCCCACGTCGATGTGTACGACCCCTGGGTGGATCCACAAGAAGCCATGCGCGAATACGGGATCGCGCCGGTTACGCAGCCCAAATCTGGACATTACGACGCCATCATTCTGGCGGTGGCGCACCACCAGTTCCGCGAGATGGGCATTGAGCGCATCCGCGCCCTAGGCAAGTCCGTCGCGGTGCTGTTCGACGTTAAATACCTGCTGCCAGCCGCCGCCGTGGATGGCCGGTTATGAAGATCCTGGTGACGGGCGGCGCCGGCTTCATCGGCGCGGCGTTGGCATCGCGCCTTCTGGAACGCGGCGACGAGGTCATCGGTTACGACAACCTGAACGATTATTACGACGTGAACCTGAAGCGGGCGCGGCTGGCCCGGTTGCAGGCGTATTCTAGCTTTACCGAGGTGCGGGCCAGCCTGGAGGATCGGGCGACGCTAGCCGCCACCTTCGCCCAGTACCAGCCGCAACGGGTGGTGAATCTGGCGGCGCAGGCGGGAGTCCGCTACTCGATTCAGAATCCTCACGCCTACGTGGATTCCAACCTAGTCGGTTTCGTCAACGTGCTGGAAGCCTGCCGCCATCACGAGGTCGAACATTTGGTGTACGCCTCGACCAGCTCGGTGTACGGCGCCAACACCCGGATGCCGTTCTCGGTCCACCACAACGTGGATCACCCGCTCAGCCTGTACGCGGCCACCAAGAAAGCCAACGAACTGATGGCGCATACCTATAGCCATCTTTACGGCCTGCCGACCACCGGTCTGCGGTTCTTCACCGTCTACGGTCCCTGGGGCCGACCCGACATGGCGTTGTTCCTGTTCACCCGCGCCATTCTGGCCGGCCAGCCGATTGATGTATTCAATTACGGTCATCATCGGCGAGATTTCACCTACGTGGACGACATCGTCGAGGGCGTGATCCGGGTATTGGACCAGGTGGCGACGCCGGACCCCGATTGGTCGAGCGAGAACCCGGACCCCGCCACCAGTCATGCTCCCTACCGGCTGTACAACATCGGCAGCCATCGGCCGGTCGAGCTAATGCGCTACATCGAAGTGCTGGAAGACTGCCTGGGCCGCAAGGCCGTCAAGAACCTGCTGCCGATGCAGCCAGGTGATGTGCCCGATACCTACGCCGATGTCGAGGCGCTGATCAAGCACGTCGGCTACCAACCCGGCACACCGATTGAGGTCGGTGTGGCCCGCTTCGTGGCCTGGTATCGGGAGTATTACCAGGCCTGAACTCCCCTCTTCCGCTGGGAGAGGGGCTGGGGGTGAGGGCAACATCGAGGTGCTCACGTCGCTTCCAGCCGCCGCCACACACACGGCCCGCCGCCGCTCTTGTCCAGCAGTTCCAGATAGCGCGCATGAGCGGCGCATTCCTCGGCGTCGGCGTGAATCACCGGCAGCGGTGGTCGATCACGGCGTAACGCCGCGCGTTGGGCCTGGCCGTGATTCAGCGCCGCTTCGGTGACGGTCGCCGGCACGAACAGCGAATCCTGCTGGCGGGTCATCGCCAGATAGACATCGGCCAGGATTTCCGCGTCCAGCAGGGCGCCGTGCAGGGTGCGCTGGGAATTGTCGATGTTGTAGCGCTTGCACAGCGCATCCAGGCTGTTGCGCTGACCCGGATGGCGTTGCCGGGCCATGAGCAGGGTGTCGACCACCGCGCAGAGCTGTTCCAATACCGTCTGGCCCCGCCCGCACCGGCGCAGTTCGTGGTTGATAAAACCCAGATCGAACGGCGCGTTGTGAACGATCAGTTCGGCGCCCTGGACGAAATGCAAAAATCCGTCGGCGACATCCGGGAAGCGTGGCTGGTTGGCGAGGAATTCGCTGGTGATGCCATGCACTCGTAGCGCCTCGGCGTCGATGGCACGGTCGGGTTGCAGATAGACGTGAAACCGGCGGTGGGTCGGCCGCCGATTCAGCAACTCAATACAACCAATCTCGATGACCCGATGCCCCTGATGGGGATCAAGCCCCGTGGTTTCGGTATCGAGCACGACCTGGCGTTCGTTCATAAGCTATGGATTGCCTCGGTCTCTGGTGGACTTCAAGCGACCACGCGCGGTCGTGGCCAGTTGGTCCACCCGTTCGTTTTCGGGGTGACCGGCATGGCCGCGCACCCATTGCCATTCGACCTGGTGCGGAGCCAGAGCGGTTTCCAGCCGCAGCCAGAGATCCACATTCTTGACCGGTTGGCGGTCGGCGGTTTTCCAACCGCGCCGTTTCCAGGCCGCCAGCCATTCCGTGATGCCTTTCATCACATATTGGCTGTCGGTGCAAACATGCACCCGCATCGGCCGCTTGAGCGCTTCCAAACCGTGGATGACCGCTAGCAATTCCATACGGTTGTTGGTGGTGGCGGGCTCGGCGCCAGACAGCTCCTTTTCATGCCCCCGATAGCGGAGCAGCACGCCCCAACCGCCGGGGCCGGGATTGCCGGAACAGGCGCCGTCGGCAAAGAGAGCCACCTCGTCTCGCCCAGCGGTGGATTCCATCTGGTCGCTCTTATCGTTCACGCTGTTCCTCGTTGCCTGGAGAGCCGCCAGCGCGGGATCGAATCGGCTCACGCCACCGATGCGCCAACCAATTCCGGTGCAATGATAACGCTCCACCCTCTGAAGAAACTAACTATGACGGCCATAGTCTCTTTGCATGAAACAGGGCCGTTCCGGTGGCGTCCTGGATGGCTTGATGATACCCTTAACCCTACATGGTAAACCCGGTCCCACAAGGGCCGCACCCAATCAAAATCCAGTACGGACGGCGGCAAGCCAGTTCCGTTTGAAGGCTCTTCAACCCCATCCCACTTGAATAAACCACAGGAGAGTCCCTAGATGACAGTCGCTCATGACGGTAAGAACCGGACCAGCAACGCCAAGCTGTTGAACTGGGTGGATGAGATCGCCGCCCTGACCCAGCCCGACAAGATCGAATGGGCCGACGGCTCGCAAGAAGAGTATGACCGGCTGTGTCAGTTGATGGTGGACGGCGGCACCTTCATCAAGCTGAACCCGGAAAAGCGGCCCAACTCCTACCTGGCTCGCTCGCATCCATCCGACGTGGCGCGGGTCGAGGATCGCACCTTCATCTGCTCCGAGTCGAAGGACGACGCCGGTCCGACCAACAACTGGGCACCGCCGGCCGAAATGCGGGCGCAGCTCAAGGAACAGTTTGCCGGCTGCATGCGCGGCCGCACCATGTACGTCATTCCCTTCAGCATGGGGCCGATCGGCAGCCCGATCGCTCAGATCGGTATTGAGATCACCGATTCGCCTTACGTCGTGACCAACATGCGGATTATGACCCGCATGGGTCAGAAGGTACTCGACACGCTGGGCAGCGACGGCTTCTTCATCCCGTGCGTCCATTCGGTCGGCGCACCACTGGCCCCCGGTCAGAAGGACGTACCCTGGCCGTGCGAGCCGGACATCAGCCGCAAGGCCATCGTGCACTATCCCGAAACCCGCGAGATTTGGTCCTATGGGTCCGGCTACGGTGGCAACGCCCTGCTCGGCAAGAAGTGCCTGGCGCTGCGCATTGCCTCGGTGATGGCGCGCGACCAAGGCTGGCTGGCCGAGCACATGCTGATCCTGGGCCTCGAATCGCCCAAGGGCGACAAGACCTACGTCGCGGCGGCCTTCCCCAGTGCCTGCGGCAAGACCAACCTGGCCATGATCGTCCCGCCCAAGGGTTTCGGCAACTGGAAGGCGTTGACGGTCGGCGACGACATCGCTTGGATCAAGCCCGCGCCCGACGGCACGCTGCGCGCCATCAACCCCGAAGCGGGCTTCTTTGGCGTCGCCCCTGGCACCTCCTACGATTCCAACCCCATGGCGATGGAATCGGTCAAGGCCAACTGCATCTTTACCAACGTCGTGCTGACCGATGACGGCGACGTCTGGTGGGAAGGCATGGGGGTGGAGCCTCCGGCGCACGGCATCGACTGGCAGGGTAACGACTGGACGCCGGATTGTGGCCGGCTGGGCGCGCACGCCAACTCCCGCTTCACCGCCCCCGCGTCGCAGTGCCCGACCATCGACCCAGCCTGGGAAGATCCCGCTGGCGTGCCGATTTCGGCTTTCATCTTCGGCGGCCGCCTGTCCAAGACCTTCCCGTTGGTCTACCAGTCCTACGATTGGAATCATGGCGTGTTCATGGCGGCCACCATGGGTTCGGAAGCCACCGCGGCGGCCATCGGC
>JAVMKH010000083.1:8409-26757 GCA_031732935.1 Candidatus Contendibacter sp.
TTGGGGTCACTGGATCAACATGGGCAAGAAAGCCGGCCTCAAGCTGCCCAAGATCTTCCGCACCAACTGGTTCCGCAAGGATGCCAACGGCAAATTCGCCTGGCCGGGTTACGGTCAGAACATGCGCGTTCTGGAGTGGATCGTGGAGCGGGTGAACGGCGAGGTCGGCGCGGCGGAAAGCCCGTTTGGCTACATGCCGCGCTACGAGGATATGGACTTCCAAGGGCTGAACTTTACCAAGGAGCAATTTGAAGCCATCACCAACATCAGCCGCGCCGAGGCGGCCAGCGAAGTCGAGGAAATCAAGGGCTTCTTCGACAAGTTTGGCCAGAAGCTACCGCCGGAACTTGAGGCTCAGCGTCAGGAGTTCGGGAAGCGCGTCGAAAAAGCGCCCGAGGTTTGGAAGGTAGTGGCCTAAACTTCGGTCAAAAACGCGGTCCTCGCGGATCGCGTTTTTTGGAGGCAAGGTATGAAAAGCCGGCGCAAGCCGGCTTTTGTTTGCCAAAAATTCCCCGCTCCCAGCTACGATTGCTGATTCGGCGTCTCTGTCGGCGGCACGCCGCTCTTGTCCAACTTGCGCTGGCGCTTCTCTTCCTGTTTCTCTTCCTGTTTCTTTTTCTTGGCGAGATCTTTCTGGCGCTTCTCGTACTGATAGTTGGGCTTGGCCAAGGTATCTCCTTCATCGATGGTTAGCTATACAAAACAAGTGGACACTGGCAAAACTGGCATCAACCCGACACCGTGCCGTCGCTCGCCGTCTCCAGATTCAACGCCGCCGCCAGCAGCGCCTGGGTATACGGATGTCGAGGCGCGGCGAAGACCTTCCGCGCCGGCCCCGCCTCCACCACCCGGCCGTTCTTCATCACAAGCAAATGATTGGCCAAGGCGCGCACCACCCGCAGATCGTGGCTGATGAACACATAGGCCAGTCGATGACGGTGTTGCAACTCGCGCAACAGATCCACGATCTGCGCCTGCACCGACACATCCAGTGCGCTGGTCGGTTCGTCCAGAACCAGCAGGCGCGGCTGCAAGGCTAGGGCGCGAGCGATGGCGATGCGCTGGCGCTGGCCACCGGAAAATTCGTGCGGGTAGCGATCCTGGGTCGCCGGGTCCAGTCCCACCTCCTCCAGCGCCTGGCTAATCCGGGCGCGGCGGGCAGCATGATCACCGGCCAAGCCATGCACCAGCAAGCCTTCCTCGACGATCTCGCCCACCGATAATCGAGGGCTGAGCGAACCGAATGGATCCTGAAACACGATCTGCATGGCCTTACGCAAGGGGCGCAGCGCGCTGCTTCCCATGCCGTCGATCCGCCGGCCCTTGAACCGAATCGCGCCCTCGCTGGCCAACAGCCGCAGCAGCGCCAGCCCCAGCGTGGTCTTGCCGGAACCGCTCTCCCCCACCACGCCCAGGGTCTGCCCCTCGCGGACGCTCACATCGACTCCATCCACCGCCTTGACGTGATCCACCACGCGCCGCAGTACGCCGCGCTTGAGCGGAAACCAGACCTTCAGACCCTCACCGACCATCACGTCCGGGGCGTCGGCGATCTCGGGCGGCGGCTCGCCCCGGGGCTCGGCGGCCAACAACTGGCGGGTATAGGGATGCCGAGGGTTGGCGAAAAGATCGGCGACCGCCCCCGATTCCACCACCTCGCCGGCGCGCATCACGCACACCCGATCCGCCATCTTGCGAACGATGCTCAGATCGTGGGTGATGAATAGGATCGCCATGCCGAACCGCGATTGCAGGTCCTTCAACAGCTTCAGAATCTGGGCCTGGATGGTGACATCGAGCGCGGTGGTCGGCTCGTCGGCGATGAGAATGTCGGGTTCGTTGGCCAGCGCCATGGCGATCATCACTCGCTGACGCTGGCCGCCAGACAGTTCGTGCGGCAACGCATTCAAACGTTGCGCGGCGTCGGGCAACCCGACCAACTCCAGCAATTCCCGAATCCGCGTCCGCAACCGCGCGCCACTCAACCCCTTGTGCAGCGCTAGAGTTTCGCCGATCTGCTTTTCGATGGAATGCAAGGGATTGAGCGAGGTCATCGGTTCCTGAAACACCATGGCGATCTGGTTGCCACGCACTTCGCGCAGGCGGGCTGGCGTCGCGCCCAGCAGTTCCTCGCCGCGCAGGCGGATGCCGCCGCTCGGATGGCGAGCGTGGGGATAGGGCAACAATTGCAGGATCGAGAGCGCCGACACCGACTTGCCGGAACCGCTCTCGCCCACCAGCGCCAGCGTTTCGCCGCGATCGAGCGCGAACGAGACCTGTTTCACCGCCGAGGTTGCGCCAAAGGCAACGGACAGGTCGCGGACTTCGAGCAGAGGGAGGGTTGCGGTCACGGGTATTCGGCTCCTGGCGAAAGATCGCTTATCAGCATAGAGAGCTTGTCCGACTTGGACAATTCCCGCAACCGCGCCTCCCGCTCGGCGGGCGGCAATCGACCGATAGCCTCCGCCGCCCGATAGAACGCCGCGAAATCCCGCCCTTCCCGTTCGTATAGAGCCTCAAAGGCCGGAACCAGCCGGTAGTAGGTACTGACGCCAGCCAACTTGGCGTTATTCAAGTCTTGATCGAACCAGCGGTCGTAGCCGGCGTAGCCGCCCCACTCCCGTTTCAGGATCTCATAGCGGCCACGCAACTCCGCCAGGATCTTGTGTTTGCCGATCCGCTTTTCGGCCTCGTCCTGGGGAGAAGCGTAAAGCGCCGCCAACCGCTCGCGGGCAACCGCCACCAATTGCAGAAACCCCAGTCGCCGCTGGTAATCCGTCGCGTGGTTTTCCCGCTCGCGCGCCGCGCCGCGCCGTTCCAGCCAGCGTTCCGCGCCCAGCCGGCCCACGGCGGTGGCAAACGCCTCGTTAAAGGCGGAATCGTCGGCGATGTACAGTCGTTGATGCGCCAGTTCGTGGAACATCAATTCCGCCAACCGCCCGGTCGGCCAGCCAATGAACGTATTCAGCAAGGGATCGTCGAACCAGCCCAGAGTCGAATAGGCGGAAACATCAGCAGCGTAAACATCGTCGCCGCTGGCCCGTAATTCATCGACCAGACGTTGCGCCGCCTCAAGGTCGAAATAGCCGCGATAGCTCAGGCAGCCGGTGATCCAAAAACACCACCGGCGCGGCTCCAGGCTCAGCTCCGGCGCGGCGAATACATTCTTCACCACCCAGGGTCGTCCGAGATCCGCGTAATCGCGATAACTGGCGTTGTCGGGCAAGGCCAGCTCGGCGCTAGCGAAGGCGCGCAGTGCCTGGGCGGTTTCCAGCTTCCGCCGCAGTTCAAGCGCCGTGGCGGGATCGGCCAACACCTCCGTCACTGGCCGCTGGACCCGCCACAATTCCCACTGCCCCACTGCCGCCTGCCGATAATAGGCCAAATCGGCGCAACCGATCACCGCTAACGCCAGATGGATGATCGCTATCGTTGTCCAACAGAGTCGCATCATCGATAAAACAGTCTATGGTTTATCAAAGCATGGTTCGCGCACCCGTCCATCCGCTGGACGACGAACCACGCGACCGTAAGACCTCATCGAACCAGCCTACGAGTATACCCATCATGGAAATCTATCTGGTCGGCGGCGCGGTACGCGATGCGCTGTTGGGCCGACCGGTCAGCGAGCGCGACTGGGTCGTGGTCGGCGCGACGCCCGACGATTTGCTGGCGCGCGGCTTTCGCCCGGTCGGCAAGGACTTCCCGGTCTTCTTGCACCCAGATACCCGCGAGGAATACGCCCTGGCCCGCACCGAACGCAAGACCGGACCGGGTTATCACGGCTTCAGTTTCCACGCCGCGCCCGACGTGACGCTGGAAGACGACCTGCTACGCCGCGATTTGACCATCAACGCCATGGCGCGTAACGCCCAGGGCCAACTGATCGATCCCTTTGATGGCCAACGCGACCTCGAAAACCGCCGGTTGCGCCATGTTTCGCCCGCCTTCGCCGAGGATCCGGTACGGATTCTACGGCTAGCCCGCTTCAGCGCCCGCTACGCTCCGTTGGGCTTTCGGATCGCGCCGGAGACGCTGGACCTCCTGCGGACCATGGTTACTCACGGCGAAGCGGACCATCTGACCCCGGAGCGGGTCTGGACCGAAACCGCGCGCGCCCTCGGCGAACCGTGCCCGAGCCGATTCGTCGCCACCCTGCGCGAGTGCGGCGCGCTGGCGCGGATTTTTCCGGAACTGGACCGGCTGTTCGGGGTGCCACAGTCGCCCGTCCATCATCCCGAAGTCGACACCGGCGCGCATATCCTGCTGGCGCTGGAACAAGCGGCGCGCTTGAACGCGGATCCAGTCACCCGCTTCGCGGTGTTGGTGCACGACCTTGGCAAGGGCGCCACGCCACCCGAGGAATGGCCCCGCCATCTGGGCCACGAACAACGCGGCGCGGATTCCGTTCGCTCGCTCTGCCAGCGCCTGCGCGTCCCCAACATGTACCGCGAACTGGGGGTATTGACCGCGCGTTACCATATCTATTGCCACCGGGCGCTGGAACTGCGCCCAAGGACTCTGCTCAATACCGTGCAAGGTCTGGACGCGCTACGCAAACCACAACGGTTCGAGCAATTTCTCGTCGCCTGCGAAGCCGACGCCCGCGGTCGACTGGGGTTGGAAAATCGTGATTATGCACAGGGAGATTTCATGCGCCGGATGCGCCAGGTGGCGGCGAGTATCCAGGCGCGACCGCTGGTGGAACAGGGTTTGACCGGCCTAGCGCTGGCCGAGGCGCTGTATCGGGACCGGCTAGCGGCGATCACCGAAGCGCGACGGGAATTCAAAACGGGTCGCCACGCTCGATCGATCGACGTTCCAGGTCGCCCCCCCATTGACGATCCCATCCCCCTCCTATCGTCATGACCGTTTTGGAGCATGACGTTGAATTTCGCAAAAAGCGGCCCTAATCCCAGTCCCCCCACAAGGTCTGCACCGCCGCCAGCGCCGCGATCCCGGCGGTTTCGGTGCGCAGCACGCGCGGCCCCAGTCGAACGCCGACGAATCCAGCCGCGCGAGACTGGGCGATTTCCGCTGGACTCAGGCCGCCTTCCGCGCCGCTCAACAGCGTCACCGCCCTCTCCGGCGGCTCCAGCCCGCGCAAACCTCGCTCCGCCATTGGATCGAGCAACAAAGGCAAGCCGAATTCAACGGGCCGCCTCAACCACTCCAATAACGGCAACGGCTCCCGCAATTCTGGCAGCCGGTTGCGACCGCACTGTTCGCAGGCGCCGATGATAATACCGCGCCAATGCCGGACCTTCCGCGCCAGCCGCTCGCCGCTCAGATCGATGCCGCCACGCTCGGTAACCAGTGGCTGAACAGCGGCCACGCCCAACTCGACGGCTTTTTGCAGGGTGTAATCCATCTTGTCGCCGCGCGAAACACCCTGCGCCAGCACCACCCGCAGCGGTGACTCCGTGTCGCCGGACAAGGCTTCGTCGACTCGCGCCCAGGCATCTCGCTTGCCCACCTCCGCCAGCGTCGCCGCGAACGCGCCGCCTTCACCGTCGAACAGGATCAACGCCGCGCCGGGCTTGAGCCGCAACACCTTCACGGCATGGTTGAAGGCATTGTCGTCCAATGCCACGGTCGCGCCGACCATCAGCGGCATGCGGAGATAGAATCGGGGGACACGCATGTGGATAAAAATCCCGGCAACGCAAAGGCCCCGCGAACGGGGCCTTGCAGGTGAATCAAACAGTCAGGCAACGATCAGGGGCATCAGGCGGCTTGCTCCAACGCCGGTTGCAGGGCGGCTTGGGCCGCTTCCTCGTCGCGCCGGGCCAGTTCTTGCTTGACCTTCGCCCGGACCATGCCCTGGATCAAATCGTTGAGCATCATCAACACCGTCGCCATGGCCAGCAGGATACCCGCGACGCCGAACGACAGGGCAAACCCACCGGTCGCGGCCTGCATCATCTCGGAAGCCCGGCCCAGCGCGAACCCGCCCAAACCCCAAGCCGTCATCAGCATTCCATAGTTGGCGCCGAAGTTCTTCAGGCCCCAGTAGTCCTTGGTGATCGCCGGGAACAAAGCCAAGTTGGTTCCGTAGTTAAAGCCGATGAAGGTAGCGAGCAGGACGATCAACAGAGCGCTGGAGTGCTCGGCGGTAACTACTGGGATCGCCACGAACATCAGTATCGCCTGGAACCCCAGCATCAGCGACAGGGTCAGGGTGCGGCCGATGCGGTCCGACAGTGAACCGGCGATGATGCGGCCCGACGCATTACCCACGGCTAGGATCACCACCGCTAGGAAAGCCAGCTCGCCCATGCTCTGCTTGGCCATGCCGGCGATGCTGCCGATCACCATCAAGCCCGCGCCGGCGCCGATGAAGAATACCACCCAGAGTAGATAGAAGGCGCCAGTTTTCATCATTTGCGAAGGAGTGAAGTCCTTGGCCTGGGCCGCGGGAGCGGTCTTGGCGGCCTGCGCCTTGGCGGGGGCGCCCCCGAACAAATAGCCGGCCGGCGGATTGGAGAGCAACAGGGAGAGCAACCCGACGACGAGAGCGAACGCTACCGCGAAGAACAGCATGGTCCACTGCAAACCGCTCGTTTTCATCAAATAGGTGGCCAGCGGCGCGATATACACGGGGGCCAGACCGAACCCCGACACCACGATACCAGCAATCAGGCCCGTCTTAGCCGGTGGGAACCATTTCAAGGCCGGCGGCGTGGCGGAGGAATAACCAAACCCCAATCCCATTCCGACCAGAACGCCAAATCCCAGTACCCACATCCAATAGTTGGTGGTCATCGACAACACGAAGAACCCAGCGCCCACCAGCAGGCCGCCAATCATGGCGGTGAAACGTGGTCCCACGCGATCCTGGCATTTGCCGGCCAGAATCATCGAAAAGGCGAACATCAAACAACAAACCGCATAGGGGTCGTTGATGGAGGCCAAGCTCCACTGGAAAGCTCCTTCTCCGCCCTTCTTGATCGATTCGCCGATCGCGCCCTTGAAAATACTCCAGGTATACAGAACGCCCAGCGCCAGATTGATGCCGGTTCCCGCCAATACGACGGTCCAGCCTTTATGGTTCGTTGACTTTGCCATGATTTGATTTCCTTCCTTACGGTGTACTCGTTTCAACTGGGGTGGTTGGATTAGACTTACGGTGACCATCGGTCCCCGGCTTTGCCGAAGCACGCGCCGGGGTGCTGGAATCCACTCTCCCAAAAAGTCGGTCTATGGCCCGGGTAAGACGTACCGCCTCGTCGTGAACGATCCGCAGAAAATGCTGCTGAGCGTCGCGATCCTCGATCTGACAACCCAGCAAAATCTCGGTAAACGAGAGAATGCTGGTCAGTGGCGTGCGTATCTCATGATTCAAGACCGTCACGATATCGTGGTCGAATTGCAACGGAAACAACAAGCCGCCGCTGGGCCTATAAATCAACTGCTCCATTGTTGGGAGAAGTTGGGTGGACTTCTCTCCACTATTGTCGATGTGGTTCTTGCTCAATTCCTGATATCTGACACAGTCCTCATAGCGCGAAGTGCAGTGCCGGACGATGACCTCCACGTGATAGGGCGAAATATAGCCAGCCCCCACGTCACAGGGTTCCATGCCCTGCCCATAGAAGGGACAAACCTGCTGGCAATTCATGTTCGCTCCACTCCCTTTTGTTGGGTCGCGCTTGAAAGAGAGCAACCCTCATGCCAACGGTTTTGGCAGGGTGAGTCAGATAAAATATGTTGATTTTTTAATTGGTTGGAAAAACCGGGAGGTGAGTGCGAACGAAGAACGAATTTGCGGTCTTGCGAATCGATCCATCGTCTCGCAAGCGAGCGACGCGCCAAGGTGAGCAAGGACAAAATAATAGCTATTTACTTTCAACAACTTATGATCTGAGCCAAGATTTTGGGGATTTTTTCGCGCCCTTGCACGAAATCATTCGCGGGAACGCCAAAAACCTTCCACGCCAGTCAGCCATTGCGGCCGACGCATCGCTCATTCATACGCCGTAATCGTTCAAATCCCCTGGTAGCTTCCGGCCCGTATTGATGGGTTTCGCTACGCTCAACCCATCCTACAACCCATTGCTTTTCGTAGGATGGGTTGAGCGTAGCGAAACCCATCACCGTACGGAACGAGAGGGGGCTGGAAGGTTACCACTGGCCTTCCTTCGCTTAGCGCAACCCGTACTTCTTGATCTTGCGGTAAACCGTAGCGACATTCATGCCAGATCGATGGGCCACATCTTCGATATTGCCAGCGCTGGCCTGGAGCAGTCGGTTCAGGTACTCGGTCTCAAAGCGCGTGAGCGCCGCCGCGTAGTCGAGCTGGCTGAGATCGCCAGCCAACGCGGCGCTGTTTCGAGGAAGCTCGATCAGTTGGGCCAGAACATCGAGTCCGATGTAATCGCTATTGTCGATGGCCATGGCAGCCTGCACGACATTGCCAAGCTGGCGGATATTGCCTGGCCAGTCGTATTTGACCATCGCCTCGACCGCCTGGCGGTCGAATCCTTTCACATGCGTGCCAAACCGCTTGTTTTGTTCCTTGACGAAATGCGCCACAAGCAAAGGGATATCGGAGCGGCGTTCTCGCAACGGTGGGAGTCGGAGATGCACCACATTGAGACGATAGTACAGATCCTCGCGGAAAGCGCCGCTTTGCACGGCGACCTGCAAATCGAGATTGGTGGCGGACAGCACGCGCACGTCGACCTTGATGGGAGTGGTGTCCCCCACCCGATAGAACTCCTGCTCTTGCAGGAAGCGCAGCAGGGTTTTCTGCACGTTCGGCGGCAACGTGCCCACCTCATCAAGAAAGAGGGTACCGCCGTCGGCGGTTTCGATCAGTCCCTTGTGATCGCGATCAGCTCCCGTGAAGGCTCCCTTGCGATGGCCAAACAGTTCGCTTTCCAGCAGCGTTTCTGGGATGGCGCCGCAATTGATGGCGACGAACTTGCCCTCCCTGCGCCGGGAGTAATGACGGATCGCACGCGCCACCAACTCCTTGCCGGTGCCCGATTCCCCACTGATCAACACCGGAATGTCGCGAATCGCCACTTTCCGCGCCGTTTCGAGCAGGCTGAGCAGATGCGGCGAGTTACCCACGATGGAACCTTGCCAGGCCGCCAACTCCTCCTTCAGTTCGCGATTTTCCTTGATCAGCTCGGTCTGGCGCAGGGCATTGCGAATCCGCGACAGCAATTCCTCCGGTTCGAACGGCTTGGTCAGGAAATCGTAGGCTCCCTGGCGCAAGGCTTGAATCGACAAATCGACCGTGGCGTGCGCGGTGATCATGATGACGGGCACCGCGGGATCCTGTTGCTTGACCTTCTGCAAGACATCGAGCCCACTCATGATCGGCATCTTGATGTCGGTGATCACCAAGTCGTGCTTGCCAGGCGCGAAACCGGCCATGGCATCGAGCGAGCGAACATGCGCCGAGACGGCGTAATCCCGATCGGCGAGAATCGCCTCCACCATCCGACACACGGCTTCATCATTGTCGATGACCAGAATCCGCTTTCGTCCGCTCGCCATCACGCCCGCTCCCGATTGACGGGCAGACTCACGGTCATCAACGTGCCCCGCCCCACTTCGCTGGCGACGTCGATCCTGCCCCCGTGTTGTTCCACGATGGTCCTGGTGATCGCCAACCCCAAACCGGTTCCTCGCGTCTTGGTGGTGAAGAACGGTTCGAAAATCTTCTCCAGGTTTTCCGGTGGAATGCCAGCGCCGGAATCCTGGAACGTGACCTTCACCCAGCTGTCTTCGTCCAAGGCGGTTCCCACCACCAGACGGCCACCCTCGGCCATGGCGGCGGCGGCATTGAGCATCAGGTTCATGGCGACCTGGCGGATCTGATCGCCATCCACCCAAACCCGAGGTAATCCGGCGTCGAAGGCCGTGACGATCACGACCGCGTCCATGTCGGTATGATGCGCCGCGAAGTCGACGATCTGCTTGATCAAGGCGTTGATGTCGATTTCCTCCAGCGCGGGCTTGGGCACCCGGGCATAACTCAGTAAATCCTGCACGATATTCTTGCAACGCTTGCTTTCGCGCTTGATCTCCTGGATGTACTTGAAGCCGAGGTCATCGGGATTCATCTTGTTTTCCAGGTGAGCGGCGTAGCCCAGGATGACACCCAGGGGATTGTTGATCTCATGGGCCACCTCCGACGACAGGACGCCGAGGGAAGCCATTTTGTTTTGCTGAGCCAGACTGGCCTCCAATTCCTTGTTTCTGCGCAACATCTCCGCCATCCGATTGAATTCGGAGGCCAGTTCGCCCAGTTCGTCGCTGGTCGTGACGGCGAGCTGGGTGTCCAACCGGCCCCGCTTGATTTCGCGCACTCCCGCAATCAGGCGTTGAATCGGATCGGTCAGAAACTTGGACGCGATGAACACCAATACGACCGCGAATAAGCCCACCACGAAAGTCAGCAGACCCATGCTAGACCAGATGCGCCTTTCGATCTCGTTGGCCGGCTCGTAAAACTCGTCCTCGTAGGAACCCACGGCGACAATCCAGTTCCACGGCACGAAATATTGATAGCGAACGATTTTCATGCGGGGAATCGAGTCTGTTTCGTTTCGCCAAAGATAGCGGATCCAGCCGTTTTTACGTTCGATCATCTCGCGGATGAAATAACGGCCATCCTGGTCCTTTTCGTCGTGGACATTCTGTCCCTCTCGAAATGGATGGACGGTCAGTTCTCCACGCGTGTTCATGGCGTAAATATAGCCAGTCGTGCCAACCGCCTTATCCAGAATATTCCGTTTAAGCTCCTCAAAAGCCTGTTTCTCGAACGTCACATCCTCATAGGTCTCTTCCAGATAGCCGCCGGCCGCGATGATCCAATCCCAAGGTTGAAAATACATATAAGCCACGACTTTATTTCTGGCGCGAGTTTCTCCCAAAATCTCATTGCGCCAGGGATAAACGATGTAAAGCACTTCGCCGGGTTTGGCGGCAACGGCCTTCTCACACATTTCCTGGATGAAGGAGCGGCCTTTCTCATCCTGAGCGTCAAGGATATTCTTACCTTCCTGAGCAACGTGAATCGTCAAATCGCCCTTTGAAGTCATGGCGTAGAGATAACCGGTTTCACCCACGCTAATATTCTTGAACGCTCTCCTGGCTTCCCATTGCGCCTCCTCCAAGGTGTGCTGGCCATTGACGGACTGTTCATGCTGAACCGTGACGAGGTTGTAGGCAAACTGGACCAGGGTCGCCAAATCCTTGTAGGCGGTCCGCCGCTTATCCTCCTTGTAAACCTCAAATTGCTGATAATGAGCGTTCAGGAGATCCAAGGTAAACTGGGCCATATGCTCAAGATCCGCCCGGGTGGCCTGGGTAATACCCAGATACGCTTGCTGCTCGGATACATAGCCAACGATCATGCCTATGCTAAGGACAGGCAGCAGCACGAGCGGCAAAACCACCGCCAGCAACTTTCCGCGGATCTTCAGGTCGCGCACGAAACGCAGCATATCGATCACCCGATCACCCATAAGTTTTTGTAGTGTATAGTCCAACTTGCATCTTCCCCGCTCCTGGAAACCGCTGGGATGGCAACGATCAAGTTGGGGTTGCCGGCGCGTGCTTCAGTTCCCTTGACGCCAAGCGCCACCTGACCGGCAAGCAGGGTAGTGGAATCCGCGCCTGTCAGTATAGACTCAGGCTCCCGCGCCGATGGGGGCGAACGGGCGGACGTGGTTTGGGTTCAAGCCACCAAGGTTTCCGCCCGGCGGATTTTCCTACCCGCTCCCTGAAGACTATTATTCGTTTTTTTCAAAAAGTTAGAAAACATGAACCTTATCGAAACATCGGAATAACGAAAATACCCGCTCACAAAAATCGAAACGAGATTGGCGGTCCCCGGGTCGCCCAACATCGATAGCCGACCCTCCCGCTGCTGCACTATCGCTATCGACCAGCCGCAGCTGTGTTGCCGTTCCAGCTTGACCACGCGTTGCTTGAGGCTCATGCCGCGCTCCGAACCCGCGCGAGTACGTTGTCATCCTCCGCGCCGCATCCAGTTCCGCAGCCAGTTCCACCAGCGACAGCTCGCGCAACCGGTTCGCCAACTCCAGCAAGCCGGGCGTAGGGTTTCGATTACATCCTGTTGGTTGGCGATGCGCATGGGCCGGTCCAGCTTGGCTGGCAACCAGACGACTTCAGCCCAAATAATCGAGCAAATGGCCACCTCTCCGTAGGACAATGCTGCCATGCGTTTTTGAATACCAGGATAGCGCCCACGGGCGATCTCAATACAGATATTGGTATCCAGCAAATACTGGGAAGTCATAATGGCTGGATGTCATCGAGCGGTGGTTGTTCGGGGCGATCTGGAAAATCGGGCGCACAACCCCATGCGCGGGCCAACCATTCGCGCATCAATAGCTGGCCGGTCATTTCATCGGTGGTGTCCAACGGTAACACGATAATTTCCGCCTCTCCGGTTTCAGGAAAGTCGACGGGCAAATCAATCACTAAATGACGGCTTTCCAGCCGCTTTACAATACGATAAGCGCTTTGCACGGTTTTGAATCCTATAAGGGCGTTGGTGCATAATTTAGCCTAAGACATTGATTTAAAATGAAATATCTAGATTAACGGATAAGAAAAATTAAATTAAATCAATGAATTACAGTATTTATGCACCAACGCCTCCTATAAATAGACAGCATGAATAATTTAAAGGCTTGGATTGGCTTGGAGGCCATCAATCCCGCCCTTCGATCACGCGCACGACTTCCAACCTTTTCAGGTCGGCGAGCATTTCTTGAACGGGATGGCCTGGAACTCAATCTCCGATGCTGGCTACGATGCTGAGCCCGAACAAGTCGAGGTTGTGATTTTGTCAGCGATTTGCCGCTGCACGTTGCGGCCTTGCTCGTCCGCCGCCACCGCCATCAGAAACAGGCAACGCCCACTCGATGAAATTTCCCATTGCCGGCCGACTTGGGCTTTCTCGCGGGAATCGTCGTTGGTTTTGTAAGGTTCGCCCTTGTATTCCACCGCCAGTATCCGTTTGTCGGCGAGTTCGGCCACGAAGTCCGGGTAAAAGTAATCGGTCGCCGTCGGCAGCCAGAACGAAAGTCGCTCCTCCCGTTCTACATTGCGCACCCAATGTTTGACTTGGGGATGGGCATCCAGGGCTTGGGCGCAAATAAACTCCTCGGAACGTTGGCCACTAGCGGTTTTCTCCCGCAAGTCGTGAATCATCGGATAGTAATGCTTGGCGAACCGGTAACGGCCGCTGTAGTACGGCGGGCGGGCGGGATAGCGGTGCGGGTGAAAGGTGAAGGCGTAGCGGAAACCCTCGTCGAGCCGTCCCGTGGTCATCCCCGGCAAGGCGGCTTGGAATCCCTTGGCGATGGCGATCTTCCGTAGGTGGTCGATTTCGCGGCGGATCGCTTCCGCCAGTTGCACCTTGGCGCGTAACAGCGCCGTGAGCGTGAATCCCCGGTCGCGCTGGAGATGGCCGACCAGATTCACCAGATATTTGCGCAACTGCGCCGGAAAGATGTTCCCCTCGGGCGGGCGCACTTCCCATTCCAGCCAGCGCACCAAATCCGGTTCCGTGGCGTTAGTGGAGACCTCGTTTAAGTGCAGTTGCCGGCTGTCGGCGTAGCGCAGCAACACTTTTTCGCCGTCCATGTCGATCTCGAAGGCGTTGACCGTTTCCTGAACGTCGAAACCCGCCAGTTGCGCCGGTTCGGCCAGCAAGTCGAACTCGCCCAGTTCCATGAGCGTTTCCCGCTCCACCGGCTGCAATTCCCCGTCCCATTCGAGACAGAGTTGCGGCAGCGGCGCGAACGGTTCGCCTCGGGCGGCGGGCGCGCGCAGCGCCGCTTGCCGGGCGTGGTGTTGTTCGATTTGTTCCTTGACCGCTGGCTGATGCTGGCCGGCATAGGCCGAAAGCAGGTAATCCTCCACCGCTTCCGAGACCTCGCCGCGCACGATCACCGTCGCGCCGCCGCTGGTCGGGCGGATTTCGATGACCGCCCGCAATTCGGCGGGCACGGGCAACACCGGGGCGCATGGCACCGACAGCACGCAATCCGGTAGAAGGGGCCGGGTTTCGGCGGCAGCTTCATCGGGGAACAGGCTAGGGGTTACCGCTCCCGCCGCTTCGTATTTTTCGAAGCCCATGTTGTGGACCAAGCGGTCGGTCAACTGGTTGGCCGCTTCGGAAAAACTCGCCGCCATGACGTGAGTGTAGGCGCGATTCAGTTCCGGCGTGGCGCGGGCGCGAGCGTAGGGCATCCGCAACACTCGGCCGAGCAATTGTTCCACGTCCTTGGCCGAGCGCGATTCCTGCAAGGAGCACAGCGCGTAAGCAAACGAACAGTCCCAGCCTTCCTTGAGCGCCTCCACCGTGATGACGTAGCGGATGCGGCAGGTCGGATCGAACAGGTTGACGCCGTCCAGTTCCTTTTGGGCACCGGTCGCCACCGCGATTTCCTTTTGATCCAGCCTCGCGCCGTCCGGGCTGATCAGATGTTCCAGCAAGACATCCACTGTAACCTCGCCGCCCTTGGCCTGGGCCTGGAACAGCAGCACCGGACGGATGTAATCCGCTTCCCGCTGGGCCAGCGTTTCCAGCCGCTGGCGGGTGAGGATGGCGTCGCGCACCGCGTCGCGCCAACCGGTCGGATGTTCGGCCAGCACGATCGGCAGCTTGATCATGTCCTCGGTCTGCAGCGCCTGGGCCGAGACGGCATACAGCACATTGCTGTTGCCAACCGGCGTGGCCGTCAGTTCGAGGACGCAGGCGGGGTTGAGGCGCTGGAGGGTTTTGAAGCTGGTGTCGGTTTGATTGTTGTGCGCCTCGTCCACGATGACGATGGGATGGGTCAGGTGCAGGAAATTGGCGAGGGATGCCTTGACCTTGCCGAGATCGGCGGTGGTCAGGTAGGGCTGGCTTGCCAAATCGGCTGGCGTCACTGTGTCGAGATTGGCGGTTTGCTGGGGGGTCAACCCTTGAAAATGCGGCTCCAGTTGCTCGTCGTAGGCGTAGACGGTGCGTTGCGCTTTCTTCTTGTCCTGCACGCGGAACGCCTGGATAGTCGCCACCAGCACGATGGCCTGTCGTCCCACATCGTAGGGATTCACCGTGGCGAGTTGATCCAATTCGAGCACGCGCGCCGGTTGCGGCAGGTCGCGTTCCAACGCTTGACGATAGGGATGGCCGGCGATGTTCAGCGCCGCTACGGTTTGGGTGCGAATGGTGTCCGAAGGTGTCAACCACAAGACCACCGGCGCGTCGGTATCGCGGTAGGTCTTGCCGATCCGCGCCACGGCATGAGCAGCCAGCAGAGTTTTGCCGCCACCGGTGGGCAGGCGAAGACAGACGCAGGGGATGTCGTCGCCGAAGGCGCCATTTTGATAGGGAAGTTGTTTGCCGGTGGGCGTGACCGACGGGGCGCATTCCCGCCAAGCCGTTTCGATTCCGACCACGCGCGCTCGCCTTAAAAAGCCTTCGAGAGCTTTCAAGGCTTTTTCTTGGTAATCCTTGAGAGCAAACATCAGCGTACCCGCACGTCGTAGGGAATTTGCTTGAATTCGATGTCTTCGGCGACAAGTCGCGCCGTGCCCAAGCGGGTCATTTCGCCGTAGATCACCTTGCGGCCAGAATGCGGATGCAGCGTCAGCAGTTGGGCCAGCACGGCGCCGGTCAAGACATTGCCGCCTTCCGGGCGGCGGTCGCCGAGAATGCCGTTGTAGAGCAGGTAATAGGCTTTGCCGGCATGTTCGCCGAGAAAGGGCGAATCGAAAGTCTGGTTCGCGGCCTGCCCGGTCTCGAAGTGCCAAAGATAGGCGGCCAGCGCGGCGAAGCGCACCGCCGGATTGATACCACCATCGGCCAGAAACACCGGCTCGTCCAACGTGTAGTAGCGAAACCCGCCGCCGCCTTGCCAGCCGACCGCTTGGGAAATGCCGCCCTGTTCGCCGGCAATCACCTTTTCCAGGCGGGGTATGCAGTGGGTTTCGGCGTGTTCGCCCATTTCGATGCCGATCCAGCGCCGGCCCATTTTGTGGGCCACGGCGGCGGTTGTGCCGGAACCGAGAAAGCTATCGAGGACGAGATCGTTGAGGTTAGTGGCAATGTGGAGAATGCGCTGAATAAGTCGTTCTGGTTTTGGACTTTCGAATGCCTCTGTTTTGCCAAATAAAGCGTGAATTTCTTTTTTTGATTCGTCAGTGTGTCCCACTTCGTTGGATGGCCACCAAGTCCAAGGAGCTACTCCTGGTACCTCTGACAGATATCGAATAATGTTCGGCTGGGCATCGCCATTTTTACCAAAATAGATACGCCCTTCAGTTAGTAATCGCTCAAAAGTAGATTTGGAAATTCCCCAACAGCGGCCTTCTGGTGGTCGATAGACCTTTCCGGACGGAGTTACGATTTCGTAAAACTGTTCTGGTGTCGCATGGCCTTCTTGTGCGGTCATGGGAATAGGGCGCCAGCGCCCACGAAGGTCATTATTTGGATTTCGATAAACCTTTGCCTGCTCCTCAGTAATAGGTACAAGGTTTCTCAGTTTCTTGAATTCTCCAGGCTGTTTCGCATAAACAAGCAAGTATTCATGCACATCACCTATAGCTTCGCGATTTTCTCGCGAATAGCGTTTTTGCCAAACATTGCTTGCAATGAAATTAGGGCGTAAAAAAACTTGGTCCATTAATACCTTAAGATAGTGTGCCTCATTATCATCAATCGAAACCCAGATACTCCCATCCTCCGCCAGCAGCTCACGCAACAGCACCAGACGCGGATACATCAACGACAGCCATTGGGAATGTTCCAGCTTGTCGTCGTAATGCTCAAACGCGGATTGAGTGTTGTAGGGGGGGTCGATGTAAACGCACTTGACCCGGCCCCGATAAAACGGCAGCAACGCCTTCAGGGCCAGCAGGTTATCGCCCCGGATCAATAGATTATCGGCGTTGGCATCACCGTAGCCACGTTCAAAACGCAGTAGGTGATAGGGCACATCGGCGGCTTGGGTGATGGCCCGGGATTTGTTCGTCCATTCGAGATGGGGCATGGCGGGGGCAGGTGGGTTCCAAGTACAGTGTCAACATTGTAGCCCGGATGGGAGGGGTTCCCAGCGTTCCCTTTGAGCGGATCATGCGGCCCCAATCCTGCTGCCCCCAAGCGCGCTATACTGGAACCATCATTACCATGGCAGGAGCGACATGATCGGCACGGGACTTTACACCATCGGTGACGTCGCCACCTTCACCCACATTCCGGCACCGCAGGTTGGCCGCTGGTTGCGCGGGTATCGGTCTGGCCACCGGACCTACCCGCCGCTGTGGTCGTCCGAACTCAGCGACAGCCCTCTGCCGCAGGCGTTCGGCTTCCACGATTTGCTGGAAGTGCGGGTGGTCCATGCCTTTCGCCGCCATGGCGTCAGCCTGCCCACGATTCGTAAAGCGTGCCAACACGCCCGCGACTATTTCAAACGGCCCTATCCCTTCACTTGCCAGCGTTTTTTGACCGACGGTCGCGCCGTGTTCGCGGAAATCTTGGAGCAGGCCGACGAGGTCGAAGAGTCCAGGTTGCTGGACATGGCGCGGAAGCAATACGTCTTCGAAAAGGTGGTGCGTCCTTCGCTGTACGCCGGTATCGAGTACGACGCCTCTGGCAGCGCGCAACGCTGGTTTCCGGCGGACCGCAAGCGGCGCATCGTACTGGATGGACCCCGCGCGCAGCTTCGGCAAGCCGATTCTGACTGAATCCGGCGTACCCACGGAAGCGCTGTTCGCGGCCTTCCGGGTGGAACAGGATAGCCGGCGAGTGGCGGTGATTTACGAGGTCCCTGTCGCCGATGTCGACGCGGCGATCCGTTACGAGCAACACCTGAACGAACAGCGGTTGGCCGCTTGAAGTGTCTGGTCGATAACAACCTGCCGCCCGCGCTGGCCAGGGCGCTGGACGCGCTTTCGGCTAGCAAGTTTCCTGACTTGGAACAGGTCATCGCCTTGCGAGACAGGTTTCCGCGGAACACCCCGGACGTGACTTGGATTCAGGCGCTCGGCCAAGAAGGCAACTGGTTCCTTCTGTCCGCCGACCAGTTCCGCAAACATGGCGATCTGGAGCGCAAGGCATTGCGCCAAAGCGGGCTGATTGTGTTCTGCCTCAGCAAGCAGTGGTCCGCTCAGCAGTATTGGGAAGAGTGCGCACACCTGCTTCAGTGGTGGCCGCACATCGTGGACCAAGCCGAACGCTTGCAAGGCGGCGCGGCGTTCCGGGTCCCTTGGAAGCTGAGCGGCGGCAAGCCGAAGTTCGAACAAATTCCGTTCTAATACCAATTACTAATATATTTTACTACTTTAGTGCGGATAAGATAAAATCAA
>JAVMKH010000084.1:0-3693 GCA_031732935.1 Candidatus Contendibacter sp.
CGCCGCCGCGCCGCAACAGCCGCCGACCCGCCCGCCGCTGGGCGAAATGGTGGAACTGGCCCAAGCGCTGATCCAGCGCAGTCTTCGGGACCACGCCCGCGCCGCCATCGAGGAGCGTATCAAGCTGCAAGAGATCGAAGCCGCCGCGCTGGCGACCTTGCCTCGCTATGACCTTACCGATGATCTACAAGCAGCCCTGGACGTTGATTTGCAGACGCCTTGGCGCGAGATCGTCAAGCGGACCGCCGCCGAGCGCCTGCGCATTGACGAGTCCCTTCCCGGCGCCATCGAACAAGCGATTGAGGAGGCCATCCGTAATACCTTGCGCTCCTTTTGAGCACTCCTACCCATGATCGCCGCCCCCTAGCTTTGCCATTGGAGGTTCAGCAACACGTTCTGGTCCGGTTGAAAGCCTTTCAGGCGATTCGGAAACCGGTAAGGGCAAGTAACAACACCAAAACCGGTTAGCGCACTAACAGTTTCTTGGTGGCCTTGGCATCCTGAATCACCCGCTGGTTTGCGGTAAAGAGCGTGATTCCGGGAACAGTTGCAAAGTCACCGTCATCACTGATGATCTGGCTAATATCGCTGCGGAGCGCTGTTTCCGCCATGAACAGGTCGTAGCCGTCCAAGCCGACTGAGGGGAATAGAGTCATGGCGGACTGCATGAACGTGGAATCCAGGTTCATGTTTAGCAGGGTGCTCATGCTGCGCACGTCGGCCCAGATATCTCCGATCAGCTTTACGACTTTGAGGCGCTGGTTGGGGTAGTCATGGCGGAAAGGCTTGGTGCCGATGTTCTTGTTGGCTTTATCGGCGTAAATTTCCCGCTCGGTTTTCTCGATGTTGTGGGCCAGTTCAGCGAAATTCAGGGCGCAACAGTACAAGACTGACTGCGCTTGGATCGCTTTTTTGAGATAGGTTGGATAGTCGGTGAGTTGTTGGGGCTGGGACGCCGATGGAGTTTGCGACGCCCTGGGGTAGAACAGCCAGTACCAGACATTGGTATCGACCAGGAAACGGTCGGACGCTTTTGGGGCATCTGCCCGAATATCGACCACTTGGGCGCGAACCGTCAGCGGCATTACATCGCCTCGGCTGTTTCCTGAACAATGCGATCCACCGCCTGGCGGTGGTCGGGGCTGGCCGCGTAGTATTCCTCAGCGTTTTCGATGGCGCGGCGCAACCCCCGCTCGCCAAAGGCGGAAAGGTGCTCGAACCGCAGCCGGTCATTGAGCGCATCCCGCTCCAGGTCTTCCAACAGCCGGCCCACGCTGGCGTTGAAGAAGGGCGAGGCGAACACGTCCACGCCCTCGAAATCCAGTTCGACGGTTTCACCCTGCCGCAGCGGATCATGAATCAGATCGTAGACGGCGTTGCCGTCCTCCTGCGTCATGGTATTTTCGCCCACCAACTCTCTGACCTTGATTCGCATCGCCGAACCCTCCCCTTCTCTAAAAAAATGGTCGTGAAGGCTGTTCATTGGACAGCCGGTAGCAGCGATCATCGCAGCGCAGGCAAACCTGCACCAACGTTCCCTCGAAAAAGGCGGGTAAAGTCTCGTAGCTTTCACCCCCAGCGTCAACGCGGGCGTAGCCATCATGGCTGAATACTTCCATGCGCCCGCCGCTGGCCCGAATGAACTCCTTGAGCAGATCAAGCCCCAAGCCACGGGCGAAATTGGGCTGTCGGACTGTGGACGTACCGCGCTCGAAGGCCCAGCGCATGGCATCCTCTGCGGTGATGTCGGGGTTGCGGAAAAGCCGGACATTGGAGGGGATGCCTACGCCAAAATCCGCAACCGCAAGCAGCAACTCCCGCCGCGATGGAAAATGTTGGCCACAACAGAAGATACCGACCGGGCTTCTGCCATGCTCGAAAGCATTGGTGAAAATTTCCCACATTTGGCCGATGATGCCGCTAGCCAGTGCCCGACTGATATTGATCCAACCACGCCCGAGCCAATCATCCCTGAGCATCCGAACAATCTCTTGTTGATCCTGCTCGGGATATTCCCGGTAAGGGATCGAATGACCCTGCCAAGGCGGCGTATCGGCGCCCATCGCGTGGGCGAAGCCGTTTTGCAAGAGATTGACGCGCACATCATCCCGCATGGTGTTCGTCAGAAAAGATACGGTTCCACCTCGATTCCAGATAAGTCGTGTCAGTCCACCCAGGAAAACCACGGCATTTGGGCGTAGAAAATCGCACCGGGTGAAATCGAAATGCACGTCTGCCCCATCGCCCGCTTCCATGACATCCTTCCACAATTGGGCAAGGGTATTGAAGTCCCGGCGTTCGTCGTTGATGCGGGGAATGTTCAGCGTCAACACCGTCACAGTTCGCCCCGGAAGGCTTTAGCGAGGACGGCGGGAATGTAAGCGTTGAAATCGGCGGCAAGCTGGGCTTGCAAGCGGCGAGTGGTTTCGACCTTTTCCAAAAAGCGGGAAAAAAGTAACTGTTTATCGTAATCCGGCACCGGTACGCGGATTGCGGCTAATGCTTTGAGTCCTAGCGTCCGATTTCGGCCAGCTCCGCCGGGCGAGGCATCGCCCAAGTCGTGCAAGCCGCGCTCAGTGGTGAAATGAAAATAGAGAAAAGGCGAGGTTGCCATACCGGGTTTCGGGACACAGGTAATGAAGCGATGCGAACCGACGCGACTGGCGTCTTCCGGCTTGGCGACAGCAATCGCGCCTTCCCAAGAAAAGACGTTGTTGAACAGTAGGTCTCCAGGGTGAATCCAGAAAATTCGCTTGTTGCCCAGCTGCTCCACGGTCAGCGCTGGCTTATGGAAAGTGCCTTTACCAAAAGATCGAATGCCCAGTTCGGGATAAGTCTTGCCTGTTTCCAGCTTGACCGGGCGGCGCACCTGCGGGGCGATTTCAGTCATCGGTCGCCACTCCACGCCCTTGTTAATTTCGGCGTAGTAACCAGACAACAGGTCGTGCAATTCGCCTTCGAGTTCTCGTTGGACTCGACGGATTTGCTCGACGCGGCTGGTTTGAGCTTCAATACGAGCAACAAGGCGGTTTTGTTCGGGGAGTGGGGGGATGGGGATTACTGCTTCAAGAACCTCACTATCATTCACGGCAGGATAGGTACTTTTTTCTTGCCCTGAAATGACCTGCTCTATAACAAGGTCGCTACGACATGCGTGAAACAGCCATTCAGTCGTAACTAACTCGTTTGAAGGGCGTAGAACGCAGAAACCAGTGGAGCAGATTTCATTATCCAGTAACGCTGTCACTACAGCGATGTTTTTAAGGTAGGGGCGTGTCGTACC
The DNA here is from genome assembly GCA_031732935.1 of Candidatus Contendibacter sp. Taxonomy (GTDB): domain Bacteria; phylum Pseudomonadota; class Gammaproteobacteria; order Competibacterales; family Competibacteraceae; genus Contendibacter. The sequence goes on from JAVMKH010000084.1 coordinate 3,284, forward strand.
GAAAAGGACATCGCCAGTGTGAATAATCTGTTTGGCTCGGCTCGGCACCATTTTTCCGCTAACAAATCGCGGTTCAAGGATGACACCTTGAGTATTGTCAATGGAAGAAATCTCGATATAGCGGAATGCCTCTCGTGGTTCACGGCGCTGATTCCAGTTTGTCACGGGAATACATACATCGCGCAACGCCCGCCACACCCACCCCTCCGGCAACTCATACCGCTCCATTTCCGGCTTCCTCCAGCAGCAATGCCCGCATTTCCTCCACCAATTCCAGAATACGCTCCTGCTTTTCGGCGACACGCTCCAGGATTTCTTCGGGCACGTCGTGCTCGGTCTTCTCCGGTTCGATCAGCCCCAAACCGGACAGCGTCATGTTGTAGTTTTTATCGCGGATGAGTTGCGCCGGT
>JAVMKH010000084.1:3782-4198 GCA_031732935.1 Candidatus Contendibacter sp.
CGTCTCCCTCCACCCGATAGAACCAGACGCTTTCAGTCGGTTTGCCGGTGTTCTTGAACACGAAAAAGCACGTCGGATTGGGCGTGTACGGCTCGAACATGCCTTTGGGCAACGTGACCACGGCTTGCAGATCGAACTGGCCCAGCAGGCGCTTTTTCACCTCGATATGACTGCCGGTGTCGCCGAACAGGATGCCGTTGGGGAAGACGATGCCCGCCCGGCCACCACGGCGCAGGCTCCTGAGCGCATGAGCGAGAAACAGCACGTACTTATCGCCCTTCTCAATCCGCAGGGACGGCTTGGCATCGGTGCGCGCGCCGGAAAACGGCGGGTTTTCCAGGATCACATCGAACTGCACTTCGTCCCAGCGGTCTTCGCTGCCGCAAATCGAATCGCGGCGCACGATGGGCGAGGCG
>JAVMKH010000084.1:4208-26686 GCA_031732935.1 Candidatus Contendibacter sp.
ATGCAGTACCGCGTTCATCGCGGCCATGCGCAAGATGTCGGCGTCGCCGTCGAACCCGTGCAGGGCGCTGGTTTGCAGGAAGTTCCAGTAATCGCGACTGAGCCAGTCGCCCACGCCGCGCCTAACCTTGCCACCGTAAGGGCTTTCCACTTCGCGCACGAATTCCGGCGAGGTATTGGCAAGCAGGATGTGTTCGTAAGCCGCGATCAGAAACCCGCCGGTCCCACAGGCCGGATCGCAGACGGTTTCGCCGATCTTGGGATTGACCATCTGGGTAATGACGCGGATCAAGTGGCGCGGGGTGCGGAATTGCGCCGCCTTTTTCTGCCCGCCCAGGTCGTTGGCCAACATCTCGAACAAATCGCCCTTGATGTCGGCATCCTCGGCCAGCAGCGTGATGGGTGAAATGGCGTCGGTCAGGCGGCGCAGCGTCGCCCCATCGGGAATCACTACCGCCGCGCCGTGAAAGATGGCCCGCGCACCCCGCGACAATAGCGGGTGTTCGGCCAGCTTGGGCAGGGTATCCCGCAGAATGGCGAGCATCTTGCCGTTGTCCGGGTTGGACGTGAGCACGCTCCAGCGTAGCGGCTCGTAATTGACTTGCCGCCAACTGCCCGTCTGGAATTCGCCAAACAGCGACTTGTGATGGCCGTTGCCGACTTCCTTTTGCTCGACATCCATTTCCTCCAGCATCTTGAGAAAGAGCAGGTAGGAAAGCTGAGTGACGTAGGTAATCGGGTTAGTGACCTGTGCTTCCCAAAGGGTTTTGCAAAGGCGCTTGAGGAGGGAGTTGAGTTGGTTGGAATCCATTATTTGCCTTTATATTCGTTGCCCACCTTCAATCGCCAATCTTTGATAAAGGCAATACATTCTTCCTTTATCCAGTCTTCAAATTTGCCTTCAGGCCAGTTTTCTTGGTCGTAGTTCATGCCATATTCATCGATCCATCTTAGAAAGTCTTCAGCTAATAACTTGGCCTGCTCAATTGCGTAGTCTTCTGATCCTGTAACGACTTCAACCAAGTCATCAAAGGTTATTTCCTCGAAATGAATATCCCAATCCCAAAGGTCCATCACCATATGATTCAAAGGCATCAGTTCGATGAGCTTTTCTTTCATCGCTTCATCATCGGTTTCGGGAGAGAGTTCTGAGTCTGTGTCAATCGTCATATTTCGGTAGGGAAAAATCGGTTCATTAAACGTCTAGGTTTGTTTCCCAAAAGAGTAGTTAAGCAGCCAATAGAGCATTCAATTCTTCGACAACTTGATTCAAACCGTCTTTACCAAACAACTGCTCCATCCGTGCCCGTCCCCCATAAATCGAAAAGGGTGGCTGGCTGAATATCCGCAGTTCGACCTTGTCCCCCGTCAGCACCCGCTGTTTCAGGAGTCGCAGCATGGTGGCCTGTTCCGGCTTGAGGCTGGCGGAGTGTTCGGCCACCCAGGTATCAAAAACGTGGACGATCCGTTCTTCCCGACTCGGGAAATGCTGAGCGCCGAGCGCCACGCGGATGAAGTCGGAGAGCGAACCCATCGGCTGCTCGAAAGCCTTGCGCAGGGAGGCCTCGGTAAAGTAATTCCGGGGCGCGTTGAGGCGGCGGGCCAGCGCTTCCCATTCTGCCTCGGTTACAGGTTCGCCAGCGAAAATCTTCCGCACGACCGGATCGGTTTTATGCAACTCCACGACCTTAGCCTGCCAGTCATCCCGATAGCTCTTGCGGTCCATTTGCAAGCCTTCGGGGCCGACGATGATGGTTTCGCGCTTGGTGATCGTGTCTTCCTTGGCGCCTTCCGGGATGACCGTCCAACCGCCCCGCCCATCGCTAACACCCCCGCGTTCCACGCCGCCGCCCGCGCCGACTTCACGCGGCTGCCGGTAATCCACGCTGGCATCGTTGAAACGGGCGACGTTGCCAACGAAATCGTAAATCCAGAATTCGGTCTTACCGATCTTCGCGCAAATGCGGCTCCCACGACCCCGCATCTGGGCATATTTCATGGCCGAGTCGGTCGGGCGCAACATGACCAGCGTTTCGACTTCCTTGTGATCGAAGCCGGTGTCCAGCATATCCACGGACACGGCGATGTAGGGCAAGGAGTCGTACTTGAAGCGGTTGATCGCCGGCTTGGGATCACCGTTGTTGGTGTAGGTGGTGATCTTTTCGGCGAAGCTCTCGCGGACCTGGCCGGGAGCAATGCCCAGCCGTGCGGCGATGTCCAGGCACCATTCATCTGGAAGCAGACGGTTGAAAAGTTGCGTCAGCAGATCGGCTTGCTTGTCGGACACGGCGAACACGATGGTCTTGCGCGGGCGCTCGGCGTAGCGCTGACCTTCCACTCGGTAAAACTCATCGAGAATGAGCTTGAGCCGATCCATGGATTCCGCGCGCCGCCCCCAATCGCTGGCGGCAATGTCCTCATCGTTCCAGGTCGTGCCCTCCACGGAAAGCTGGGTCTGAGCGACGTAAATTTTGTAAGGGACCAGGTAGCCATCCTGGATGCCCTGCTGGATGGTGTAAGTGAAGGTTGGTTTCCCCCGTTTGGCGGCGCTGTCCCAGCAATCGAAGTACATGTAGGTGTTGCGTACCAATTGCCGCTCGTGCTCGTTGATCCAGCGCAGTTCGCCGGGGCTGGGCGTCGCGGTCAAGCCGATATGCACGGCGTCGAAGTGGCCCAAGGTGGCGCGGTGAGTGTTGTAGATCGAGCGGTGACATTCATCCGTGACCACCAGGTCGAAGTAGGCATGGCCGAACCCGTCCGGCCCGAGCTGGCTGGCGATGGTGTCCAGCGTGCCCACCACGATCTGACCTTCCAAACTGCGCTTGCCGCCGAACAACAGGGTAGAGGGCCAGTCCTTCAGGTAATCGTCAAAGGTCTCCTTGGCCTGTTTCGCCAATTCGATGCGGTCGGCGAGAAACAGCACGCGGGAAATCAGCGCGGTCTGAAACCAGCGCTTCATCAGCATGGCGATAGTCAAGGTCTTGCCCGTGCCCGTCGCCATCTCGAACAACATCCGCCGACGACCGGCCATCAGGGCTTCATCGGCGTTGCGCAAGCATTCGAGCTGATAGGGCCGGGCCTCGACCGGTTCGCCGCGAAAGAAGAACGTTTCCGGGTAGGGTAGCGCCGACAGCGCTTCTTGCAACGTGCCCTGACGGTGGAATTTGAGATTGGCGCGGGTTTCCAGGTCGGCCCGTGAGGGAAACCCCAGGATCGGGCGCGCATCGCCTTCGCCGTAATCCCAGAAGTAGTGCTCGCGTCCGTTGGTCAAAATGATGAACGGCGCACCCAAATTTTGCGCGTAGGGAAGCGCCTGGGCCTTGGCGCCGTAGGGGTCTTTGGAGAATCGCTTGGCTTCGACCACTGCCAAAGGTCGAGTCAGCGTACTTTTGAGGAGGTAATCGGCACGGCCGTCGGCGGTTGGTTCCTCAGTGGATACCTGCGACTTGTCGAAGATATTCCAACCGGCATCCTTCAAAAGCTGGTCCACCATCATGCGGGCATCGGTTTCGCGCGTCATCTTCGTCAATCGCCCACTGTTTTATACTTTTGGAGGGGCTGGCCACGCAGCAAGATCGGATCAAGTTGGATTGAGCGGCTTATCGACGGACGTTTCAATCATACGGGCGATATGGATCACTTCAACAAAGCGGTTGCCGGGTATTTCCAAGCCAAAAATGGTGGTGCGCACTTCATCCTGCTGGAACAACTCCATCACCTCGTCGTAAAGCTCGTCGGTGATCGCACAGTTGATGTCGCGGTCCTTATCGGTATAGCGCAAGATAAACGTCAGTCGGCCCTTATCGAACTCCTCAATCAGGCCAGTAGCCGTCAGTGGCGTTGCCTGTGGCTCACGCTGGGTCCGCGCCCGGCCCACGCGTTGGGTAGCGTCTCGGCTTAAGGTGTAGGTATGTCGATGTTGATGCCGCAGTAATCGGCCCCGCACTTCAACTTGCTCGATCAAACCCGTCTGTGGTGGCACCAGCTTTTTCAACGCATCCAGCAAGTCAAGATCAATCGGTCGGCTATCCCCGTTGGACGCAAGAAGCGTTGCCCACTCCAACGCCTCGGCCAACCGTCGTCCCATCTCATCGTATTCCTGTTCCAGTACGCCCTCTTGTTCGCCCAGCCGTAACTGCACTGCATCGCGGGCACGGAATGCAATCTCGAAGCTGTTGAAAGCAAGGTGTTGAGTCGGCAAATCGTAGAAGCGGCGCAAGGTCAAGCTGCGTTGATCGGGCTGCTGCGACTGCGACGACAGCATCAGTTCCGCCAGCTTTTTTAGCGCGTAGGTCGCCCCTTCAATCGCTCGCTTGATCACGCTGGCGGGTATCTGTCCCCTTGCCAAGTGCGGGCCTACCATGCGAACGGCCAGCAACGGTTCCAGGTGCGGCCACAGCATGGCCCAAGGCTTGGGTAAGCGAGTCTCCGGGATCGCTTCCAAGGTGCTGCGCCAGACCTGCCGAGGCACGTCGTCAAAGCCAACATCCATCACCCACAACCACGGTTGGTCCAGCGCCTCGCGCATGGTGTGCGTGCCCCTTTCCAAAGCGGTAATCATGTCGCCGCTGGTGGGAGCCAGCAGATAGCGCGTGATCTCATCGTCTTCGTCGCAGGCATAGGCCAGAAAATCACCGAGTTCGTGGCGAACGGTGAAAATCCGTGGACCGTCGAAGTCGTACAGAACCCGGTCAGGAACCCAGTTCTCAAACTTGACGGAAAGTGGCGTGCCTTTAACGTCCCACATTTTGGGTATCCGGTGACGCGGTCAAACAATGAAACAAGCCAGCCCGTTGTACTTCCTCATAGGGCCACCAAGTGGTGTGGGTTGGCTGTTTGCCTTGGGTCAATTTTGTTTTTCCATGCTCTGGCTTCAATTCCGCCATCGCGATCTTGCCGCCTAGGGCGGGAAACAAATCCCGCTGATGGCTGGCCTCTTCATAACGCCGAAAGGTCGAAAGACCGTGCCGCAAGCAGGGTGGAGCTTTGAGCATCTTCCCCAGTTCGGCATGTGACCGGAAGTCATCGGCTATCGGTGGATCGGATTTCACCAGCCTATAGACCGTGCCACGGGCATCTTCGGCATCCGATGGAGGACAATTTTCGGGCCAGTTTGCGGGAAAGTGCGCCATTGTATTTTATTGTGAACTTGAATTTTCTTGAGATTATAATAGCTTAGCAAGCAGCTTGGGAAGATGGTGAGGCATGGTGAACCGGATGCTTTCGAAGCGCCTCCTTTATTGAATTTGCAGGAGAAAAGCAGTGTGGAAGCCGGGACAAAGCGGTAATCCCACCGGCAAGAAGCCGGGGACCGGTAAGGTCGACAGGCTGCGCGCGGCGCTGGCGAAGGATTTGCCCGAAGTGCTGGATGCCCTGGTTACCAAGGCTAAGGAGGGTGACACCGGCGCCATCAAGCTGGTCCTGGAACGCACCGTGCCGGCGCTGCGCCCGGTGGATGCGCCCGCCGTGCTGAACCTGCCAGTCGATGGGGGTCTGGCCGATCAGGGCCGGACGGTGATGGCGGCGCTAGCGGCCGGATATTTGCCCGCCAATCAAGCCGCCGGCATCCTGCAAGGCTTAGGGAATTTGGCGAAGCTGGTGGAACTGGACGAACTCGAAAAGCGCATCGCGGCGTTGGAGGGCAAGCAACCATGAACCTCGAAACGCGCATCGCGAAGTTGGAAACCCGCCAAGGTTCCTGCGACGACTCCGACCCGTTCGCGGTCCGGCTGGGGCGCTGGCTGGCGACCGCGCCTCGGGCGGCGGTCGAGAGGGATTGCCCCAATCCCGGCTTGCTGGAGTTGGCGAACCGGTTGCGCGAGCTGTCGCCGGTGGAACTGGCGGCCGAATTGGATGCGGCGCGGGAGGATGACAACGTGCTCGCGCGGGTTCGGAGCGCGGCATGAGTCTCAAGCAACGCGTGGGTAAGCTGGAGCAATATCGCGGTGGCGGTCGGTTTATCTATCTGGCCACCTATCCGAACGAAACCGTTGAGGCGGGGCTGGCCCGGAAAAGCATCATTCCCCGCGACGCGGATTTCATCCTGGTACACGCCGGTTTCGAGGAAGAGCCGGTACCCGCCGCATCCGTCAAGATGGCAATCCGACCGTGAATCTCAAGACCCGCCTTGAACGAATCGAACGCCGAACCAAACCGGCCCGAACCCGGTATGTCTGGCTGGATGACGGGGAAACCGAGGAGAAAGCCCTAGCCCGGTTGGGAATTTCGCCGAGTCACGCTGAAACAGTGGTCTTCATCCGCTGGATGAGCGACCCCGAGACCCGCGCATATGGGCACGCTTGAGAGGCGGGTCAAAAAGCTGGAAGACGACTGGGGCGGGCACACCGCCCAGCTTCGCGCCATGACCGATGAGCAGTTAAAACGCATCGTGCTGGAGCATTTGATTGCCGCGACGCCGGAAGAAATTGAAGCCGACCTGGTCAAGCATCCCGAGTTTTGGGAGCTATACGAGGAATTGCTACCACAGGCCCGTGAATAGCGGAAGCGGTTGAAGCTTTGATCGAACGTGCCCATCCCTAACATGCCCGCCGAACCACACAGTGCGAAGTAGCTCATTATTACCACTACTGGCTTCTGAAGGATTAAGGTACTCTCTCGGATCGTGCGTACCCAAGAGTGTCCTCAGCGCCAGTTCATTTAACTTATTTCCATTTAAAATCTAATACTTATGCTTTCAATATAGATTCAGATTCATCCCGTTCACTCCGTTCCACCCTCCCCGTAAGGCCGCCATCTCATAGTGTCCGTGGTCCACCCACTACTTGCTGATCTCCCCCACGATCCGGCCGGCGGCCAGCAGCATCACCTTCGACAAACGGGTGCGCTGATCGGCGGTCAGCTTGGTCTTGTTGGCCAGTATCAGTCCGCGGGTGCAAATCGTGTCCACCGTGGTGTCGAAGCCCCACTTCTTCTCGGCCACGGTTATGTTCTCGAAGGTGTACACCGCGCTGCCATCGGGCAGCTTGTCGTTCAAGTCCCAGTCCTTGACCGGAACCAGTCGGAAGTCCTTGGGGTTCTCCAACACTACCTGCATCTCGGTGGACTTGGCCATGGGCTTCTGCACCACCATCGCCGCCTGAATCTTGCTGGCCTTGCCACCGCTCTTGATCTGCAACAGCGCCTCGGCGCCATCCACGAAGGCCGGCGCGGTATTCTTGAACGCCGGCTCCAGCACGGTCATGTATTCCCAGGTCACCGCCACTCCACTGTTGGGCGACTGCACCGCGATCAGCCAGTTTCTGCCCTTTTGTTGCAGGTCGCTGTCGCTGTGAATGTCGCTGTCCTTGCCGGTGACGATGAAGACGCATTCCTTACCGATCTCGCCCAACCCGATGAACCGGTCGGCGAAACCGGGATGATCCTTGAGGTAATACTTCAAGGCGTCGGCCTGGGTCAGCCCGACGCTGACCGGGCTTTGCGGATCGTCGAGGCGGGTGAGGTTCTCGATCGAACCGGCGCTGGTCAGGACCTGAGCGGGTTGATCCTGCTCGGCCAGCACGCTCTTCAACCGCTCGCCGATGGTGTAATAGCCGCCACCGCTCTTGCCGGTGCTGATGACGATGGGCGGGTCGGCGGCTTGCGCCAGACCGGCGGCGAACAGGAATACGCAAGACCATGCCGATTTGAAATTCATGTCGATTTCTCCCAGTGGTGCCTCAGTACAGTTTGGATTGGCCCGGCGGGCGCGTCTTGAAGCGTTTGTAAATCCACAAGTATTGGGTCGGCAGGGTCCGAACCGCCGCTTCCACGCCCCGGTTCAGGGCCGCCGCCGAGGCTTCCAGCGTCGTGGCGGTGGTCACCTCCGGCAACGCCCACAGATGCAGCGCGTAACCCCGGCCACGGGGCAGGCGTTCGGCCCAGGTCAGAAACACCGGGACACCGGTTTTCAGCGCCAACCGCGACACCAGGGTCATGGTGCTGGCGGCGATGCCGAAAAACGGCGCGAACACGCTGCTTTCAAGGCCAGGGTCCTGATCGGGAAGAATGCCAAGGATTTCGCCATGGCGCAGGGCGGTCAGCAGGGCGCGCACGCCGCGGGCGTCGGTGGCGACCACCTGACCGCCGAGCCGGCCACGCCCCCGAACGCTCAGTTCGTCCAGCCCCAATCGGCTGGGACGGTAGAGGATGGCCAGCGGATAACGGCTGGAATAGTACAGGCCCGCCATCTCCCAAGCCCCCAGGTGTGGCGTGAGCAGGATCGCCCCCCGCTTGCGGCGCGCGGCCTCGGCCAACGCCTCCTCGCCCGCCACCGAACCTTGGGCCAGCGCCAGCACTCGCGCGCCAGGCCACAGCCACAGCGGTCCCAACTCCAACACCAGCTTACCGGTTTCCATCAGGTTATCGCGAAGCAGCCGATCACGGTCGACGGCCGCCATTTCGGGAAACGCCAGAGTCAGATTGCGGGCGGCGACGCGCCGCATGGGGTTGGGAATCCGCCCCAACAGCCAACCCAGCGCCGCGCCGCTGGCGTGCGCAACCGGCAGCGACAACCGGGCGGTCAGGCGCAACAGGCCGGTCAGCAACGCCCGCCGGTTCATGGCCCGAACTCAAGTTCTCCGGAATAATCCCGCGCCAGCACGACCCGCGCCGATTCCTGTTGCGCGGCGGGAACCTGGAGCTCGATACCGCCGGCGACCAGCCCCAGTTGCCACAGCGAGCGATCCGCCAGCAGGCAAGCGATGCCCTCCATCCGCAAACGGCCACGGACGATCTCCGCCGCCGCCGGCGTGTCGAACACGGTCAGCGTGACCCAGGACTCGTTCATTGCACCGGATTGTCCGGTTCAACTTCAAGCTTGAAATCCGGCTTGGGCGGATTGCCGTCGTAGACCAGATTGCGTCGCATCTGCAAGTAGGCGCTGCGCTGGAACGAGTAGGGCTCGATCTGATCGTCGGCCAGGGCCCGCTCGATTCGCAGCAACGAGGAACGTCGATTGATCAAATCCAGCCCCCACAACCCCCAGGCGACCGCATCGGAATCCGTCGCCCAGGTAATGGGATTGGTGAAGAAATTGCCGACCAAGCCCACGGCGTCGCGCGCCGTGCTCGGTCCCAGCAAGGGCAGCACCAGGTAATAACCCTCGCCAACTCCCCAAACTCCCAGGGTCTGGCCGAAGTCCTCGTTGTGCTTGGGCAGATCCATGCGGCTGGCGACATCGAACAGGCCCGCCACGCCGAAGGTGGTGTTGAACACGATGCGGCTGCTGTCCATCGCCGCCTGATGCAGCTTGAATTGCAGCAAGTCGTTGACCAGCACCACCACGTCGTTCAGGTTGCTGAAAAAATTACCGATGCTGGTCGTCACCGGCTCGGGCAGCACGCGCCGATACACCTTGGCGACCGGCTTGAAGAGGGCCTTGTCCACTGCGTCGTTGAACGCGAACATGGCGCGGTTATAGCTTTCCAGCGGGTCGGCATCGTCATCCGAAAGTTCGGAGGTCGACGCGCAGCCGACCAGCAGGGCGATGGCGGTAATCGTCGGAAGACAGCGGCGAAACATGTTCGTGATCTCAAGTGGGTGGCGGCGCGCATGCGCCAACGTAATTTTACTCCAACCGCCGGCGCCGCGCCGAACGGGCCGTCAGGTTCTCTCGCGCAGCAGCAGTTGGGCGATCAGAATCAGGATCAGGGTCGCCCCGAGCATGAGCGTGCACAGGGCGTTGATTTCCGGGGTCACGCCCAGCCGCGCCATCGAATAGATCTTCAGCGGCAGGATTTCGAAGGTCGGGCCAGTGACGAAGAAACTGACCATCACATCGTCCATGGACAACGTGAAGCTCAGCAACCAGCCGGCCGCCACCGCCGGCATCAACAGCGGCAGGACGACGCGGCGCACGGCCTGAAACTCGGTCGCGCCCAAATCCCTGGCGGCTTCGAGCAAGTGGCGGTCGAAGCCGCTGATTCGGCTCAGCACCGTCACCACCACGAACGGGATGTTGAACGTGATGTGCGCCAGCAACAGGGTCCAGAATCCCAGCGGCAGGCTCAGGCTGGCGAACAGGATCAACAGCGCGATGCCCATGACGATGTCCGGCGTCATCATCAGCACGAAGATCAAGCCCTGAAGCAGCGGCTTGCCGAAAAATTCGTAGCGATACAGCGCCACGGCCGCCAGCGCGCCGATCCCGGTCGCCACGGTCGCCGATAGCGCGGCGATCAGGACCGAGTTCAGCGCCGCCTGGAGCAGGTCGGGATCGTCGAGCAGGTTCCGGTACCACGTCCAGGTCACGCCGCGCCATTCCAGCGAGTACTTGGCGTCGTTGAAGGAATAGACGATCAGCACCAGGATCGGCAGGTACAGAAAGCCGTAAATCAGCACCAGGTAAGCGGTCCGGGCGGCGTTGCGCGGGCTCACGGCAATGCCCCCCGGTTGGCGCGGCGGGCGCTGAGGTAATAGGCCCACAGCAAGAACCCCATGAGCACGGTGAGCAGGACGCTGGCCGCCGCGCCGAACGGCCAGTCGCGGGCGGACAGGAACTGGTCACGGATCAGATTGCCGACCAGCATCGCCCTGGCCCCGCCCAGCAGATCGGCGACGTAGAACATGCCCAGCCCCGGCAGGAAGGTCAACAGGCAACCCGCGACGATCCCCGGCAGGGTCAGCGGCAGGATGATCCGCCGGAAGATGGTGATCCAGCCGGCGCCAAGGTCGCGGGCCGCCTCGATCAAGCGGCGATCCAGCTTTTCCAGCACGGCGTACAGCGGCAGGATCATGAACGGCAGCAGCGCGTAGAGCATCCCCGCGATCACCGCCGATTCGGTGTAGAGCAGTTCCAGCGGCTCAGCGATCCATCCCAGGTCCAGCAGGAGCTGATTCAGCCAGCCGTTGGTTTGGAGGAGGATGACCATGGCGTAGGTTCGCACCAGCGAACTGGTCCAGAACGGAACGATCACCAGCAACAATAAAAGGGGCCGCCAGCGCGCCGGCATTCGGGTCAGCAGGTAAGCGAACGGATAACCCAGCAACAGGCACAGCAGCGTGGTCGCCGCCGCCAGCCATAGCGAATCCAGCAGCACGCCCAGATAGAGCGGGTCGAACAGGCGCCGATAATTATCCAGGGTAAGGATCAGTGCGACAAACTCGTCGCCGCCTCGTTCGAGCAAACTGGCGACCACCAGCAGCAGATTCGGCAACAGGGCAAAGGCGGTCAACCAGAACCCGATGACGCCGACGGCGGTGAGCTTGAACGGTTCCTTGCGTCGCATGAGACAGGATCACCTTTCGCCTTGGACCTTTCGCCTCATTCCTCATGAGGCAGGATGGTCTCCCAGTCATGCACCCAGTCCACGAACACCCGCTCGCCTTCGCGGAAGTCCAGATTCATGAGCGCCTGGTCGTCCTCGTTGAAGAACTGGGTGGTGGACAGCACATCGCCGCTGTCCAGGCGGATGGCCAAATCCACCGTGCTACCCTTGTAGACCACGGCCTCGACCACCGCCGGGAACAGCGCGGCGCGCTCCTCGGCGCTACCCTCGTGCTCGCGCCAGATGCGTACATCCTCCGGGCGCACGAGCACGTTGACCCGATCGCCGACCCCGAAGACGTATGGGGACTTTAGGTTAATCACCCGGTCATGCACGCGAATGTCGTAGCGCGGCGGCGCGGCGGTCACGATCCGACCGAGCAGGTTGTTGATCTCGCCGACGAAGCGGGCGACAAACAGATTTTCGGGCGCTTCGTAAATCTGGCGGGGCGTGCCGAATTGCTCGATCCGGCCGGCGTTCATCACCGCCACGCGGTCGGACATGGACAGCGCCTCTTCCTGGTCGTGGGTCACGAAGATGAAGGTGATCCCCAGCCGGCGCTGCAACTGCTTGAGTTCAAGTTGCATCGCCTTGCGCAGCTTGTAATCCAGGGCGCTCAGCGGTTCGTCCAGCAACAGCACCCGCGGTTGGTTGACCACCGCCCGGGCAATCGCCACTCGCTGCTGCTGACCGCCGGACAATTGCCCCGGTCTGCGTCCAACGAAGTCCTCCAGCTTGACCATCCGCAGCGTATCCATGACCTGTTCCCGCAACGCCGCGCCCTTGACCCCCTTGACGCGGGGACCGAACGCCACGTTCTCGAACACGGTCAAATGCGGAAACAGCGCGTAGCTCTGAAACACGGTGTTGACGTGTCGCTGTTCGGGCGGCAAGGTTCGCATGTCCTGGCCACCGATCAAAATCTCGCCGCCATCCGCCGGTTCGAATCCCGCCAGCAACCGCAGGATCGTGGTCTTGCCGCATCCGGACGGTCCCAGCAGGGTCAGAAACTCCCCCGCTCGCACTTGCAAAGTGACGTTGCGCAGCACCGCATGGGCCGCGTAGGCCTTGGAAACATTCCGCAGTTCGATCACCCACTCGCTCATAAGACCCTGCGTTCATGGTCGTGGCAACGGACCTGGATGGATGAAGGCGCTGTCATACGGACAACCGCGCCGCGAGCGAAGCCCTCATCCCGGCGCATGGCTATAATATCGAAAATCCCTTCCATCCTTCCCGACCGGGAAGATAAGGATTGCTCATGCATCCCTCCCACTCCAAAGATCCCTTGCAGTGCCTGGACCAACTCAACCGGATCGGCATCGCGTTGTCCCGGGAGCGGGATACCCCGAAGCTGCTGGAAACCATCCTGACGGCGGCCAAAAGTCTGTTGAACGCCGACGGCGGGACCTTGTACCGGCTGAACGAAGACCATCGGCAACTGCATTTCGAGGTATTGCGCAACGACTCGCTCCAGCTCCACATGGGCGGGGCCGCCGGCGCGCCCATCCCCTTTCCGCCGATTTCCCTGTACGACGCGACCGGCCAGCCCAACAACAACATGGTGGTCACCTACGCCGTGCTGCACGATACGACGGTCGTGATCGACGACGCCTACGCGGACCAGGAGTTCGATTTTTCCGGCACGCACCGCTTCGACCAGAAGACCGGTTACCGCTCCCGCTCCTTCCTGACCGTGCCGATGAAGAATCACGAAGGCCGGATCATCGGCGTGTTCCAGTTGATCAACGCCCTCGACCCGGAAACCGGTCAAGTGCGCACGTTCTCGCCCGCCGACCGGCACTTGGCGGAATCACTGGCTTCCCAGGCGGCCATCGCCTTGACCAATCATCAGTTGATCGCCCAGCTCCAAAACCTGTTCGAGGGCTTGATCGAGCTGATCAACACCGCCATCGACCATAAGTCCCCCTACACCGGCGCGCACTGCCAGCGGGTGCCGATTCTGACCATGATGATCGCCGAGGCGGCCCGCCGCTCCGACCAGGGGCGGCTCAAGGATTTCCGTCCCACGCCCGAGGAACTGTACGAAATCAAGATAGCCGGTCTGTTGCATGACTGCGGCAAGATCACCACGCCGGTGCATGTGGTGGACAAGGCGACCAAGCTAGAAACTCTGTTCGACCGCATCGCCTTGGTGGATACCCGCTTCGAGGTGCTCAAGCGCGACGCCGAGATCGCGTTTCTGAACGACAAGCTGGCGGCGCTGGAGCGTGGGGATGCGGCGGCGATTCCAGTGTTGGAACAACGGTTTCGGCAACGGCTGGCCGAACTGGACAGCGACCGGGAACATCTGCGTCGCTGCAACACCGGCGGCGAGTTCATGCACCCCGAGGCGCAGGAACGGGTTCGGCGCATCGCCGCCTATCGCTGGGTCGGACCGGACGGCCAGGAAACCGATTTTCTGTCCGAGGACGAAACACGCAACCTCTGCATCGCCAGGGGCACCTTGAATTTGGACGAGCGCGCTGTCATCGAGGAACACGTCGCGCTGACCCTGCGCATGCTGACCACCCTCCCCTGGCCCAACACACTGCGCAACGTACCCGAATACGCCGGCTGCCACCACGAGCAACTCGACGGGCGCGGCTACCATCGTGGCCTGGGCGAAGCCCAATTGCCCACACCCGCCCGCATCATCTGCCTGGCCGACGTGTTCGAGGCTTTGACCGCCAGCGACCGCCCCTACAAGCCCGGCAAACCGCTGAGTGAAGTCATGCACATTCTCGGTCAGATGGTTCGGGATCATCGAATCGATCCCGATCTGTTCGATGTCTTCGTCCGCGACGGCGTCTGGCTCGATTACGCTCGACAGTACCTCCGGCCTGAGCAGATCGATGCGGTGGACGTGAGTCGGATTCCCAGTTACGTCCCCTGACCATCCACGATCAGCGGCAATCGGCTCAATGGCATCCCAGGATGCCGCGCCACCCGACTCCATCCCCTGGAGTCGCTTCGATGGGCAAAGTCACGCGTTCCTTTTTCCACGCTTGCTTGCCGCCAGGAAGCGTGGAATGGCTCCGCTGGCTCCACCCACCACGCCAACGATCAAATCCGCCGAGTCCGCCGAGCCGGCGCCCATGGAATCGGGTTAGCGCTGGCAACGCGGACAGTAGTACGTTGCCCGCTGGCCCACCCGGCACCGCTGGATCGGCTGGCCGCAAGCGGCGCAGGGCACTCCATGACGACCATAGACGCGCAGGGATTGTTGAAAATATCCCGGCTCCCCATCGCCGCCGATGAAATCCCGCAAGGTCGTACCGCCCTGGCGAATCGCCTCGGTGAGAATCTCTCGGATCGCCACCGCCAGTCGGTCGCATTCCGCCTCGGTAAGCTGGCCCGCCGGTCGCAGTGGGTTGATTCCGGCGGCGAACAGCGCTTCATTGGCGTAGATGTTGCCCACCCCGACCACGATATGGCTGTCCATGATGAAGGCTTTGGCGGCTGAAGTACGGCCTTGCGCTCGCTGGCACAGATAGGCGCTGGAAAAAGCGGCGTCGAACGGCTCCAGTCCTAGCGCTTGGAGCAATGGATGCTGTTCCGGTGGCTCGGTGGTCCACAGCAACGCGCCGAACCGACGGCTGTCGTTGAACCGCAGGCATTGGCCGTTGGCCAGCGCCAGATCGACATGGTCGTGCTTTTGCAGCGGCGTGGCGGCGGGCAGGAGGCGCAGCCGGCCGGTCATCCCCAGATGGAGAATCGCGGTCCCCGCATCGGTCCGCAACAGCAGGTATTTGGCCCGGCGTTCGACCCGTCGGATGGTTTGCCCCGGCAGTTGCGCCGCCAGTTCGTCCGGCACCAGCCAGCGCAACCGGGGTTGCCGCACCACCACCCCAGTAACGATCTGGCCGGTCAGATGCGGCGCGAGACCACGACGGACGGTTTCGACTTCAGGTAGTTCGGGCATGGAAGAACCTTTATTTGACCGTCCAACCCTTGAGCGCCAACTTAGAAATCCGATTGCGGTCGCGTTGATTGGGGTAACCAGAACTGCATCGTGATGCAATGCAATGGCCGCGATTTTGAGGTCCCGCACACCGACACCAAGTCATCGGACGACCGGTAGTCTTGAAATTCGAATGATCAAATGATTTTTAACTGATAACCTTAAGGAGGTTAATGAATACAATGAATACAATGTGCTTACATCATCAAGGTTGAACAGGAGGGCCAATCAATGGCGCGCCAACCGGCGCGGCGAGACCATAGAAAGTGAGTACACCGTTACCACCACATCCCATGGTCTGTTTTTCTTGCTTAACCGAAATCGGCGCATCCAGCGGAATTGCGGTATCACACAGTGGCTGGCTGTTATTGTTGTTGGTGACCAGAACGTTTCCTGCCTGATCGACGGCGATGCTTGTCATATGCTGCAATCCACCTGCTCCACCATAGCCCGTGCTAGATGAAATCCGGTCACCGACCCGATGCTGCTGGCTGGGACAATCCTCGGGCACCCCACAGAGCTGCACGACCCGAGCACCCCAGAAATCGGCAATCCAGACATTGTCCTTGCCGTCAACCGCGATGCCCCATCCGCCGACCAGACTACCGCCAGCGTCGTAATCCGTTTTTCCGCCGGTGGCGGGCTGATAGAGCGTGACATACCCCCTGGCAAAATGGGTAATCCAAAGGTTGCCGATGGAATCAATTGCAATCATTTGCGGCGCACTACCCACACCTACTGTGCCTTCTGGGCACAACTCTGGATTATCGAGAACAATTTTGGCAATGGTGCTGCTGCCCATATTCGCTATCCAGGGATGACCATGATGATCAATGGCAATACCGAACGGTTGATTGAAGCCACACTTGGGATAAGTTTCGCTATCAAATGTCACCCCATCCCTTGGGCGACCCACAGGGAGAAAACTTACCGAGTTACCGCCTAAATTCGCTGCCCAGACGTTGCCGCTCTGGTCAACTACCGTTCCCTGAACCTTGTTCGTTCCCGCATTTGCGGTATAGCCGGTTTCATTTGCAGGACGCGCATTGGCGTCAAGCTCAGAAACGCTGTTGCCTGCAAAATTTCCAACCCAGATATGACCTCGCTGATCGATAGCGATACCAAAGCCTGCGCCGTTGATGCCCGCGCCCTGGAACCCGAAGGGCGGCGAAAGAGGCTTGCCATTTGGAGCCAGTTTCGTCACACCCAGGCCGCTAAATCCTCGCTGCCGTAAAAATGACTGGGAACCGACCAGAAAATTGTTATTTGTCCAGATGAAACCTTTGGCATCAATGGAGACCCCACCTGGCGCATCAAGTCCACCGCCGGTGTAAATCAGAGAGAGCGTCCAGGCTGTTGGTGCGTAGCGCAGAATTGGTTTGAAGTAAGCACTGTCCTGATCAGGCAGTAATCTGAAAAGCGTTTCAATATTATGCCAAGGGTTGCGGGCAATATTGAGGGCGGCTTGCAAGGTGTTCGTTGGTGGCGAACCAGTGGGAGGTGTAGCGGCCTGAAAGAGGCCGCTACAATCGTTTCTATCCGCGCACGCTCCTAACAAATTGCCAAGCGAGTAGAGAATTGAAAGTGTGGTGGTCTGTATATTGACACCATCCATAACCAGTGGCGCGACATCACCTGTCGTAACGTCAATTAAATTATTGGCGTTGCCTATCGCGTTGTGGAGGCCGACGGCGTTGCCTGTAAGTATATCGCCATCCAGAAATTGCGCAGTGACCCAAACGGCAGCGACAGTAGTCAGTTCATTAATCACAATCTGCCTGATATGGCTTGAAGTCGTCTTGTCGGGGTTGACAACCGCCATCAGCGCGATAGGACTGTTTTCGGCTCCCCGCGCAATCAGATAAAGTGGTGATTGTCTGCCATTCTCCTCACGGAGAATGAAAAATTCCCCCTGGCTATCTGTAATAGCCTTACCAACAGCACGTGAATGTGTTTCTTGAACCTCGTATAAAGTCACTGATAAATTGGAGATTGCTTTACCTAGTAGATTCACTGTACCTTTGAGCAAGAAAGGCAGCTTGGCCGGCGGCTGCTTGACCATTGGAGACGATTCTAACTGGAGCGCTTGAATACTTGAGGTTCCAAATACTAATAATGATATGACCATGATGAGAGATACTAACCTTGCCCATCGCATCCTCATGTTCATCGTTTGCACCTTTATTTCCTCGTGGCTCATATTAGGTTTTGAGGACGTACTCTGTACATGACAAAAATTAGATTCTTCAAGGATTTTGTGGAACCAACACGTAGGTTGGGTAAAAGCCTAGCATTGCCCGACAGAGATGTCCATGTCGGGCAATGCTAGGGCAACCTCATCAAAAATGTTATTCAAAATAAATAAGTTATGGAGAATTATTTTCGAGGTATTTTAACAATTTTGCTCTTTAATAATGGATTCTAAGCTTCCTGGTATCAACGTTTGTGGAAATTCTCTAACGGTTTCATCAGAAAACCAGCGGCGGCGCTAGTCAATAACGGATACCACCGGTCGGGACACAGATGGACGGTCCCACCGATCCGCAGATAACGCTGGCCATCGGTCGGGGCCGTATCGCCGAAGTGAATTTCCCGCCCGTTCAACCACAGCCGCAGGCGGGGCGGATCGAGCCGTAAGCGGGGCAAATCCACTCCAGCGACCGCGTAGCTCGGTGCGCAGCGCGCTTCGGCCAGTCGCGGAATTGGGCGGATCAACACCGCATTGGCCAGTCCCTGCGCCGGTGCGGTCATCCACCATTGCTCCTCGCGCCGCTCGAACGCCAACTGTTCTTGCCCTGGCCGTTCGACCGTGATGCGCTCGATGCGCTCGGCGGTGAATTCCAGAAGGGGTGGAATCGTCGTTGCTTGTTCCCGACCGGGTTCGATCACCACCAGCGCCACTAGCCCGCCAACCAACCCCAGCAGACTTACATTCAGCCAGCGCCGACGTACCAGTGTGTTCACGCCTAACGCCGCCGTCGCCGGAACCAGATCAACCAACCGCTGGCTAACAGCGTTGCTGGCAAGCCAATCAGGAATACCGCCGCCATCAGGGCCAGCGCGCCTTCCGACAGGTTCAGATCTGGATCGGGCGTCATCCGGGGCGGAATGAGAATCGGGGCTTCATCCAGGGTCAACCAATTGAAAATATTCAAGCCCAGTTCCAGATTGGCGCCGTTGCCCAAATAGGTGTTGGAGAGAAAGTCGCCATCGCCGATGACGACGATCCGCTGCTGATGGACGGTGGATGGATTGAAGTCTAGGGTCGGGTCGGGTCGGGGTCGGATCAGCGCCACGCCCACGGTCAAGGGTCCAGACCGTTCGGCGTGGTTAGGATCGAACCGCAACGGACCATCGAGCGGACCGGTCTCGGCCCAGCTCCGGGGTTGGCTTTCCAGCAGCGCCGCAGCCGTCCAGCCGGCGCCAGGCTGGGCCTCCAGCGCCGCCGCCATGGGCAGCAACGCGGGGGTCCGCAGCGATTCGGTGATGGGATGCGGGCCATAATCGGCGATGGGAATAAAAGCGGAATTTTTAATGCCCAGGCTGGGTGCGTCCGCGTCCACCACCACGCCGGGCATCCGGGTGACGCCCAGCAACGTCGCCAGAGGTTGCAGGTTGGAAGGATCGTCCGGCTCCAACAGCCACAGCAGATGGCCGCCTTGCCGCACATACGCCAGAATCGCCTCGACCGCGTCCGGCGGCAGAGGCAATTGCGGTCCGGCAATGACCAACGCGGCGGTTTCGGTGGGAATGCGCGCGTTCGCCGCTAGATCAAGTTGGCGTGGCTGAATCCCGATCTTTTCCAACTCCCGGCCGAACGCTCCAAGATCGTGATTGGCGATACCGAGGGGCTTGCGTTCGCCATGGCCATCGAGAAACAGCACGATTTGTTCTTGCGGACGGCTCAGGCGCTGCAAAACCTGAGTCAGGGACTGTTCGCCGAGTTGTTGGAGTTTCGCGCCGTGCCCACGATATTCCACATACAACTCGCCCTCCTGGGTAATGCCCAGTTCGCGTGCCCGATCCGGCGCCAGATCAGGGTTGACGAAGTGCAAGGTTAGATCGGGCTTATGGCGCTGATAGCGACCGATCAACCGAGCAATGGCGGCGCGCGGGGCCGACTGCTCACGGACATAGGCGGTGATTCGAATCGGCCCGTCCATGCGGCCCAGGAGGGTTTGGCTGGCTGCCGACAAGGTATTGCGGCTGTTGGCGGTCCAGTCGACCTGCATTGGATAACGGGTGCTCAGCCAAGCCAGCAGACCAATCACCAGCGCAAACAGCAGCGTGAACATCTGGTTTTGCAGCCACAGCCGCCGCCGCGGGGAAAGATCGAACCGCATGGGTCAACCTCGCAGTCGGAGATTGTCGAGCCGACGGATGGTCAATCCCAGGAACGCTATGCTGAACAGCAAGTAATAGACTACATCCTCGCTCCGCACCAAACCGAGCAGTAGGGCGTCGTTGTGTCGCGGCAGCGACAGGTAACCGAACAACGCGCTGGCCGTTCCCTGACCAGTACCCAAATCCACAATCCAGAACGCCAGCAACAATCCAAAAGTCGCGGTCGCCGCCACCACCGGCTGCGCGGTCAGCGACGACAGGTACAGACCAGCGGCGGCGCAACTGGCGGCGAGCAGGCCCAGCCCCAGTAACCCAGCCAACACCTTGCCGCCATCGAGCGTCGCGCCCGCCAGCAACGCCAGCGGCATCAACGCCATCAACGCGACCGTGCTTAGAAGGAACACCAGCACACCCAGATACTTGCCCAAGACGATCTGGCTCGCGCTCACTGGGGCGGACAGAAGAAGGTCGAGAGTGCCGGTACGCCGCTCCTCACTAAACAACCGCATGGTCAACAAGGGAATCAACAACAACAACCCCCAGGCGGCGACCCGAAACAGGGGCGCAACTACCAGATCCGTCACGCCGGGCGCGTGTTCCAGCACGGTCAACCGTCCCCGCGTGTTCTGAAAGTCATTCACCAGGATGATGAAGACCCAAGCCAGCAGTGCCTCGTTGACCGCCAGCAACGTCCAGGCTAGTGGCGACAGAAACAGACCGCGCAACTCACGGGCCGCGATCACCCGAATCATTCGGCGGTCTCCCGTCCCAGGGTCAGTTCGACAAAAACCTGCTCCAAGCTTGCCTGTTCCGGTATCAGTTCCCACAACTCCCAGCCACCGGCGCGGGCCTGCTCAAGCAATGCTTGGGTGGGCGCAACACCAGCGGTGTGATGCAGCCGAAACCGACCACCACCTAAACTTTCAACCTGCGTAATCGTTGGCAATCGCGCCAGTTCCGCCACTGGCGGCGGCGCGTTCAACCCGATGCGCAGGCAGGCGGATTGCCGCTGTCGTTGTAGTTCGGCCAGTGCGCCCGCGAACACCAACCGCCCGGCCCGCATGATCTGAACGTGACTACAAGTCGCCTGAACTTCCGGCAGCAAATGCGTGGACAAAATCACGCCGCGCTCCCGCCCCAGCTCGCGAATTAGGGCGCGGATCTCCCCGGCCTGGATCGGGTCCAGGCCCACCGTTGGCTCATCCAAAATCAGCACTGGGGGATCGTGCAACAAAGCTTGAGCAATACCAACTCGTTGCCGGTAGCCCTTGGAAAGATTGCCAGTCAGTCGCTGGCCGACATCCGCCAACCCACAGCGAACCTTGACCCGCGCCACAGCCCGACGACGGGCCGCGCGGTCAAGTCCATGCAGGCCGGCGCTGTAGCACAACTGTTCGTCCACGGTCAATTCCCGATAGAGCGGCGGCTGCTCGGGCAGATAACCGATGGCCTGCTTGGTCTGTCGCGGTTGGTCCAACAGATCGGTCCCGTTGATCAAGATACGCCCAGCATCCGGCGCCAGGACACCCGCCAGCAGCCGCATGGTCGTGGACTTACCCGCGCCGTTGAGTCCGAGAAAACCAAGAATCTGGCTACGCTTCAGAGTAAAGCTGACCGCCTCAACCGCCTGGGTCTGGCCATAGCGACGGCTCAGCCCCTCGACCGCTATCAACGTCTCACCGGTCATGGTACTTTCGACAAGCCTTGGCGTTCGAAGGGCGATAGGATGAAAATGGTCATTGACCCGAGCCACTCCTCCCGCTCGCCGCCGGAGCCACCACCATGGAAAATCCATCCAACCATTCCACGCCACCCGATCAAGACCCTGCCGAGGGTCTGCATATCAATGAAACCGAGGAACCCTTAATCCATTGGCTGCATGTGGTCATCCGCCTTTGCGTGCGGGTATTGGCCGTGTTGATGACACTCGTGATCATATGGAGCGTCGCCGATGTGGCTTGGGTGCTTTACGAACGTGCGACGATATCGCCCCTCGGGTTATTGAATGTCAATGACATTCTGGTTTCGTTTGGCGCTTTCATGGCTACCCTAATCGCCATCGAAATTTTCCTCAACATTGTGTTATACCTGCGGGACGACGTGTTGCACGTCAAACTTGTATTGGCCACGGCACTGATGGCAATCGCCCGCAAAGTCATCGTGCTGGATTACAAGACCGTGGAACCGGAGTATATCTGGGCAACGGCGGCCGTAGTCTTCGCGCTGAGCATCGGCTATTGGCTGGTTGTAAAGAAAGCTAACTAAATTTCAAAAACTCAAAACCCAAGAACCCGCCATCAGGCGGGTTCTTGGGTTTGGTTACCAACAACAATCGGCACTAGCCTTCACTTGATCTTGGCTTCCTTGTAAGGAACGTGCTTGCGGACGACTGGATCGAATTTTTTCATCTCCAACTTCTCGGGCGTCGTGCGCTTATTCTTGGTCGTAGTGTAAAAATGCCCCGTACCCGCAGTGGAAACCAGCTTAATTTTGTCGCGCATGGCAGTTGCTCCTTAAAACTTTTCACCCCGACCGCGCAATTCAGCGAGAACAGCGTCGATCCCCTTTTTATCGATGATGCGCATCCCATGGCAGGACACGCGCAGGCTCACGAAACGCTGCTCGCTTTCAACCCAGAACCGGTGGACATGCAGGTTGGGCAAAAAGCGCCGGCGGGTTCGGTTATTAGCGTGAGAGACATTGTTTCCAGTGATGGGACGCTTACCCGTCACCTGACAGACTCTGGACATCGGATTACTCTCCAACGGGTCATGACCGGATTCATGACGCTTGCGGGCTTATAACAAATTTTTCCCATAAATGCCAAACCCCCTGTGCGGGGGTTTGGAGTATTAGGAGCCTGGCGATGACCTACTTTAGCGTGAGTGATGCTCACACGATCATCGG
>JAVMKH010000085.1:0-4770 GCA_031732935.1 Candidatus Contendibacter sp.
GATAGGTGCATTCGCGCCCGAAAGCGGCGATGGCGCGCGGATGCGCCAGAAAGAAAGCGGGCTCCTTCCAGACGCGGGCGATCAGTTCGTCCAGATCGTCGGGCGTCGGCGTCCCGTCCCGGGTCTGAACGCGAGACGAATCAGCGACTTGGCTCAACAAGCCGTATTCGGGATTGTTGATGATCTCCCCCTCCTGCTTCTCCTTGACCTTTTCGATGGTGAGGCGGAGCTGCTCCCGGATCTGATCGTAGGGGCTGCGGTACAGATCGGAGACACGGGTCTGCACGTCAAGGACCGTGGTCATGGCGCTCAGCGTGAACTCGCGTGGCCGCTCCTCGTAATCGACGTAAATCTCGGGCAGGTTGCTCTCGTCCCGGGGACTGCACTCGACATCGGCGGGAGCATCGGCTCGCGCTTCCACGACGCGATTGACCCGATAAGTACCGGCTTCGACGGGGACCCACGGCAGGCAGGCGATCAGCCAGCGCGGGGTGATCGACCGCATCTGGGGGACGGTCTTTGTGGTGTTGGCAAGCTGGCGGGCCGCCAGTTCGCCCAGCGTATGCCGGATTTCGCTCGACTCGGACATGATTAATAAGTGTCTCTTGATGAAGTGAATAAAGCGAGTGTGTTTCAATGTGGATGAAAATTATATAAGTATTTATTTATAAAGTAAAATTTCTAATATAACAGATAATAATCCAATAAATTAATGGGGCGTTGCCATAAAAAAAGGCGGCTATCTCCGCCGCCCAAAAGCACACCCATCACCCCCGCAATCGTATGATCCCCCTGAAACCGATAACGATCCGTGTCAGTGGCGAGCAGATTAAACTGGGTCTTCAAAAATTAAAATGAATAAAAAACGCTTATTAAATTCAATAAAATGAATTATGAAGTTTTTCCGCTTTTGCAGAAAAACGCATAAGGATTTCGGAATTTATTATTTTTATTTATTACCATTCGTTTTTAAACTCCAGTTTACTTATAACTTAATCTGGAGTCTGGCGATGAAATGCTTGTTCGGCGTCATTCGCGTCTTGCTGAGGGGAGTCGTCCTGCTGTGCGGGATCGCGCGGGCCGATGTCACGCTTCTGAATGTGTCCTACGACGTGACCCGCGAGTTATACAAGGACATCAACCCGGCTTTCATCGAGCACTGGGCAAAAACCACGGGCGAGAAAGTCGCCGTCGAACAATCCCACGGCGGATCGAGCAAGCAGGCGCTCGCGGTGGCTAACGGCTTGGAGGCCGACGTGGTCACCATGAATCAGGATACCGACATCGAGTTACTGGCGCGCTCGGGGTTAGTACCCACCGACTGGCGCCGACGCCTGCCCTATAACAGCGCGCCGTACACTTCAACCACCGTGTTCCTGGTGCGTAAGGGCAATCCGAAAAACATTCGCGACTGGGACGACTTGGCCAAACCGGGCATCGTGGTCGTCGTTCCCAATCCTAAAACCTCCGGCAATGGCCGCTACACCTATCTGGCGGCCTGGGGCTACGCCATGAAGAAGGGCGGTGACGAGGCGGCGGCGCGCGACTTCGTGACCCGGTTGTTTCGCAACGTGCCGGTGCTGGACGGCGGTGGGCGCGGCGCCACCACGACCTTCACCCAGCGCGACCTGGGCGACGTGCTGGTGACCTTCGAGAATGAGGCGGTGCTGATCGGCCACGAACTGGGCAGCGAAAAATTCGAGGTGATCTATCCCTCGATCAGCATCCAGGCCGAAGCACCGGTCACCGTGGTGGACAAGGTGGTAGACAAGAAGGGAGCGCGTCGTCAAGCGCAAGCGTATCTGGAATTCCTGTACTCCCCCGCTGGCCAGGAGATTGTCGCCCGACATTCCTTCCGGCCCCGCCTCGACGCAGTGTTGCGAGAGCACGCTCAGCAGTTTCCGGCGATTCGACTCTTCACCATCGACGAGGTCTTCGGTGGCTGGGCGAAAGCGCAGCAGACGCACTTCGCCGACGGCGGCGTGTACGACCAGATCGTGGTGAACCGCTGATGCACGCCGGCAAACCGCATCGCGTTCCGCCAGGATTTCCGCTGGCGTTGGGCTATACCCTGGTGTATCTGGCGCTGATCGTGCTGATCCCGCTCGCCGCGGTTTTTCTGAAGTCCACGTCCCTGACCTGGGAGCAATTCTGGGCGGTGATCAGCGCGCCGCGCGTGGTGGCGTCCTATCGGGTGAGTTTCGGCGCCTCGCTGCTGGCCGCCGCCATCAACGCCGTGTTCGGGCTGATCTTCGCCTGGGTGCTGGTCCGCTACAGCTTTCCGGGCAAGCGGATCGTCGATGCGCTGGTGGATTTGCCCTTCGCCCTGCCCACCGCCGTCGCTGGCATCGCGCTCACCGCCATCTATGCCGGCAATGGCTGGCTGGGCCAGTGGCTGGAACCCCTGGGCCTCAAGGTCGCCTTCACCCCTCTGGGCATCCTGGCCGCGCTGACCTTCATCGGGCTGCCGTTCGTGGTGCGCACGGTGCAACCGGTGCTCGATGATCTGGATACCGAGTTGGAGGAAGCCGCCGCCAGTCTCGGCGCGGATCGCTGGCAGACGTTCTGGCGCGTGTTGTTGCCCGTGCTGCTGCCAGCCTTGCTCACCGGCTTCGCCCTGGCCTTCGCCCGGGCGGTCGGCGAGTACGGCTCGGTGATCTTCATCGCCGGCAACGTGCCGATGGTGTCGGAGATCACCCCGCTGCTGATCATCACCAAGCTGGAGCAGTACGACTACGTCGGCGCCACGGCCATCGCCGTGGTGATGCTGGTCGTCTCGTTCGTTCTGCTCTTTCTGATTAACGGCTTGCAGTTCTGGGCCAACCGCGGTCGCGCGAGGAGCTGAGCATGGGCGCCGCCGTCGCTACCCATTGGACCGCCCACGCGCGGCGGTTCGAGGCCAACGCCGCCACCCGCGAACCGGCCTGGATCAAGGGGACGCTGAGCGTCGTCGCGCTGGCGTTCTTCGGGCTGTTTCTACTGCTGCCGCTGGTGACGGTGTTCGCCGAGGCGTTCCGCAAGGGCTGGCAGGTCTATTTGGCCGCCCTGGTGGAGCCTGACGCGCTGTCCGCCATCGGCTTGACCCTGTTGACCGCCGGCATCGCGGTGCCGCTGAACCTGGTGTTCGGCGTCGCGGCGGCCTGGGCGATCGCGAAATTCAATTTTCGCGGCAAGCAGTTGTTGACCACCCTGATCGATCTGCCGTTCTCGGTCTCGCCGGTCATCGCCGGCCTGGTGTTCGTGCTGCTGTTCGGGGCGCAGGGCTGGTTCGGCCCCTGGCTGATCGAACACGACGTGAAGATCATTTTCGCCGTGCCCGGTCTGGTGCTGGCGACGATCTTCGTCACCTTCCCGTTCGTCGCCCGCGAGCTGATTCCCCTGATGGAAACCCAGGGCCGGGAGGAAGAAGAGGCGGCCATCGTGCTGGGGGCCTCCGGCTGGCAAACCTTCTGGCGCGTCACCCTACCGAACATCAAATGGGGCTTGCTTTACGGGGTGATCCTGTCCAACGCCCGCGCCATGGGGGAATTCGGCGCGGTCTCGGTGGTGTCCGGCCACATTCGGGGACGGACCAACACCCTGCCGCTGTACGTGGAGATCCTTTACAACGAATACTATTTCGCCGCCGCGTTCGCGGTGGCCTCGCTGCTGGCGCTGCTGGCGTTGCTGACCCTGGTCGTCAAATCCCTGGTGGAACGGCGGGGCCGGCAGCAGTTGAGCGTCGGCGAGGAATCGGGAGCATCCACATGAGCATTCGCGTGCAAAACATCGTCAAACGGTTCGGTCCGTTCGTCGCGCTCGACGACGTCACCCTGGATTTTCCGACCGGCCAACTGGTGGGTTTGCTGGGTCCGTCCGGCTGCGGCAAGACCACGCTGTTGCGAATCATCGCCGGTCTGGAGTCCGCCGACGGCGGTCGGGTGTTTCTCGATGGCGAGGACGCCTCGGCCGCGCATGTCCGCGAGCGGCAAGTCGGCTTCGTGTTCCAGCATTACGCCCTGTTCCGGCACATGACCGTGTTCGACAATGTCGCCTTCGGGCTGCGGATCAAGCCGCGCGGGCAACGTCCCGGCGAGAGCGCGATTCAATCCCGCGTTCGCGAGCTGCTGGACCTGGTGCAGTTGTCGGCGCTCGCCCGACGCTATCCCACGCAATTGTCCGGCGGCCAGCGGCAGCGGATCGCCCTGGCCCGCGCCCTGGCGGTCGAGCCGCGCGTGCTGTTGCTCGACGAACCGTTCGGCGCGCTGGACGCCAAGGTCCGCAAGGAATTGCGCCGCTGGTTGCGAAAACTGCACGACGCGCTGCACATCACCAGCATCTTCGTGACCCACGACCAGGAAGAAGCGCTGGAAGTGTCCGACCAAGTCGTGTTGATGAACCGTGGCCGGATCGAGCAGATCGGCATGCCCGACCAGGTGTACGAACAGCCGGCCACGCCATTCGTGTACGGCTTTCTCGGTGCGGTCAACCTGTTTCACGGTCGGGTGCGCGACCAGCAGCTACACGTCGACGACGGCAGCTTGCCCTTGGGTCGCGCCGGCTTTCAGTCCGGTGCCGAGGCGCTGGGCTTCGTCCGCCCTCACGAGTTGGAAATCGAAACTGATTTGTCCGATAACACCGGCATCATCGCCAAAGTCGAACGGGTGTTGACCTTTGGCCCCACTGCGCGGGTCGAGCTGACCGGCGCGGAACGCGAATCCAGCCGCTTTTACGAAGTGGAATTGTCGCGCGAGCGCGTGGCCGCGCTGAACCTGGCGAACGGGCAACGGG
>JAVMKH010000086.1:0-25551 GCA_031732935.1 Candidatus Contendibacter sp.
CGATGATCGGCATGATCGCGCTGGCCGGCATCATCGTCCGCAACTCGATCCTGCTGGTGGATTTCATCAATCTGGAAGTGGCTAACGGCGTGCCGTTTCAGGAGGCGGTGATCCGTTCCAGCGCGGTGCGAGCCAAGCCGATCATTCTCACCGCGCTAGCGGCCATGCTGGGGGCGCTGTTCATCCTGGACGATCCGATCTTTCGCGGCCTGGCGATTTCGCTGATTTTCGGCATCCTGGTTTCCACCCTACTGACCCTGGTGTTCATCCCGGTGCTGTATTACGCGGCGTTTCGGCGGCGGTTGGAGAAATCGGGCTAATACCGTCTCTCGATAGGTTTTGTGCCAAGTCGTAGGGTGGGTTAGGGCGTCAGCCCGTAACCCACCGATTCGGCTGTGGTTTCGGCGGGTTACGCTCCGCTAACCCGCCCTACAGCTCTTCACGGCGCCGGTCCCTCGCTCCGCGACCCGAACTTGGGCACAGCGAAAACTGACATCGTCGACGCGATAGTCGGGAGGGTATGCGTCGCGGTACGCTGCCCGCACGTTGTGGGCGTAGCCGTACCAGGATCCACCACGCACGACACGGCTCGCACCAACATTGCGATCTTCCCACGCTGAGCCGTCGGTCGGTACCCCCTCGTAGTTGTCGTGCCAGTGGTCCTGGCACCACTCCCAAACATTGCCCAGCATATCGTACAGGCTCCATGTATTGGCTCGCTTGAGCTTGACCGAGCGCGTTCCTGCTTTCGTGTGTAGGTATTGTTTTTCCTTCCAGTCCGAACTGTCGCAACCGTTGTCCAGATCGAAATCGACGCCGCTGTTACCGCCGTACCAAGCGATGGGATCGAGCGCCGGAGCGTTGTTATCGCCCAAAATCGCCAAGTCCCCGGTGTAAATCGCCGTCTCGGTTCCCGCCCGGCAGGCATGTTCCCATTGCGCTTCGCTGGGCAGTGTCAGGTCGAGACCGGGAATCCGGGCGTTGATGCGGGCCAGAAAGTCTTGCACGTCGTACCAGCTCACGTTTTCCACTGGACGGGTCGGACTTTGGAAGCGGCTCGGGTTCCCGCCCATCACCGCCTGCCACAGCGCCTGGGTGCAGGGCGTGTCGAACAACCAGAAACCTTTGGTCAGCATGACCTGATGGCGAGGACCTTCGCTGTCAAAACGGCCCGGTTCGTTTTCCGGCGAACCCATCCAAAACCGTCCCGGTGGAATCCAGCGCAGCCGTTGGGTGACTTCTTGCAGGGTGAATTCGACGAAGACGCCGTAACGGTCCTGCCCCCAGCCGCTGGCCCAGCGGGGCGGGCAGCCGGTGGCCAACGGATGCTGGGCGGTGTCGATGATGGGGGGAGCATTCACAGTAAACTCGCGGTCGATTCAAAGCCCCTGCCGTCAGCTAGCTTCTTGTGCGGCAGGCGCAAACGGGCGAAGACGGAGTTCCGTGGTTTCGCTTGGCGCGCTCTTTAGGGGCGGAAGACGTCGTCCAGGCTGGCGGCGTCCAAAACACGGTCGCCCCAGCGCTCAAGCTGTTCCGTGGTCGCCGTACTGAGTTGGGCTACCACCTCGCTCGGCAACGGGCCAAATCGCCGCGCCAACTGCCGTTGCAGCAGCAAGGACTCGCCCTTCTCAATGCCCTTCTGCTCGTACTCGCGAGCCCACGCGTCGAATCGATCGGTTAAAGTCATCGTCAACTCCTTCAAGTCACGCACTTTCGGCAACACCAGGTGATTCCGGCTGTGCCGCAACACCATCGCCCGAATCCACAGCGCGAACGTTCGCTTGAGTTCGGGCTGACCTTCCAGCCAGTCGTTCACCGTCTCGATCAGCGCCATCAGCGCCGCCGCGCTGTCCGGGCGCTCGAACCGGATCGCCGCCGCGACCAGGTTTTGCATCGACGCCAGTTCAGTCACGTCGTATTGGTTCTCGTCGATCAGCAGGTATTCCAGATGGGGGAGGTGTCGCGCCAGCAACCCCGGTGGCTTCGGGATCAGGTCGGCCACGTCGGTCGCGGCGGTCCACCGCCCCTGGCCGTTGTACAGCACGACCGGCAGCACCGGCGGCAGGTGGCGCTCGGGCAAGACTTGCTTTTGCCGGATCAGGTCCTGGTACAGGAGACCCACGTAGGTCATGATCCGCACCGCCATCCAGGGATCGACCGTACTCTGGAACTCGATCAGGATATACAGGTACACCCACTCCCCTTGGACCTTCACCCGCCAGACCATGTCGTCGGCCCGGTCGCGCAGGTCGTCGGTGATGTAGCTGCCCGAAACCCGCTCCAGGGTGGCGTAGTCCAGGCCGTGCAGCCACTCGTCCGGGATGAAACCCAGGATCAGGTCCCGCACCACTTCCGGGGCCGAAAACAGCGTCTTGTACGAGGCGTCGTCGTCGTGGCTCATGGCCGTCAGTGTAGTCTTTATTGGGAAGACTTCATGGCGTCGGCGCGTCGCTCTTCTGGCCTGCCGGCTGTCGGAATCACGACCCGAACTCGGGCACAGCGAAAACCGATATTGTCGTTGCGGAAGTCGGGGTGGAGCGCGAAGCGGGACGCCGACCGCACGCGGTGCGCGACGTCGTACCAGGACCCGCCGCGCACGATGCGGCCTGCACCGGCGTCTAGTAAACCCGTCGGGTTCGTCTGAGCCTCGGCATCGTAGCTTCTCATGCCGTCCTGGCACCACTCCCAGACGTTGCCCAGCATGTCATGTAGGCCCCAGGGATTGGCCCGTTTGAGCTTGACCGGCTGCGTTCCCGCCTTCGTGTGCGGGTATTGTTTTTCCAGCCAAGCCGAGCTATTTTCACCATCCGCCAAGTCGAAATCGACGCCGCTGTTGCCGCTGTACCAGGCGATGTCATGGAGCGCTGGGGCGTTGCATTGACCCAGAATTGCCAACTCGCCGGTGTAGATCGCCGTCTCGATTCCGGCCCGGCAGGCGTATTCCCACTGCGCTTCGCTGGGCAGCGTCAGGTCGAGACCGGGAATCCGCCCATTGAGTTGCTTCAGAAAATCCTGCGCGTCGTGCCAACTGACCCGTTCCACCGGCCGGGTTGGGCTTTGGAATCGACTTGGATTCTTCTCCATCACCGCTTCC
The DNA here is from genome assembly GCA_031732935.1 of Candidatus Contendibacter sp. Taxonomy (GTDB): domain Bacteria; phylum Pseudomonadota; class Gammaproteobacteria; order Competibacterales; family Competibacteraceae; genus Contendibacter. The sequence continues at coordinate 3,095 of JAVMKH010000086.1, forward strand.
CACAAGGCTTGCGTGCAGGGCGTGTCGAATAGCCAGTAGCCTTCGGTCAAGGTCACGAGGTGGCGGGGACGTTCCCGCTCGAACCATTTCCGCTCGTCGTCGTCCTTCGCCAGTCCTCGGGTCTCTTCCTCCGGCGAACCCATCCAGAACCGCCCCAGCGGAATCCAACGCAGGCGTTGAATGACCGGTTCGCCGCCCCGCTTGGGTTCGACGGCGATCTCGCACCACAGCCCGAAGCGGTCGCGGCCGATGGCGCTGGCCCACTCCGGTTTGGTGAGGCGGCGAAACGTCAGGTGCTCGCGGTCGGTGCGGATCAGGAAGGCCGGCGTTTGGGGCAACGGGCAGTGGGCCGGGGACTCGCCGGCGTCGAGACGCAACAGGGTGGGTTGCGCGCCGGTCGCTCCGCCGGGCAGGCCCTGCTCGGGCCGGCGCTCCGCCTGCCGGCCCCTCGCCGGTCCCGCCGGCTCCGCTCCCTCCGGGCTGTCTGGGCTCGCGACCCGAACTTGGGCACAGCGAAGACCGATGCTACCGCCGCGGACGCCGGGGCGGGCGTGGGCGCGGTACGCCGCCCGCACGCCGCGCGTGTCGTCGAACCAGGAACCGCCCCGCAGGACACGGCCCGCGCCGGCGTCGCTGCCTTCCCACGCCGAGCCGTCGGTTGGAGCGCCCTGGTAATTGTCGTGCCAGTGGTCCTGGCACCACTCCCAGACGTTGCCGTGCATCTCGTACAGACCCCACGGGTTCAGCGGCAGGCTCGCCACCGGCACGGTTTCTTGTCGATACTGACCCTTTTTGCCGCCTGCGTAGGGATAGTTGCCGTTGCAGTTGACCTGATCAGGGGTGATGTTGTCCCCGAAGCTGAAAGGCGTGGTGGTACCCGCCCGGCAGGCGTATTCCCATTGGGCTTCGGACGGTAGAGCCAAGTCAAGTCCGGGCAGGCGTTCGTTCAGCCGCTTGATGAAACTCTGGCAATTGTTCCAACTAATATTTTCCACTGGACGACGGTCCACGCCTTTGAACTCGCTCGGGTTATCGCCCATCACCGCTTCCCACAGCACCTGGGTGCAGGCGGTGTCGAACAGCCAGAAGCCTTGGTTGATCGTCACGGAATGCTGGGAGCCTTCGGGATTCGAACGCTCCGGCTCGTCCTCCGACGAACCCATCAGAAATGATCCAGGTTCGATCCAGCGCATCCGCTGGGTGATCTTCTGGCCTTGTTGGTTCCTGATGCTGAAGGTGACCCAGTGGCCGTAGTCGTCCGTGCCCCAATCGTCGGCCCAGCTTGGGGGCTGGCCGGAGCGCCAGAAGGTATCTTCCTCCTCGATGCGAATTAACCCGTTTGCGGTTTCCAGGCTGGCGAGGGGGCTGACCATCTCGGCCGCCAAGGCCGGCGACGAGAACAGCAGGTCGCCGCCTTGCTGGTAAAGGTCGACCCTTCGCGCTGGGGCTTCGGTCAACACGTTTTCGGGATGCAGTCCCGGCGGCGGTAGCGCGCGAGGGTCGCGGCGCAGGACTTGGGTCCATAAGTCGTGGAAGTAGCGGCCGAGTTCCGGGTCGTCGAGATAACCCTCCGGCAGCCGGGTGGCGATTTCCCGAAACCACGGAATCGCGCCGGGCACGGGCGCCGCGTCCCTCACGCCAGCGGCTTGCCGTCCCAGGGCCGCGAAGAATTCCGCCGCCTGGCGAACATCGCTTTCCTCGGGTAGATGATCTCGTTCCTCGGGCCTCAGCGTCTCGATCTCGGCGAACCAGATTTCCGATGGCAAGCCGGCGCGCCAGTCGCGGAGCAGTTCTAGGGCTTGTTCCTTAAGGTCGTCCTGGGCGAAAGCCTCGCGCCGTTGCTGGGCCTCGGCGGCGGAGAGCGTCGTGGCGACCGAGGACTTGCCGACGACGGCTGGCTCCTGCCAGAACGCCGACTCGGCACCAGCATCGGCGTCGATCAGCAGCCGCAACTCGCGCAACAGCCCCGGTTCAATGCGTAGCGCCGACGATGCCAGGGTGATGAGCCGTTGGACCTGGGCCCGGCGCGCTTCGGGATCGATCACGCTCGCCAGCCGCTCCCAGGGTAGCGGCGTCCAATAGCGCCGCAGTGCTTCCGGGCATCCTTCGGGCGCGGGCGTCAACGCCAGCGTCCGGCAACCGTCCGCCGCGAGACGCTGGCCCATCGCCAGCCAATGGCGGCGCAGGTCCGCGCCGCCGCGCGCCAGACAGCCCAAATCGCCCAGCACGACGACCAGGCTGCCCGGGGGCGGGGGACGGTAGGGACCGACCGAACGCTCGCCGTCCGCCCAGACGGGCGTGCTCAACCCCTCGAACCAGAGGGCGTGAGCGACGGCATAATGGGGGAACAGGCGCACGAGGCATTCCCGTACCTGCTCCTGGTCGCCCCAGTAAGGCGCCAGGTGATCGCTGCGGTCCTCGATCAGGCGCAACGACAGCCCCCAGCGGCGGCGCTGCCGAGGTAACTGCTCCAGGCTTTGCCCGCGACCGAGTCGATGAACGATCGCGGGCACATCCAGGACATGGGTCTCCGCCGGTTCGGCCAGGGCGCGGCGCAACCGAGGCATCAGCTCCCGCCAGGTGGCCAGGGGGCGCGCGGTAGCCAGCGTCGGCGGCCGCCGGGTCCAGGTGGGAAGCGCGGTCGATCCCGTGTCGTCGTCCGGCTTACGCGCCGGTCCGACCTCGAATTTCCGTTTCACGAGTTGCCAGAAGGGGATCGCGCGCGGCGGGCCGGTTTCAAGCTGGACGTCGGCTTTCGAGCCCTGTCGGTCACCGTTATCCGACTTCGTTTCTCCCGTCTGCTCTCCACCCAAGCCGGACGGGGGCGACGGCGGCCGTTGCTCGTAGCCGAGGCGAGCAGCGGTTTCGAGCAGCGTCTTGTCGGCGTAGGCCAGGGCGCGCACCAGATCGGCCCGACCGCAAATCGCTCGGGATACGATGACTGGATCGGTGTCGGGTCGCCGCTGGGTCATGGTCGGGGTGAGCGCGGCCGAGTTAGGTGCCCGCCGGCCGGTCCGGGTCCTGGGACAAAATCGCCGCTGCCTCAACCTGTCGGGGCTTCCTCGGGCGGGTGGCGATGGCGTCCGGGTGCTTCTTCAAGGCGAAATCGGCGATCCGGTCAATCACCGTCCGCTGTGCCTCGGCATCCGCGCCGGCGAGTTCCAGGACGGCGCGCACCAGGTCGAGGTATTCGGCCTGACCGGGCAGCGGCAGGCGGCGGGCCTGTTCGGCCGTCTCGCGATCCTCGGCCAACAGGTCGGCGGCCCGTTCGAGCAGCGTGCCCAGGTTATTGCCGAAGTGCGCCTCTCCTCGCTCGATCAGGACACGTTTGAATTCTTGCGGCTCCTGCCTCACGTCGGGAAGCCGCAGGTGCAGCACCAGGCAGCGACGCAGGAAGGCATCGGGCAAGGCACGCTCTTCGTTGGTGGTGATGATGACCAGCGGCGGTGGCCCTGCCGCGACCACCGGCCGCTCGCCGCCGAGCGGCAGGAATTGCCCGGCGCCGAGCGCCTCGAGCAGGCCGTTGGGCACGTCGGACTCAGCCTTGTCGATTTCGTCGATGAGAACCACGCAACCGTTGGCCGGGTCGCAGCGGCGCTTCGGATCGGCGCGGCGCGCGACGTCGCCCGCATCGGGCGGTTCGGGTTCGCGGGCCTTGACCTCCTCGGCCTGGGCGCGGGCGCTCATCCAGTCGAAGGCCCACCACAGGGGGCCGGGTCGCACGTAGCGGGCAACGGCCAGGCGCGTGCGGACATCTGGCTCCGGCAGGGTCTCCGGGGCTTTCAGGGCGCCCTGGAGCTGGGCCTCGGCGAGGCGGGCGACGGCGTCGTAGTGCCAGAGCAGGTCACGGGATTCGGTGCGGGCGTCCACCACCTCGTGGACGAAGGCGCGCCGCAACTGCAAGGCCGCCGCCCGCGCCAACTGGCTCTTGCCAATGCCCGGCTCGCCGCGCACCAAGAGCGGGCGTTGCGCAGCCAGGGCGGCGTCGATGGCATCGATGCTCTCTCCGTCGAAGACGTGAAACTGGGACGGCCGGCTACCCGCAGCGGGAATCGGGATGATCACGCCCTCTCGAATCTGCATGAAAGTCATAAGCTATTCCCGGGTTACTTTCAGGATGTACTCCAGCGGCAGGAAGTCTTCCCACTCGCCGCTCATCAGATCGCTGTTGTCGGCAAGCTCCAAAAAAGCCACGGCTTCAAACTGCCCCTTGAGCTTTTCAAGGCTGGCAAGGCAGTCCGCGCGCTCTTCGGGGTCGCTCGGCAACTGGAACAGGTAGTAGTGACGACTGGATTCGTATTTCGCCAAATCCTCAAGTTTTGACGCTGCCATCCGGTTGAGGTTGGGGTCCAGCTCGCTGACTCGCTCGCGTATGGATTCTGGCAGGAGTTCGCGCACGCAACGATAGAAAGCGCCTTCGAAGGCGCTGAGTTGCGAAACCGCGAGCTTGCGGCGCAGATGCTCGCGAAAGTCCTCGGCGCGACGCTCTCCCTTCGGATCGAACCCACTGTTCGGAGTCAGTGGCAGACTGAGTTCTCCCTCGATCTCTTCATCCTTGTGCGGGTGGCGATACCGAGCCTCGCGCCCGTCCGCGCCCGCCATGACCGTCTCCGCAACGAACCGGGTGGCCACCGGAAAACCGACCAGAATCGCGTTGGGGTCGCCGACTTTTTCGCGCACGGCCGCTACCGTGGTGCGATCATAGAGCAACGGCAGCAACCACTGGACCAACTTACCGAGGGCTTTGGCATCTTTGGAGTTGCTGCTTTTGAGCTTGCCTATCGCCTGGCGAGCATGGTGCATTAACAGGGCTGTGTCGTAGTGGCCGATCTCCCGCGCCAGTTCCTCGACTGGGCTTACCGGGTCGCGCCAGAGCCGTTGTCCGGGTTCGCCGAAGACGCAGCACTCCAAAGCGCCAATAGCCAAGGCCGAAACGGCTCGCGTTGCCTCCAAAACCTGCTTGATCCGAGCATGACGGTCGTCGGCCTGTTGATAGCCGATGGCCGTGCAAAAAGCGGGCTCGTCGAGGAGGCGGGAGGCGGGCAAAGCCGTCAACCTGCCGCTGAAGCCCGGCGGCACTTCGATGATGATACCGACGATCTGGGAGAGAACGAATACCGGACTGCCCGAGGCGCCTCGCCAGTCCGCCGCCACCTGCGGCGGCGCGGTGACGTCGAGCCAGCATTCCTTCGCCCGGTCGGCGCGCTTGTAAGTACCCCCGCGCATCGGAACTGGGACACGGGAGTTGTCGTCGCGTTTGCCGACATCCGGAAAGCCCTCGCTTTCCCAGGCCATGCCGGTCGCGGGATTACGAGCCGACAAGCTTCTCCACCCGGCAGCCTCCTCGGGAAAAGCGAATGCGATGACGGCGGCATCCAGTTCTGTTGTGCCGGGCCAGACGATCCGATCACGGCCGACGGTTTGCCACTGGCCGGCTGGTTTTCCGCTATCGCGCCAGTGATGCCAGCGAATTTTAAAATCGGCGGCGGGCTTTAAATCCTTTGGGAACAAGACGTGGCGGGCGGTGAGGATACGGTCCTTGGCGATGGGATAACCAGTGCCGATCCGTCCCATGCCATCGGCCGCGATCGTGGGCACAAAAATCTCGACTAAAAGATTCTTGAAATTGTCGCCCACGGCTCACCTCATCTTGGTCTAGCACGCCGTTCAAGGGGGTAGTGCAGTGGGCTGAGACTGAACCTTGAGCGGTTCATCGATAGGTCCCACCACCACCGGCTTGAGCTTCAGCTTGAGTTTCTGAGTTTCGACTTCAGAAGCATTGACCTTGGCCCCAAAGCTGATGACAGAAAGCTTGACGCCGCCGCCAGCCTCGCCGCTCTTGGTTGTGGCGATCTGCAACTCGATTTCGATGTCTTCGATTTGGAATTTCAGGTCCGACCCTGCGCCCTCGCTCTGCGCAATCGACAATTCCTTACGCAGTTGGCCGAGCATTTCCGACAGTTCGATGTTTTCCATGGCATAACTCCAGGGTATTGATGGATAGATAAATACCGTTCAGCCAAACTCCAACCGCAATCCCGCCTTTTTCAAATACCGCGCCTCCGCCTCCAGATCGGCGCGGGTCAGCGGGTGTTCCTCCAACCAACCGGGAGAAAACCGCAGCTCCAGGCGCTGCTGATTCACGACCAACGTCAGCGGCGGCAACGGTTGCCGACTGCGGCCACGGTGCAACACCACGGCCAAGCGCAACAGGACACACAGCCGCCGGGCCGGCTGCGCCCACTCCCTAGGCAGGTGGGTGAACGCGTCCGCCGGAAAGGATCGGCGATGGCGCCGCACCAGGGCTGCTAGCACCCGTTGATCGCCGCGCGAGAAACCCGGTAGATCGGCATGTTCCAGGATATAAGCGCCGTGCTTCTGATAATCGCCGTGGGACAGCAACAGACCAATCTCGTACAGCCGGGCCGCCCATTCCAAAATCCGGCCCTGGTCGTCGGTCGTCAGCCGCCAACTCTCCCGAACCTGGCCCAGCAGCTCCAGCGCCGTCGCGTTGACCCGTTCGGCCTGGGCTTCGTCCAACCCGTAGCGGCGGATCACGGTGGCGATGGTGCGATCGCGCACGTCCTCGTGGCGGATGCGTCCCAGCAGATCGTAGATCACGCCTTCCCGCAGCGCGCCGTCCGATACCTCCATCCGCTCGACGTTCAGCGCCTCGCACAACCCGTGCAGCACCACAAAGCCGCCGGTGAACACCCGCGCCCGCGCCGGTTCCAGTTGCCAGCGGGTAGCGATCACCCCCGTATTGCCCGCCTCCAGCAGCGCGACCCGCAACCGCCGCAACGCGTCCAGGGTAATCCCGTCGCGGCACCACCCCTCCCGCGTCACCACTTCCTGAATGGCCTTGATCGAACCCGAGGCGCCGGTCACCCGCTCCCAGCCCCGTTCCAGATACTCCTCGCGCACCGGCTCCATCCGCAGTTGCACGATCAGTTCCGCCTGGCGCATCCGGGCCTCGGTAATCCGGCCCTCGTCGAAACAGGCCCGGCTCAAACTGACACAACCCATCTTCAAGCTGGTCAGGTGCAGAGGATCGAACTTTTCGCCGATGATGAACTCGGTGCTACCGCCGCCGATGTCCACCACCAAGCGCCGGCCTGGCGCGTCGGCGACGCTGTGCGCGACGCCCAGATAGATCAACCGCGCCTCTTCCTGACCGCTGATGATCTCGACACTATGCCCCAGCACCTCCTCGGCCCGGGCCAGAAATTCGGCGCTGTTGCGCGCCTGGCGCAAGGTGTTGGTGCCGACGATGCGCAATTGCTCCGGCGGAATGTGCCGCAGGCGCTGGCCGAATCGGGCCAGACAGTCCAGCGCCCGTCGCTGCGCGTCCTCGGCCAGCCGATTCCGAGCATCCAGCCCCGCGGCCAGTTGCACCATCTCCCGAATCCGATCCAATACCTGAACATGATCGTTGGCGATCCGGGCCACGATCATATGAAAACTGTTGGAGCCCAGGTCAATCGCGGCGACGACATCGGAAGACATGGCAATCTCCTTAACCTTCAATCCTGCTTCAAACCGCGCAACTGTCCGGCGGTCAGCGCCCAGTGCAGCACGCCCATGCCGGCTTCCACCTGCTCCGGAAACTCGATCATGGCCACCCCCCCCTTGCGGAACACCATCAGCGAACGCGACTCGCCGGCCACCAGCAAACCCGCCAGCAAACCCAGTTGTGGCTCGTGACCCACCGCCACCACCAGATAGTCGGCCGGATATTGCGTCAGCCAGTCCGCGACCGTCTCGGGCGGATAGCGGTAATCCAGGCTGGCGCATTCCACCAGCGGCGGATCGCCGCAGGCGCGGGCGATGATTTCGGCGGTCTCGCGGGCGCGCAGCAGCGGGCTGTGCGCCAGCACGTCGATCCGTCCCACCAAGGAACGCAAACGATTGGCGCCCTTGCGCATCTTCTTGCGGCCAACCTCGGTCAGCGGCCGCTGCGCATCGGTACCGCCCGCGACGATGAAAGCCTCCGCCTCCTCGGCGATGGCATGGCGAACCAGCAACAATTTCATGGGTACTCCCCTTGACGGCGACGGTCGCAGTTTACCACCGGTGATCGGTTACGGTTCGGGCCACGACCGCCGTGGATTCCACGCGGGCCTCGGCGGGAAAATCGCAGGTAAACACGCTGCCGACCCCCAGCTCGCTGGCGATCCGCAAGTGGCCACCGTGATGGTTCAACACATGCTTGACGATGGACAACCCCAACCCGGTGCCGCCACTACCCCGCGAGCGGTCACGGTTGACCCGATAGAAGCGTTCGGTCAAGCGCGGAATATGCGGGGGCGCGATGCCTTCGCCGTCGTCTTCCACCGCCAGATGCACCCCCACCTCGTCCGCGTACCAGCGAATCTCGATCTTCCCGCCCGCCGGGGTATAGCGCACCGCGTTGAACGCCAGATTGGCGAAGGCACTGCGCAACTCCTTCTCGCAACCGAGAATCCACAAGGCGGGATCGGCGACCACCTCGATCCGATGATTTTGCTCGCCACTGAGCGCGAGGGCGTCGTCGGCGATATCCGCCAGCAACGCCGGGACGTTCACCGGCTGGCGCGGCGACGGCTCCTTGCGCGCCTCCAGCCGGGCCAGCAGCAATAAATCCTCGATGATGTGCAGCATCCGGCGCGACTGTTCCTGCATCCGGTGCAAGGGTTGCCGCCAGGTTTCCAGTGCCGGATTTTCACTGTCGAGCAAGGTTTCCAGATAGCCGCTGATCACCGTCAGCGGGGTGCGCAATTCGTGCGAGACGTTAGCGACGAAATCACGCCGCATCTGCTCCAGCCGTCGGAGCTGGGAAACATCGGCCGCCAGCAGTAGGCGTTGCTTCTTGCCGTAGGGCACGAGTCGGGCGCCCAGCAGCAGGGCGTCATCCACCGGCGAGGGAAATTCCACGCCGTCGCCCGAACGCCGCTGGGTCAAGAACGTGACGAAGCTTGGATGCCGCACCAGATGGACGATGGGCCGGCCCACATCCCGCGTCGGCGACAGACCCAGCAGGCGTTGGGCCGCGCCGTTGCACCACGCCATCCGGTCGTCCTCGCCGAGCACCACGGCGGCGTCCGGTAGCGCGGCGGTGGCCTGCTGAAATTGCTGGAGCAGTTTGCTGAACTTGCGCTTGCGCTTGCGGCTCTGGCGGCGCAAGCGGGCAAGGTGGGCGGCAATCTCGCCCCAAACGCGCCCCAGCCGGGGCGGGCCGGCATTTCGGTCGCCACGCAGCCAACGATCCAATTGGTACAGTTGCCCCAACTGCCAGGCCAGGCACCCCAGGGCAATCAGCAGCAAGGCCAGTGTCAGATGATCCACCAGCCAACCCAGCAGCGCGGCGCCCAGAAACAGCAGCCCCAACCGCCGCCACAGCGCCCGCCAAGACATCGTCACGGCTAGACCCGGGTCGAGAATCGGTAGCCAGCGCCGCGCACTGTTTGAATCAGCGCGTCGTGGCCGTGTGGCTCCAGAACCTTGCGCAGCCGGCGGATATGCACGTCCACGGTGCGTTCTTCGACATAGACGTTGCTGCCCCAGACTCGATCCAGCAACTGGCCCCGGCTGTAAACCCGTTCCGGGTGCGACATGAAGAATTCCAGTAGCCGATACTCGGTCGGTCCCATTTCCAGTAAGGTTTCGTCGGTGCTGACTCGGTGGCTGGCCAAATCCAGGCGCAGGCTATTGGCGCGCAGGATTTCGTCTTCCGTCGCCGGCCCGCCGCGCCGTAGCACCGCCCGAATGCGCGCCACCAGTTCGCGTGGCGAGAACGGCTTGGTGATGTAATCGTCGGCGCCGCTTTCCAAGCCCTGGACCTTGTCTTCTTCCTCGGCGCGGGCGGTGAGCATGATGATCGGCACCTCGCGCGTCAGCTCTTCCCTTTTCAGCCGACGGGCCAGGTCGATGCCGCTGATGCCGGGCAACATCCAATCGAGTAGAATCAGATCGGGCAGACGCTCGGCGATCAAGGACTGGGCCTGCCGAGCCTCGGCGGCCTCCCGCGTCTCGTAGCCGGCGCTGGCCAAGGCGAACGTCACCATTTCCCGAATGGGTCGTTCGTCCTCCACGATCAAGATGTGTTTCGCGTTCATAACCCCCCTTGATATTGACTCCCACCATCCCCAAGTCGGGCCGGAGTCTTGCGGTTCCCTTCATTAAGGCAATTTGATGACAGGGAGATGACAAGACCAGCGACTTGGATAGCCAATGGCTATCGGCTTGTTTGGATGATTCAAATTCCAGAAGTGAAGAACGCTCGCTAAGCTGCGAGCCACGTCAACCATCCACCGCTATCCACTCACACGAGGAGAGAGACCCATGAGCGTTTTGGTCACCCAGCCCGCCCCTGACTTCACCGCCGCCGCTGTTCTGCCCGACGGTTCGATCAAGGAAGACTTCAAGCTGTCCGATCTGCGTGGTAAATACGTGGTGCTGTTCTTCTACCCGCTGGACTTTACCTTCGTCTGCCCCTCGGAAATCATCGCTCACGACCACCGCGTCGCCAAGTTCAAGGAACTGGGCGTGGAAGTGGTCGGCGTGTCCATCGACTCGCAGTTCAGTCACTTCGCCTGGCGCGAGACGCCGGTCGAGAAGGGCGGCATCGGCCGTGTCGGTTTCCCGCTGGTGGCCGACATCAAGCACGAAATCACCCAGGCTTATGGCATCGAGCATCCGGCCGGCGTCGCCCTGCGCGGCTCCTTCCTGATCGACAAAGCCGGCATCGTGCAGGCGCAGATCGTCAACAACCTGCCGCTGGGCCGCGAGGTGGATGAAATGATCCGCCTGGTCGAGGCCCTGCAATTCACCGAGCAGCACGGCGAGGTTTGCCCGGCCGGTTGGAAGAAGGGCCAGAAGGGCATGAAGCCCACCGCCGAGGGCGTGGCCGCTTACCTGGCTGAGAATTCCGCCGCCCTGTAAGGAGCCGAGTTGTTCCCCCCTCGACCGAGGGGGGAGCGAACCGAATCAACCCTCAGCGTCCACGCGCCAGCGTCTTTCTCAATGGATGCTTGCGCCTTGGCGTTGTCCGCCAATCTTGGAAAAATCAGGAGACTCACCGATGAGCAGCAAACACGCCCGTCTATTGATTCTTGGCTCCGGTCCCGCCGGCTACACCGCCGCCGTCTACGCCGCTCGCGCCAACCTCAAGCCGGTCCTGATTACCGGCTTGCAAATGGGCGGGCAGTTGACCACCACCACCGAGGTGGACAACTGGCCAGGCGATGTCGAGGGGCTAATGGGGCCGGATCTGATGGAGCGGATGCGCAAGCACGCCGAGCGCTTTCACACCGAAATCATTTTCGATCAAATCCATACCGCCCAGCTTCAGGAGCGCCCGTTCCGGCTGATCGGCGACGCGGGCGAATATACCTGCGACGCCCTGATCATCGCCACCGGCGCCAGCGCCCAGTATCTCGGCCTGCCCTCGGAGCAGGCGTTCATGGGCAAGGGTGTGTCCGGCTGCGCCACCTGCGACGGGTTTTTCTACCGCAACCAGAAGGTCGCGGTGATCGGCGGTGGCAACACGGCGGTCGAAGAGGCGCTGTATCTGGCCAACATCGCTAGCGAAGTGACCTTGGTGCATCGCCGCCAGCAGTTCCGCGCCGAGAAGATTCTGCTGGACAAACTGATGGAAAAGGTGGACAGCGGCAAGGTCCGGCTGGAACTGGACAGCGTGTTGGACGAGGTGCTGGGCGACGACAGCGGCGTGACCGGCCTCCGCGCCCGCAACGTCAAGAGCGGCGAACTTCGGGAAATCCCGCTCCAGGGCGTGTTCATCGCCATCGGCCACAAACCGAACACCGATCTCTTTGCCGGCCAATTGGAGATGCGCGACGGCTACATTCTGATCAAGAGCGGCAGCGAGGGCGGCGCGACGGCCACTAGCATTCCCGGCGTGTTCGCCGCCGGCGACGTGGCCGACCACGTCTATCGCCAGGCCATCACCTCGGCCGGCAGCGGCTGCATGGCGGCGCTGGACGCCGACAAGTTCCTGACCCAGGCGGGGTAACGGCCGATCGAGGGCGGTGTTCGCTCAGGGTCAACAAAGCAGTAGGGCTTGAATCGAATTTTGTTGCGGACCCGGTCGAGCACCTTGGGCGGCGGCGTTAGGACAGGAGGGGCGACGCCGCCTGTGAATAGGGAAGGTTTTTGCGGAAGTGATTGACAATATTAAAGAATAAATTTCAGCTTGAAGATGAACCGCGGGATCAAAAAATCAGCGCGGACTTTAAAGCCAGAAAATTCGATAGACTGATTGAAATGGCAAGGGCAGAATTCGCGCAAGGCAAGGCTCATAAGCTGTGAAAGGAATCCAATGGATTTGGATAGGTAGCCATGCCGAATACGATAAATTCATTGCCTGACCCCCATGGATATCGAAATCAAAGAGCAACTGCTGGGCCGCTTCCGCGCCTATCTGGACGAACTTCCGGACGCCACCCTCGCCGATCGGGGCGAGGAGAACCGCCAAACTGATCTGTATTCACTGTTTGGCGAACTGTTGGCGTTGAAGAACGAGGTCCGACTGGAATCACGCCAAGTCAAAACCGCGTTGGATGAATTCCGGGCGGTATTTGAGACCCTGCAAGCCAGCCAGGCTCAACTCGGCGGCGAACTGGACCGCACCCGCGCCGCGTTGCCGGAACAGCGGCGGGCAATCATCAAGCCAGTGCTGCTGGAACTGGCGGAATTGCATGACCGGCTGGAGGCGGGCCTGCGCGTCCTGCGAAACTATCGGCCCACTGTGTTGAGCCGTCTATTCGGGCTGGGACAGCGGGAACGGGCGCTGTTGCAAGCCATCACCCAGGAGCAGGACATCAGCTTGCGCCGGCTGGAGCAACTGCTTATCAGCCAGCAGGTCGTCGCCCTGTCGGCCTTGGGCCAGCCGCTCGACCCACACACCATGCGCGCCGCCGAAGTCGAGCAACGCCGCGAGGTTGGCAACGGCATCGTCACCGAGGAACTACGTCGGGGTTATCTCTGGCAGGGCGAGTTATTGCGACTGGCCGAAGTTAAGGTCAATCACCGGCCGGAACCGCCCGCCCCCACCGTCCCGCCGTCGACCGAACTTTCGCCGTCCCAACCCGAGCCTCCTTTGCATGGCTGAAAAAATCATTGGTATCGACCCAGGCACCACCAACTCCAAGATCGCGGTAGTGGAAAATGGCTGTGTCGTTATATCAGGGCAAGGACCCGGACACTCTGGACAACATTGAGATCGGCCAGTTCACAGTGGAATACATCATCAACCTGATCGAAAAGATCATCGACGCGCTCACCACCAAGGACTTTACCGCCGTCAAGGCCCCGATGGCCGAGTTGCCCGATATCTTGTTCTATCTGGAGTCGTAATGGAACATTGTCCGGTTTGTCGCGCCTGTTTCAAGGGTGAAGCGGTTTGCCATCGCTGCGGCGCGGATTTGAGCCCGTTGCTGAGGATTGAAGCCGAGGCCGCCGCATGGGAACAAAAGGCCGTGACCCTGCTGGCTACCGGTAAATGGATCGGGGCGCGGGGGGCCGCTGACCGGGCGTTGGGGTTTCGGTATAGTGCGCTCGCCGCTGCCGCGCGGGATTTCGCCGGTCGGGAACTGGTCGCTGAGGAAAAGCGACGCTTCGAACAATTGTTACAATAGCAGCACCGGCAAGAACGGCTATTCACCGGCAGATGGTCGCAACGCTTCCACAAACCGCCGGTGTTCCTCACCTCTCTGGCAACGCTGCTGATCGGCCAGCACCCGAGTCAGATCGCCATCGAGCAGGGCCTGACCATTCAGCATTAGGCCCGGAAAAATCCGGCTGCGCAGCAACCCATCTGCTCCGGGCTGAAACGGTTGGTATTCATCATCCTCCAAAACCAGCCAAAGCAGCCGCTTTTCCCGCACCAGCCATACCAGATATTCCCGCACCCCGTTGGCGATAGACCTTGCGCTGGTCGTGCAGATCGTGGGAGGCGCCGGTCGAGGCCACTTCGACGATCAGTTCCGGCGCGCCTTCCAGATAATCGTCCCGGCTAACGCACGAGGCCCCGTCGGCTCGTTCCGGCAGGCGCAGTAAGGCGTCAGGCTGGAATCGGCATGTTGTTCGAAATGGAGTGGCGAGGGTATGAAAACGACTCCTTCGATCAGTTCGGCCTTCTTGAGTCGCGGCATGGCCTGATACCGCCGCTCGAATTCCTTACGAGTCAGACGGTCGCCATTTTCCAGAAAGAGGATTTCAGGCGCTAAGGCGAATATGGCGGATTCCTTGGGTTGAGCCTGTTTCAATCCGAACAATTTCGATTTCAATTTTAAACGATTTTCGCCGAGAACCTCCCGATTGGCGGATCGAGTTCAACCTTGGAACGATGGATCCAATGCCAACTGGGCGCGTGTGGCACTTTGCGTGAGCGTGGATTAACCTTACCAAAAGCAAGGACAGATACCTTCTTCCCCTACCCGACCCTCAAAAACCAACCACCAGCCCGCGTCAGACCACCATGGAAATCTTCGTCTATCATACCCCCGATCAAGTCCCCAACTTGAGCCAGAAAGCCCGCAAGGGCGGTCTCCAGCTCGATATGCCCGCCTGCGCCATCGTCATCGATGTGCTGCGCGCCACCACCACCATGGCGACGGCGCTCGAATCCGGCGCGGAGGCGATCCAGGTCTTTGATGATCTTGACGAATTGTTCCGAGTCAGCAAACGCTGGCCAATGGAACGACGGTTGCTGGCCGGCGAACGCGGCGGCGAGAAGCTGGAAGATTTCGACCTGGGCAACTCGCCGGCGGAATGCACGCCGGAGCGGGTCGGCGGCAAGCGCTTGTTCATGAGCACCACCAACGGCACCCGCGCCCTGGAACGGGTGCAGCGGGTGCCGATCTTGATGACAGCTTCATTGACCAACCGCGCGGCGGTGGTCCGCTATTTGCTTCAAGAACAACCACACACAGTATGGATCGTGGCGGCGGGCTGGCGCGGCGGCTTTTCGCTGGAGGATACGATCTGCGCCGGGGCCATCGGCCACCTGCTCAATGTCGAACGCGACAGCGACTGCGCGGGGGACGACGAATCCATCGCCGCTGTGGCACTGTTCGAACAATGGCAGGATCGGCTGCCGCAGCTCTTGCGCTACGCCCATCACGGGCGCGGTCTGGCGGCACTGGGCTGTGGCGAGGATCTGGATTATTGCGCCCGACTTGATAGTGTCGAGGTCGTGCCGTTGCAAGTCGAGCCGGGGGTGTTGAAGGCGGCGATGCTGGATTGAGGCCGGCCACGCCGCGGCGGGGAATTTCGCCGAACTTCTCCGAAATGGGCTAACTTAAGGGCTGGAACCCGGAGTTGTATTTGCTTGAGAGGGGAAAACGCGATCAATCCCCTATTCGCGGATGATATTTTGCTCATCCGAAACCGCCGTCACAGAATTATCGCTGGAGGAAATGTCTGCATGAAATTTATCAAGCTTGCCTTTGGCACAGTCATCGTTTCTCTGCTGTTTCCAGTCTTCACCCCGGCCACCGCCGAGGAAATCAGCAATACCGCATCGTCGGACGCGCACCCTGTCTCCCTGCTCCAAGCGGGCGAAAGCATGGCTCCGGCGCGACGGGTCATCCTGCGACACGATCCCTCCTACATATCCACCCTGCGAGTACCTCCGCCGCCGGAACTAGCGTTGCAGCAACAGGGGCTGATGGCGGTACAAGCGACGATCACCATCAATTTCCTTCCAGCTGGCGTGGTGGATGGCGACAACTGCCTGACCTGGCCCGACCAGCCCAAAGCCGCCTTCAGTTACGCGGCCAACCTATGGGCTTCGCAGTTGCAATCTCCCGTTCCCATCACGATCGACGCCTGCTGGGCCAGCAACCTGCCGGCCGGGGTGTTGGGACACGGCGGGCCTAATAGCGTCTTTCGGAATTTCTCGGGAGCCCCTGTCACCAACACCTGGTACTCCGTGCCCGCCGCCAACGCCTTGCACGGCAGTGACCTGGATCCGGCGCAATCGGATATTTACAGCGCCTACAGCAGCACCTTCAGTTGGTACTTTGGAACGGACGGCAATACCCCTCCCGGTCAAGTCGACTTTGCCAGCGTGGTCTTGCACGAGATCGCTCATGGCCTGGGATTCCTGGGCAGCATGCAGGTCTCCGGTGGTCAGGGCTCATGGGGTCTTGGAACCGGATTTCCCATTATCTACGATCGTTTCACCGAGAACGGCTCGGGGCAAAAGCTGATCGACACAACCCTCTTTCCCAACCCCTCCGCCGTTCTGACCACGCAGTTGACTAGCAACGACATCTACTTCAACGGCACCAACGCCAACGCCGGCAACGGTGGGGCGCGGGTGCCACTCTACGCGCCGTTTATCTGGAGCCCAGGCTCAAGCTACGCGCATCTGGCGGAAAGCTACAACAATACGCCCAACGCCTTGATGACCTATTCCCTGCCCAATGGCGAGTCCATTCATAGCCCTGGTCCTGTCACCCTGGGTTTGTTGAAGGATGTTGGCTGGACGTTGCAACAGGTTTCGAACAACTACACCCTGACCCTCGCCAAGGCGGGCACGGGCAACGGTACGGTCAGCGGCGGCGGCAGTTACCCAGCCGGCGCTACGGTCACGCTGACCGCCACCCCGGATGCGGGCAGCACCTTCACTGGTTGGAGTCCCAGCCCGTGCGCGCCTAGCTTCACCATGCCGGCCAACAATCTGGCCTGCACGGCCACTTTCAATCTTTCGCAAGCGGCTCTGCCCGATCTGGTGGTTACATCGGTAACGGGGCCCAGCAGCGCCGTCATCGGCAGTGATATTGTTGTTACGGTCACCATTAAAAACCAAGGCACAGGCACCGCCAACACTGGCTTAACTTTCCAAGCCTCGGTTTGGATCGGCCCCAATAGTGCTCTAGTTTGCGACACCACGCTGAATCTGCCGCCTGGCGCATCCACCACCTGTTCAGGCACGGCACATCTAGGCGGTGGTAGCCCCCCTTTAACACCAGGCACTTATAATTTCGCGGGGTATGCTGATCCTCTTGACAAGACTATCGAAAGCAACGAAACCAATAATGCTTTCACGTCGCCGAATATGATCACGATCACTGGTGGCGGTGGCTCCACCTACACCCTCACCCTGACCAAGACCGGCAGCGGATCGGGGACGGTTAGCGGCGGCGGCACCTTCGCCGCCGGCACCCCAGTCACCTTGACCGCCACTCCGAACCCCGGCAGCACCTTCGCCGGCTGGAGCCCAAGTCCTTGTGCATCCAGCTTCACCATGCCGGCCAGCAACCTGACCTGCACCGCCACCTTCAATGCCACAGGCGCTCCCACCGCCACCGAGACCATCGGCCTGTACAACCCCACCACCAGCGTCTTCTACCTGCGCAATAGCAACACGCCGGGCATCGCCGACAACTTCTTCAGCTACGGCCCACCCGGCGCCGGCTGGATTCCCATCGCCGGCGACTGGAACGGCAACGGCGTCACCACCATCGGCCTGTACAACCCCACCACCAGCGTCTTCTACCTGCGCAATAGCAACACGCCGGGCATCGCCGACAACTTCTTCAGCTACGGCCCGCCCGGCGCCGGCTGGATTCCCATCGTAGGCGACTGGAACGGCGACGGCGTCGCCACCATCGGCCTGTACAACCCGGCCACCAGCGTCTTCTACCTGCGCAACAGCAACACGCCGGGCATCGCCGACAACTTCTTCAACTACGGCCCGCCCGGCGCCGGCTGGATTCCCATCGTCGGCGACTGGAACGGCGACGGCACCGACACCATCGGCCTGTACAATCCCGCCACCAGCGTTTTCTACCTGCGCAACAGCAATACCCAGGGCATCGCCGACAACTTCTTCAGCTACGGCCCGCCCGGCGCCGGTTGGATTCCCGTCGTAGGCGACTGGAATGGCGACGGTACCGACACCATCGGCCTGTACAATCCCGCCACCAGCGTTTTCTATCCGCGCAACAGCAATACCCAGGGTATCGCCGACCTCATCATCAGCTACGGCCCCCCCGGTGCGGGCTGGAAACCATTGGCCGGCGACTGGAACGGACCGGGGTCGTAAGCCGGCCCATCCCAAGGCGGAAAGTTTGAAATGCGCGCCCGATAAAATCGGGCGCGGCTTCCTTGCGGTGAGAGTGCGACCACCTTGGATTGAGGTCGAAGAGTCGCATGCTCCGCACTTTGGTTGAAAGCTCGCGCGTGCTGCCTTGCGATGACTGGCCGACCATCAGCGGCGCGCAAGTCAGTCGGCATGGGAAGAAATACCGGCTGGTGCTGGTGACCGATCCTCGGTATCTGCCGCTGGTCGACGCGGCCTGGAACGCTCGCTATTTTGGACGGCGCAGAATGATGAGATCCTGGTGCCCGTTGAGACCTTGTTCGACGTAATCCAGAACCTGGAAGTATTTCGAACAGGCTTTAACGGTGTGATCTCGCGACTGAAACACTCCGCGGTAGTATCCAGGAGGCGCGATACCGTCCAGCATGGGGTCAAGCTGCGAGTCCTGGATTCCGGTGAGACGACCAGGAGCGAGATCGGCCCCCACAAGTCCCTTCCAGATCGAGCGGGTCTTGCTGACCGGCGATCCTCGGTGCGCGAACTGGAATGCATAATCCCCATGTGTCGAGGCGAGGAAGTGTCCCCCCGGAGCAAGGATCCGCCGCATTTCACGCAACCACCGGTCTTGCACCGCCTCGGCAAGGTGAGTGAGGACTGAGCAAGCAATGATGATGTCTACCTCCGCGTCTTTGAAGGGAGTCGGCGGCATGGGTTCGATGTGGATGAAACCAGCCCCGAGATTCTGACGGCACCACTCGATGGCCTGAGAGTCGATATCGCAACCAAAGATCTTCGCTTCTGGAAGGCGAGTCATGAAGTGGCGAGTAACGCGCCCGCACCCACAGCCCCAGTCCAGAATCCGCCCGGCCGCAGGAATCCCTAATCGGTTCATCTGGTCTGTTAGGTCAGTGAACATTTGGAGCCCTTGAACAAGGAAAGCCGGGCCGTGCAATCCAGAGACCCGCTCTTGCAGTGGGTCCGGGGGCTGCGGCAGTTGCTCGTTCGCCTCCGATGGAATGAGGCAACTGAGCCGTGCCGCAGGCGCCTTACCGATACGGCCGATAAGGTCCAAGCGTGTTGGAGTGGTCCCTTCAAGCGATGTTTCGATCACAAATGGCGAAGGTTTGGCATCCTTCACCCACCCAAAAGCCTCCTCGACATCAGGTCGGCTGACAGACCGGACGGGCCCGACAGGCTTGCCGTCGAGATAAGCCTCGATGCATTCAAATGTGTGGCCTGGCTGGAACACCCAGCCAACTGCCAATAGATGACCATCCGCGACCGTCAGCACGTCCAAGGCGCCTGCGGAAGGTGGCAAGTTTAATAGGTCAGTCACGTTCATTTTTCCTTTGAAAGTTGGAAACGCGGTCGCCGTCGGGGTTTGGGAGAAGGGCCGCGCATCCCATGCCGCACCGGACAGCACTATTCCCCAGGGACACTACCGAAAGTTGCACGAGCCAGTAATATTTATCAAGTAGCTGCAAAATGCAGACATGGCGCATTGATCCTTAATCCGCAATCCCGTACCGCGCCCGATAATCTCGCATCTTCTCCAAACACGCTGCGTATTCCGGTTGTTCGGCCAGATACGCCACCAAATCGTCCAAACTCACGATCGAGGTCACGGCAACGCCATGGGCGCGCTCAACTTCCTGAACCGCCGATAGATCGCCCTGACCACGCTCGCGCCGGTCCAGCGCGATCACCACGCCCGCTGGGGTTGCGCCATGCGCGGTCAGGATTTGCATTGTCTCGCGGATGGCGGTGCCGGCGGTGATGACATCGTCCACGATCAGCACCCGACCCTCAAGCGGAGCGCCGACGATTAGCCCACCCTCGCCATGCTCCTTGGCTTCCTTGCGGTTGAAGCACCAGGGGACGTCACGACCATGCCGGTCGGCCAGGGCGATGGCGACGGCCGCCGTCAAGGGAATCCCCTTGTAGGCTGGCCCGAACAGCACATCGAACTCCAGCCCGGCATCCATGATCGCGGCGGCGTAACAGCGGCCCAGCCGGGCCAGCGCCGTGCCGCTGTCGAACAGACCGGCGTTGAAGAAATACGGGCTGATTCGCCCAGATTTCAGGGTAAATTCGCCAAAGCGCAGCACGCCCCGGCCGAGGGCGAAGTCGAGAAAATCCCGCTGATAGTCCCGCATGGTTGGAGATTCCGCCTGAGTGAGCATGAAATGCCGGTATCATAGCCTCGTTCGCGGCCCTTTTACTGGAGCATCACAACCTCATGCGGGTGATCACCTTCAACGCCAACGGCATCCGTTCCGCCGCCCGCAAGGGTTTTTTCGACTGGTTGGCCGGACAGAACGCCGACGTGATCTGCATCCAGGAAACCAAGGCTCAGGAGCATCAATTACCGCCCGAGGTTTATAACCCGGCCGGTTACCACTGCCATTACCACGATGCCACGCGCAAGGGCTACAGCGGCGTCGCGCTGTACGCACGCCGCCAACCGGATGAAGTGCGAACCGGCCTAGGCTGGCCGGAATGTGATACCGAAGGCCGTTGGCTGGAAGCGCGATTCGACCAGCTCAGCGTGGTTTCGCTGTATCTGCCGTCCGGCTCCTCCAGCCCGGAACGACAGGCGGTGAAATTCGATTTCATGGCGCGACTGGCCGAACCGCTGCGGGCGATGCGCGCCAGTGGCCGCGACTTCATCCTCTGCGGCGACTGGAATATCGCCCACCGAAAGATCGACCTGAAGAATTGGCGAGCCAATCAGACCTGTTCCGGATTCCTGCCCGAGGAACGGGCCTGGATGGAGGAATTGTTCGGGCCGCTGGGCTGGGTAGACGCCTTCCGGGTGGTGAACCCGAACCCCGATCAATACACCTGGTGGTCGCATCGCGGCCGGGCGTGGGAAAACAATGTTGGCTGGCGCATCGACTATCAGGTGATCACGCCTGGCCTGACGGAGCAAATCCGCGCCGCCGCCATTTACCGCGACCAGCGTTTCTCCGACCACGCGCCGCTGACGCTGGATTACAACCTTTAGGGAAAGGGGAGCTTTCGATGCCAAAAGATTCGATCCCGTCGGATGACCGTCCTTGCGCCCGCGTTTTTCGCGACCCCGTGCATTTCCTGGCCCTCGGTTTCGGTTCTGGCTGCGCGCCGAAAGCGCCCGGCACCTTCGGCACGCTGGCGGCGATTCCGCTGTATCTGCTGATGCAATCGCTGCCGTTGTGGATCTATCTGTCGCTGACCGTGGCCGGTTTCGCGCTGGGGGTGTGGGTTTGCGACCGCGCCGCCCGCGATCTGGGCGTCCACGATCATCCCGCCATCGTTTGGGACGAGGTGATCGGTTACCTCGTCACCATGATCGCCGCGCCGCCCGGTGGGTGGTGGCTCATCGCCGGTTTTGCGCTGTTCCGGCTGTTCGACATTCTCAAGCCCTGGCCGATCCGGCGGGCGGATCAACGGATTGGCGGCGGTTTTGGCATCATGTTCGACGACCTGCTGGCCGCCGGTTATGCTTGGCTGTGCTTGCAAGGCATGATTTACGGCGTGGCGCTACTGGACATTCCCTGATGACCGCATACAGACTTCTTCTGTCCCTCCCTGGCAACCGACGGAACCCGAGACAATGAAAATCGAAACGATTGCGATCCATGGCGGCTATACCCCGGAACCCACCACCAAAGCCGTCGCCGTTCCCATCTACCAGACCACGTCCTACGCTTTCGACGACACCCAGCACGGCGCTGATCTATTCGATCTGAAGGTGCCGGGCAACATCTACACCCGGATCATGAACCCCACCACCGCCGTGCTCGAACAACGGGTGGCGGCGATGGAGGGCGGAGTCGGCGCGCTGGCGGTGTCCGCCGGCTCGGCGGCGATCACCTATTCGCTGATGACCATCGCCGAGGTCGGCGACAACATCGTCACCACCTCGACCCTGTATGGTGGGACCTACAATCTGTTCGCCCATACCCTGCCCCGCTTCGGCATCGAGGCCCGCTTCGGCGACTATCGCGATATCGAGGCGATGGGCCGGCTGATCGACGGCAAGACCAAGGCGGTGTTCTGCGAGTCCATCGGCAATCCAGCGGCCAACGTCGTGGACTTCGGGGCGCTGGCGGCAGTGGCTCACGCGCACGGCGTGCCGCTGATCGTGGACAACACCGTGCCGACCCCCTATCTGTGCCGACCCTTTGAGCACGGCGCTGATATCGTGGTGCATTCCCTGACCAAGTACATGGGCGGCCACGGTACCAGTCTGGGCGGCGTCATCGTCGATTCCGGCCGCTTCCCCTGGGACCAGCACAAGGAACGGTTCGCCCGGCTGAACGAACCGGATCCGTCCTATCACGGCGTGGTCTACGTTGAAGCACTGGGGCCAGCGGCGTTCATCGGCCGGGCGCGGGTGGTGCCGCTGCGCAACACCGGCGCGGCG
>JAVMKH010000087.1:0-25352 GCA_031732935.1 Candidatus Contendibacter sp.
GCCCGCAAGGTGGAGACCGTGCGCGGTTACGGCCATTTCCTCGATCCCCATCATTTGGAAGTCGAACTCACCACTGGCGACGGGCAGGACAAGACCGGCGAGAAGAAAGTCGTGCGGTTCCAGAAGTGCATCATCGCCGCCGGCAGTCAGGCAGTACGTCTGCCGTTCATTCCCGACGACCCGCGCATCGTGGATTCCACCGGGGCGCTGGAACTGCGCTTCGTCCCCAAGCGCCTGCTGGTGATTGGCGGTGGCATCATCGGCCTGGAAATGGCCACGGTCTATTCGACCTTGGGCGCGCGCATCGAAGTGGTGGAAATGCTTGACGCGATGATGCAGGGACCGGATCGGGACTTGGTCAAGGTATGGGAGAAGATGAATGCTCGTCGCTTCGACAAGGTTATGCTCAAGACCAAGACGGTCGCGGTCGAGGCCAAGCCGGAAGGCTTGTTGGTCATGTTCGAGGGCGAAAACGCCCCAGCCGAACCGCAACTTTACGACATGATCTTGCAATCGGCGGGCCGTTCACCCAACGGCAAGAAGATCGGCGCGGAGAAGGCGGGCGTGGCGGTGACCGACCGAGGTTTCATCCCGGTGGACAAGCAGATGCGCACCAACATCCCGCACATCTTCGCCATCGGCGACATCGTCGGCCAGCCGATGCTGGCCCACAAGGCGGTACACGAGGGCCACGTCGCCGCCGAAGTTGCCGCCGGGCAAAAGAGCTTCTTCGATGCCAAGGTGATCCCCGGCGTGGCCTACACCGACCCGGAAGTGGCCTGGGTGGGTCTGACCGAAGCGGAGGCGAAACAGCAGGGCATCAAGGTCGGCGTGAGCAAGTTCCCGTGGGCCGCGTCCGGTCGCGCCATCGCCAACGGTCGCGACGAAGGTTTCACCAAGCTAATCTTCGACGAGGACACCCACCGCATCGTCGGCGGTGGCATCGTCGGCACCCACGCCGGCGATCTGATCAGCGAAGTGGCGTTGGCCATCGAGATGGGCTGTGATCCAGCCGACATCGGCCTGACCATCCACCCGCACCCAACCCTGGGCGAATCGGTCGGGATGGCGGCGGAAGTGTTCGAGGGCGTTTGCACCGATCTGCCGCCGACACGGAAAAGGTAGAATGCCTCATTGAAGACCCTTCTCCCGCTTGGAAAGGGCCAGGGCTGAGGGATTCATTCAAACGGACCTGTCCGCCTTTCATGGCGGGCGGGTTTCTTATTAAGCTACGCTATCAGGGGGGCTGCCATGGCCGCGCTTGAAGTCGTGAAGATCGACATGAAACAAATGACAGCGATTCCTCAGGAAACCAGCCAAACTTGCTGGTTCACCTGCTATCAAATGATGATGCAATGGAAAGGCTACGGCACCGGAAAAATCGGTGATTACAAAGGAGAATTTCCGCCCGCCCCGATCAAGGAAAAACTGGTGGCGGCCGGTGTCAACTGGGACGATGCCTGCGCGACCGGCCTCAAGGGCAAGGACTTCCGCAAGTCCGCCTCCGCGTTGGGATTGGAGGCCAACGGCGTGGGCCAGCCGTGGACGACTCAGGATTTAAAACGATTTCTGTCGTATCCGAGTCCGATCTGGGTGGCCGGCAATTGGGATAATTTTTTTCATGTTGTCGTGGTGACTGGGGTCCAAATCGACAACGATCTGGACTGGGACGAAGTCGGCACGATCAAGGATAGGTCCAAGGTGACCTACATCGACCCGAACTGGAAAGGGTCAAAACAGGCGAGCATCGAAACCAAATCCTGCTATCAATGGCTGCCCGGCTCCTATGCATACAAAGGCATCATCGGCGCTTGGCAAGTGTGGAAGAAAACCTGAAGCGCCTGTTTGGGGCCAGACACCTGAAGATTTTCTCTCCGCTGAATAAGTTTCAGAGAAATAGCGGGGCGGTGGATCAAGCTGACTCCAGGCGAAAAAGCCTGCGGCTTTCTCGCCTTTCGCATCTTATCCGCCACCCCGTTAGGCCTCTCAAATATTGGTAAATGGAAAGAAGATGATGGTAACAAATGTGATTCCATTAGAAGACACTCTCAGTCATTTAGAGAGCAGAATTCCTAATACATCAAATTGTAAAAAACAAATAGTTGATCTAGTAAGGTGGGTGATTATTTGGAACCAAGATCGTTCATTTAATAACCAGGTTTTCAGCTTTATTCGAGAAGATGTCAATGTTGCCTTTGCCTTAGATAGAAATCGCAACCGATTAAAAACAAGAAAACCAAATTTTATTGTAATCAAATTAGCTCACTCTGATCGAGAATTTAAAGATATTCATACTGATTTTGACTTAACAGAGTCAGGATATCCCTTGCTATCTCAATATTTGATTCAAAGACCAAGAAATCCGCCGCGTTGGGTTAGCTTGTGTAGACAAATCTCAGAAATGGATTTTGCTGATTTTCAGCAATTATTTTTAATTGCTTACGAAAGGAAAGGTGGAGTTATTTGAAGAAGAGTCCGCAGATTTCCATCTTTAGCAATTTGGCATATTCAATCAACTGGCCTAACTGGGCGTTGGGCCTACACATATCTCACCGTAACCGGAGTTCCTGTGATTAAGCATCTCCTCGCCTTTGCAGTCGTTGCTTCTTGCGCTGTGTCCCCCGCCATCGCGACGTGCGAACAAGGGAGCAAGACGGTCTTTTCATGCCTTGCCGCGAAAGGAAAGATCATTCAAGTTTGCGACTCCGGGAAGACCATTGACTATTCTTTTGGCAAACCAAACACGCCGGAAATCGTTGTACGCGCCCCTCGAAGCGAGGCCTCTACTTTTCAGTGGCAGGGTATCGGGAGATATCTTTCCTACTCAGTCGAGGTGCCGAACGGTAGTACCATGTATAGTGTATTTTTGGGCGTCGACTGGCTCACTGATGAACACAAAATTGATGCCGGCGTGAACGTCGAAATCAATAAGAAGCTGGTCGCTACGGTAAAGTGCGTCGATGAAAAACATATCGTTCAAAACATTGAAGGCATTGACCTCAAGCCTATCGAATAGGCCCACCCTAAAGTCAATCGGACAACCTAACAGCTACGCTGCTGGATTCCCTTCGCGCCGCAAGACCACGCGGATCAAGCTGACATCGGCTGTCAAAGCCTTCGGCTTTTCCGCCCCCGCGGCTTATCCAACGCCCCGTTGGGCATCAAGAGGAGGAACAGTGGGAAGCGGGACAAGATCGGGATATTGGGAATGATCGTCGGCGGGATCTCGTTCGCCGTGAGTTTACGGTACGTAAACAGCCAACGATTCGTGGCAATTTGGATGCTGCCTACTATTTTGTGCTTGAGCTTATCTATTTCATTCGTGATCGTAAGGGTTGATGCATATGAAGACTGGAGGCATTCTTGTCAGAAGTCGATTGGTGTTTGTGGCAATTGCCTTGGCCTCCTCTATGGCAGGCGCCAATGCCAACGCAGATGAAAATCAATGGATTGTTGGAACTTGGCAGTTGGCTGAGGACAAAAAGAATCCAGGCACTACAGACGATTTCATGGATTTTGACGCAAACGGGGCTGTCGTACTTCGCGACTCAAAGAAGACATACGCCAATTGCACTTATGCCCTCAATGAAAGCGTTGTCTTGCTGAAATGCATTGTTGGTAATAAAGAAAAACCATTGACCATGCATGTATCTAGTGACAAGAAGTCTCTAGTCAATCCACAGGGTGATGTCTATAGAAAGCCGCGTTGATGCCAAAAGTTTCGTTCCACGCGACCACCCACGGCAGGGCGTTAACTTGGCGTTTAGGTTTTATTAATGAGGCTCCATGGAAAAAGGTAGATTGGAAGCATTCAGTGATGGTGTTTTGGCGATAATCATCACTATTATGGTTCTGGAGCTGAAAGTTCCTCATGGCTCGAACATGGAGGCTCTTTCCCCATTGCTGCCTAATTTTCTAAGCTATGTTCTTAGCTTCATTTATGTTGGCATCTACTGGAATAATCACCACCACATGTTGCATACGGCTAAACATGTTTCTGGCAGTGTGCTGTGGTCGAACCTGAATCTTCTATTCTGGTTGTCGTTATTTCCATTTGCCACGGGTTGGATGGGCGAGAATCATTTTGAGCCACTTCCAACGGCAATATATGGCTTTGTCCTATTTATGGCGGCTATTGCTTACTACACATTGCAGCGATGCATTATTGCCACAGATGGTGAGGATTCTGTCCTGCGCAAAGCAATAGGGTCGGATTGGAAGGGAAAGCTTTCACCGGTTCTCTACATGGTCGCAATAGGTTCTTCATTTATAGTTCACTGGGTTGCCCAAGCAATATATGTAGGCGTGGCTCTTATTTGGCTTATTCCAGACAAAAGAATAGAGAAAGCAATAAATAGAACCTAACAAGCTGCTCAAGCACGCTCACTACGTTTGCTGGATGGCCGCAACTGGTGTCGCTTCGCGTTATCGCGCCCGTTTCGGCTGTTGTCTAGCTCCGTTAGACCAACAATCAATTATTCACATGAGGAGCCACCAGTGCCTTATCTCAACGTCAAAATTGTTGCCCCCGCATCCAAAGAGACCGCCGCCAAAGTCGCGTCGCTGCTTTCCGATCTAACAGCATCGATGCTTGGCAAGAAGCCGGAACTAACGGCCATTGCCGTCGAGTTTATGCAACCTGAGTTTTGGTTCGTTGGTGGAGTGCCGGTCTCGACTTCAGGTGTATCGACCTTCTACCTGGATATCAAGGTCACTGAAGGAACAAATACCAAGAACGAGAAGGCTGCCTACGTCAAACAGGTCTTCGCGGGCATGGAGGCCATACTTGGTCGTGTGGCTTCGGCAAGCTACATCGTGATTCACGAAGTTCACGCGGATGCCTGGGGCTATCAAGGCGAAACCCAAGAGTTCCGCTATATCAAAGGCAAATCGCTCTAATCCCATATAGCCCAACCTGTATCCGGGATCGAGCGCTAGAGCTGGAAAGCCCAAGTCTTTGCCAGAAAGATGAGAATGCTTTCTTCCCTGTCTCTCCCACGTAACAAGAAAATACTCTTCCAATATCGATGAAAGAGACCATCGCATTCGTGTTTAGCGTAAAGACAAGCTGAATAACCATCTTTGCATGAATCCAAGTGGAACCAGGACACACGAAAGCCTATCAAAATTGACTATCATGCTTCTGTCTGCCAGCCAAAGTACGGTCAGCGGGAGGTCACAACATGAAACGCTTTCTCAACTGGAAACCCAGCTTTTTAACCTCCTTTTCCCTTCTTGGTGCTTTTATCACCGCAGTCATTGCTATCGTCTTTGCATGGGGTCTCGAACATCAACTGGAACAAAGCGCGCTTCGACAAGAGGCCCATAGCGCTGCCGACCAAGTGGCTCTCACCCTGAGCCCGAATCTGAGTTTAGCTGATCTGTCTGTTCCCTTGGACCCCGCTCGTTATGCGCGGATTGACGCACTGATCCGCCAGGAGATTTTCCATAAGCATATCGTCCGCATAAAGATCTGGAGCAAGGATGGGCGGTTGCTTTATTCAGATGATAAGAGCTTGGTGGGCCAATACTTCCCCGTGTCCGATGAGTTGAAGCAAGCACTGGATGGAAAGATTGCCATGGATGTCTCCACCCTTGACAAGGCGGAAAACGTGGGAGAACGAGGACTCTACACTCGGCTTCTTGAGGTGTATGTACCGATACGGCTCACGGGCTCGAACCAGATCGTGGGTGTATATGAAATCTACCATGATCTGGCTGTTCTTGAGCCTGCCATCGCCGATACGCGTCGCTTTGTCTGGATCAGCGTTGGGTTAGGCTTCCTGGTTCTCTATGCCTCATTGTTCACACTGGTGCGTAACGCGTCGCGTGAACTCATTCGTCGGAACGAGGAGAACAAGCTTCTTTTCGAGCAGGAACAAACCCGCCGCGTTGAACTTACCGCCCTCTACGAACTTTCTCGTGCCCTGAGTGACGCTAACGATTTCGATACCACCCTTACCCTTGTTACCCGCCATACAGTCGAGACTATCCGCGTGACGTTTTCCCGCGTGGCTCTCCTTGAAGGCGACGAGTTTGTCATTCGCACAGCCTATCCCATTCGGGTTATGGATCACGACTTGAAAGTGGGCGAGCGATACAAGCGCGACTCAAGCCAGTTCTGTCACCGTGTGTTGAAACAAAACATGCCTATCGTGATCTCCGCTGATAGCTCCGATCTCTCGGATGGCGAACGAAAAACGCTCTTTCTCGGAATAGCCGCAACGGTATGTCTAATACCTCTACATATCGGCGAACGCGGTCTTGGCCTCCTGATGTTAGGAGAGACGCGCAGCCAGGAACGCGAGCCGTTCTCCCCAGACAAGCTTAGATTCGCTCGCAGCTTTGGCGAGCAAGCCGCCAGCGCGCTTTACCGAGTTGAACTCTTCGTGCAGCTTAAGGAATCCTATCTGGAAACCGTCCTTGCACTCGCCAACGCCGTGGACGCCAAGGATACCTACACTGCGGACCACGCCCGACGCTTGGCGGAAATGGCGGTCGTCATTGGTCGTGAGATGGGGTTGACGGAGCACGATCTAGAAACTCTACGCTATGGCGCCATCCTGCACGATATTGGCAAAATCGGCGTTCCGGACGCGGTCTTGCAAAAACCATCGCGACTCGACCGGGACGAATGGGCGCAGATGTGTCAGCATCCCTCCATCGGCGCGCGGATTCTGGCGCCCGTGCCGCACCTCGTAAACGCGGCGCAAATCGTGCGTCATCACCATGAGCGCTACGACGGCAAAGGCTATCCCGATGGGCTGGTAGGAGAGGCGATACCTTTTGGAGCCCGCATCGTCACCGTGGTCGATTCGTACAGTGCGATCACGGATAAACGTATATATAAGGAGGGACGCTCGCACGCGGAGGCGATTTTAGAACTGAAGAAGAGCGCTGGCACGCAATTTGATCCGCGTGTTGTGGAGGTGTTTCTAAATATATTCAATGCCCAGGAGCAAATTCCGTAATATCTCGCTCGTGCTCTGAACCTTCATCCGATTCGCCTTCAGTTGCGCCTCGGTGAGCAAGTGAATCTAGCCGTTAGCCCTCTCGCACAATCGCATTGGCCATGACCGAAGTTACCGGAATCGATCACATCTATATCGCTGTTTCCGATCGCGCTCGCTCCGAGGCTTTCTACGATCTTGTTCTTCGAGATGCTCTTGGCTTTCGCAAGAACGAGTTTACCCTTGGAGGCGATCCGCACGTCCAGTACTTCAATCGCCACTTCGGTTTTGTCCTCCGCCCTGCCCGCGATGGCGGCCCACACAACCCTTACTCGCCCGGGCTTCACCACTTCTGCTTTCGTGTTGAGTCAATTGCTGATGTTGTCGTCGTGTCTAACAGGCTACGTTCCCTGGGCGTCGATGCTTCCGAAGCCAAGCACTATCCCGAGTATGCCCCGGACTATTGGGCCACCTTCTTCACCGATCCCGACGGTATCCACCTTGAGGTTACCAATTACCGGCAGGAGCGCAAAGAGCGCCATGACAACTGGTAGCCCAAGGACCATGATCTCGTTCCAGGGAACCGCCGGTAAGCCGTACTGGCAGTTTCTTTCCGCGCCTCGCGTTCCGCGGCTGGTTACCTCAAGCGCTAGGATCCACCAATGACGCGCCGAGTAGCGATCTACGTTTTTCCCAACGTTGAAGTACTGGACTTCACTGGCCCCTTCGAAGTCTTCACGACAGCCAGCCGGGTACACCAGCGGCGCAATCCCGGTCAGCCTGTTCCCTTTGAGGTGTATACCGTGGCTCGCTCGATGGGACCGGTATCCACCCGCGCCGGTTTAAAGATCCTCCCTGACTACACACTGCTGGATTGCCCAACACCACAAATCTTGGTTATCCCCGGCGGAGTTGTGGATGAGGAATTATTCAGCCCAGAACTGCTGGATTGGATCGTGGGCACATCCAAGTCCGCCGAGCTAATCGCTTCCGTATGTACCGGCGCATTTATTCTTGCCAAGTCTGGTCTACTTGCGCGGCGAACGGCCACGACCCACTGGGAGGATATCGACGACCTTCGAAGAATGTTTCCCGACATCACGGTGGTCGAAGATAAGCGATGGGTCGACGAGGGCCGGATCGTATCTTCCGCCGGGATCGCGGCGGGTATGGACATGAGCCTGCATGTCGTTTCTCGAGTCGCTGGAGAGGCGTTGGCCCGTGCCACGGCTCACCAAATGGATGTTCCATACCCCAGTGAGGCCTAACTCCGTTCCATGAGCCTACTCGTCTTGCAAGATCTGACCAAAAGCTTTGGTGGCCTGACGGCCGTCAACGAGGTGTCCTTCGCCGTTGAGGAGGGGGCGGTCGTGGGGTTGATCGGCCCGAACGGCGCGGGCAAGACCACCGTATTCAATCTGATCACCGGTAATTACCGGCCTGACCGGGGACGGATCACGTTCGCGGATACGGTGCTGAATGGCCTACGTACCCACCGCATCATCGCCTTGGGTATTGCCCGTACCTTTCAAAACATCCGGTTGTTCCAGAACCTGACCGCGTTGGAGAATGTGCTGGCGGGTTGTCATTATCGGATGCGCGCCGGGATGGTCGCCGCCATGCTGCGCTGGCCGACCCAGCGCCGCGAGGAGGAGGCCGCCGTCGCCGCCGCGGCGCGGGAGCTAGACTTCGTCGGCTTGGGTGGGCAGGCGCTCACGCTGGCGAAAAACCTGTCCTACGGCGACCAGCGTCGGCTGGAAATCGCCCGGGCGCTGGCCACCCAGCCGCGCCTGCTGATCCTAGACGAACCCGCCGGCGGGATGAACGAGCAGGAAACCGAGGCGCTGATCGGCCTGATCGAACGGGTTCGGGCGCGCGGCGTCACCACACTGTTGATCGAGCACGATATGCGGCTGGTGATGCGGGCCTGTGAAAAACTGGTGGTGCTGGAGTACGGCGGCAAGATCGCCGAGGGACCACCGGAGCAGGTGCGCCGCGATCCCCGAGTGATCGAGGCCTATCTGGGCGTGGAAGATGAAGCGTAGAAAATTTTAGAAAGCCGTGCCCAGGCCCAGCCAAACCTGATCGGCCTTGGAACGAACCAGCCCCAGTTCGCGCAATTGGCGCAAATCCCGTTGTCTGGTCTTATCGCCGCGTTGCAGGTACAGCGCCTGATACCAAGGGCTTTGCCGCAACCGCTCCAGTGAAGCGGGCGGTGGCAAAGTCAGTAATTGGGTCAGGATCGTGTATTGCCGAGTATTGATCTTTTTTACATCCAACAATTCCCTGATTTTGCTCTGAAACAACAGGACGGAAACGATCAAATTAACGCGGTCGTGCAAGCGGTTGATCACCACCCGCATGCCTTCCAGGTGAAAGGCGCGATAAACGGCGTATTGGGATATTCTGTCTTCTTGTCCGCCTGCTTGCGGCAGACGTTGAACAAGGCGAAATAGGCGTCGAGGTTGTCGAGATAATACCGCGCCATCGTAAACGGCGCGTAGCGGTACCCCGCCGCTTGCAACACCGTCGCCTCCAGCACCCGCCCGACCCGACCATTGCCATCCCAAAACGGATGGATCAACTCGTAATAGAGATGGACGAGTGGAGCGCGGATCAAGGCGGGCACGTCCGCCGTAACCAAGTGTTCATGCCATTCCACGCAATGCCGCATCAACAGATACACGTCGCCGCCATATTGCGGTGGCTTGTAGCGTCCACCATGCGCGGCGTCGCCCACATGGGTCACGGTGGTCTTGGGATTATCGCGGAACGCTCCCGGTCGGTTCTGGGGATGTGGCAAGTTTCGGGTAATTACGGCGTGAATCTCGCGAATGAAATCGAGATCGAGTCGCCAGCCGGAAACACCCGCCGCTTGCAGCGCACGGTCGTAGGCCGCCTTGATGTTCACCACTCGCCGTTGCTCGATTTCCTGAATCGCCTCCGGCGCCAACGCCAAAGTAACCGCCGTTTCCTCCTCGGTCAGCATCCCCCCTTCGATGGTGTTGGTGCCGAACACGCTGCCCGCCACCACTTCCCGTTCCAGTTGATTCGCCACCTGGGACAGCGGCGAGGCGATGAATCGCTGGTGCGCATCTTCAACCCGTTGCAGCGGCAACACGACTTCGTTGGGATCGACACCAATCTGGAAGGTGAAAGGACCGAATCGGGCGGTCTCAACGCGCCGATCCAGCAATCGCCATGCGTTCGCGTCCATCGGAATGTCCAGCGATCAAGGCCATTTTTTCCGTTTCGCCATCGAATCTTATATTCGATGACCCAAGAAAAATGTCCGCAAAAATGTCCACGCGCGCCAAAGGCGGCAAGGAAACCCGGCAGTGTTCTTGACGGCTAAGGCAACACATCCTCGCTGCGTAAATGCGATTCCGGCGGTTGCGGTCCAGGCTCGCCGAGCGCTTCGTGGACAAACAGCGGACAAGGCCGGGTGCTCGCCCGCCAGCGGTCGGCGAATTCGCCCCAATGCGGATGTTGCTCCCGGCCCGCTTCCAGATAATCGAGCAGGTTTTGCACGCTGGCGTTGTGGCTCCGGGCGCTGACGCGGGTGCTGAAGCAGGCCCAGCGCAGATATAGCGCGTAGGTGTTGAGTACATCGCCTTCGCAGTATCGGTCGATGGCGGCGTAGTCGCCGGCGGCGGCCTGGGCGGCGACGTTTTCCCCGTGGCCGTTCCACTTGCCCGGCAAGCCCAGCGCCTGGGCCGTTTCGTCCAGTCCCAACCTGGGCGAGGCGCCGAAATCGCCCAGCACATCCATCAAGTCGCAGTGCCAATTGCTTTCGTAGCGATAGTCGTAGCCGAAGCGTGGGTCGGTGCGGTGCCAGTTGAGCGCCGTGAGGCCGTGGATCAACGAGCGCTGCTTGAGAACGGCGACATCGAAACCACGCCCGTTCCAGGTGACCAATCGGGGTTTCTGCCGGTCCACCAATTGCCAGAACCCCGCCAGAATTTCCCGCTCACCACGCGCGGCGATGCTGGCCGCGCCCAGTTTGCGAATCACATAGCGCTCGCTTTGCCCGTCGCGGTCGATCCGCGCCAGCAGGAATCCGAGCGTGACGATTTCGTGCTGGATCGGTTTGGGAAAAACCTCGGGATCGCGGTCGGCGGGCAGCAGCGCCGCGTCGGGGCGGGTTTCAAGGTCGATGACGAGCAGGTGCAGGGGACTGGCCATCGGTCATTCCGATCTCTACATATCCTGACCCAAGGGGCGGGCAAAGGTGTATTGAGCCGGTTCGACCACCAATGTCTGCGCGGCTTGCCCGGTGCTGCCGCTAAGCAGGGTAAAGGGCAGTCCGACGACGAATACGGCGGAACCTAGCACTGTGGCGACCAGTCCCCCAGGCCGGGCGATGAGCAGATCGGCGGCGGTGGCGTCGGCGGTGGGAGGGGGTTGGGGTGACTGGTCCTCCGCGCCAGCCAGGCCGGCGCTCAACGTCAGGGTCGCGGCCAGGATGGATACAGCGCCGCGCTTGGCTATCGCTTGGTGCAACATGGTTTCGCGCCTCTCGGTAAGCGGGGGAGGGGCTACAGCAAAAACACCGTCGCCAACCCCAGAAAAATGAAAAAGCCCATGCCGTCGGTAATGAAGGTCAGCAACACGCTCGATCCAAAGGCGGGATCGCGTCCCAGATGGTGCTGAACCAAGGGAATGGCGACGCCCACCGCCGCCGCCAACAGTAGGTTCAGCAACATGGCCGCCGCCATGACCAGACCCAGCGAAACGTTCCAATAAAGGACATAGGCGAATACACCCACGGTTGCGCCCCAGACGACGCCGTTGAGCAAACCCACACCCAACTCTTTGAAAACCAGGTGCCAAGTATTATCCGGCGTAATTTCCCCGAGCGCCAGACCACGCACCACTAGAGTGGTGGTCTGATTGCCGGAATTGCCGCCGATGCCGGCCACGATCGGCATCAGTGTCGCCAGGGCCACGATCCGGGTGATGGCATCCTCGAACAAGCCGATGGCCCGCGAGGCGATGAACGCGGTGCAGAGGTTGACCGACAGCCACAGCCAGCGGTTGCGGGCGCTGTCCCAGATCGGCGCGAACAGATCCTCGTCGCCGCGCAGACCCGCCATGTTCAGGGCATCCTCCTCGGATTCCTCGCGGATGAAGTCCACCACCGCGTCCACGGTCAGGCGACCGATCAATTTGCCCCGCTCGTTCACCACCGGCGCCGAAACCAGGTCGTAACGCTGGAAGGCCCGCGCCGCGTCGCTGGCGTTGTCGTTTGGATCGAACACCACCTGATCGGTCAGCGTCAGGTCCGCCACGCGCGCCTCCGGGTCGTTGAGCAGCAAGGCTCGCAGTGGCAGCACGCCCTTGAACAGGTTACGGATGTCCACTACATACAAGCTATCGGTGTTATGCGGCAGATCAGCACGGCCACGCAGCATCCGCAACACCTGTTCGACTCGGTGGTCACCGCGCACCGTCAATACGTCCTGACTCATCAGATGGCCCACCACGGTTTCGGGATAGGCCATCGTGGTTTGCAGCCAGTCGCGGTCGCGGGCGTTAAGCTTTTGGGAAACCTCGGCCAGCACCGCGTCGGGAACCGCCTCGGCCAGCGCCGCCAGATCGTCGGCGTCAAGTTGGGCCAGCACCTTGATCAGCGCTGGCGGCTCCAGGGTTTCGATCAGGGAGTCCCGCACCGCGTCCGAGACTTCCAGCAGCACTTCGCCGCCGCAATCGTCCTGAATTTGTCGCCAGATCAGCAACCGGTCGTCCAGCGGCAGCGCTTCCAAGATGTAGGCGATGTCGGCCGGATGCAAGCCGCGCAGCTTGAGTTGCAACTCGACCAGGTGCTGGCGATGCACCAGCGACTCGATCAACTCGTGGCGAGGGCTGACCTGGTCGCGATCCACCATCCGTTCGACCAGGCGATGTTTTTCCAGCAGATTGACGATATGCCGCAGGCTGTCTTCCAGTTTGCGCTGGGCGGCCGGGGAATCGCTCACGGGCAAAATTACCGTGCCCCATAGCGGTGGACCACGTAATCGGCCACCAGTTGTTGAAATTCGGCGGCGATGTTTTCGCCTTTCAGGGTCACGGTCTTCTCACCATCGACGTAGACCGGCGCCACGGGAATTTCACCGGTTCCCGGTAGGCTGATGCCGATGTGAGCCTGCTTGCTTTCGCCAGGGCCGTTGACCACGCAGCCCATCACCGCCACCTTGAGTTCCTCGACGCCGGGATAGCGATGGCGCCAGACGGGCATCTGGTCGCGCAGATACGCCTGAATGTCCTGGGCCAGCCGCTGGAAATAGTCGCTGCTGGTTCGGCCACAGCCGGGACAGGCCACCACCGCCGGGGTAAACGAACGCAAACCCATGGCTTGCAGGATTTCCTGGGCGACCACCACTTCCTGGGTCCGGTCGCCACCCGGTTCCGGGGTGAGCGAAACGCGGATCGTGTCCCCGATGCCTTCCTGCAACAGTACCGCCAGCGCGGCGGTGGACGCGACGATGCCCTTGCTGCCCATTCCGGCCTCGGTCAGACCGAGGTGCAGGGGATAGTCGCAGCGCCCCGCCAGCCCGCGATAGACCGCGATCAGGTCCTGCACCCCGCTCATCTTCACCGACAGGATGATGCGGTCGTGGCCCAGGCCGATGGCCTCGGCTCGCCGCGCGCTGTCCAACGCGGAGCGGATCATCGCCTCGCGCATCACCGCGGCGGCCGGTTTCGGTGCCGGTAACCGGGCGTTCTCGTCCATCAGCTGCCCCGCCAATTTCTGATCGAGGCTGCCCCAGTTGACCCCGATCCGCACCGGCTTGTCGTGGCGGCAGGCGATCTCGACGATAGTGGTGAACTGCTCGTCCTTCTTGCGGCCCCGCCCCACGTTGCCCGGATTGATGCGGTATTTGTCCAGCGCCTCGGCGCAGGCCGGATATTGGGTCAGCAGGCGGTGGCCGTTGAAATGGAAATCGCCGATCAGCGGCGCGTTCACTCCTTGCGCCGCCAGTCGCTCGCGGATCGACGGCACGGCGGCGGCGGCTTCCTCGGTATTGACCGTGACGCGCACCAGTTCCGAGCCGGCCCGCGCCAGTTCCGCGACTTGGCGAACGGTGGCGTCGGCATCGGCGGTGTCGGTGTTGGTCATGGATTGCACCACGATGGGCGCGTCGCCGCCCACCGGGATGGAACCCACGCGGACGGCGACGCAAGGACGGCGTGGAACGGGAGCGGAATGGTGGGCCATGGTGTTATCCGAGTGGGCCAAGCCCATTTCAACGCAGAAATTCGCGGCTGATGGCGCGGAAGTGATCGGTGCCGGCTCGATGCAACCATTCGAACACCACCATCTCGCGGCTGACAATACGCACCCCCTCGGCACGCATTCGTTCCAGCGCCAGTTCCGCATCGCGCGGCGCGCGCGACGAAACCGCGTCAGCGACCAGATAGACATCTTTGCCCGCTGCTCGCAGATCTAGCACGGTCTGCAACACGCACACGTGCGCTTCCACCCCGATCACGACGATCTGCTCGCGGCCGATGGCGTCGATCCGCCTCATGCAGTCCCGCTCGGCGGCGCAGGAAAAATGGGTCTTGGTCATGAAGGCGTCCGAGGGTAGCAGCTCGCGAATCGCCGCCACCGTGCGCCCCAGCCCTTGCGGATACTGCTCCGACGCCAGCACCGGCACGCCCAGGCGCTGGGCGATCTGGATCAACCACGCACCATGAACCACCACTGGATCGGCCTGGTGAATCGCCGGCATCAGCCGCTCCTGAAAGTCCACCACCAGCAGGCAAGATGTCTCGGCTCTCATCAACATAGGGATTTTCTCCTGAATTGCGAACCCGCTGGAGAGTGGGCCGCGTCAATCGGTGATCAAGGTAATGCGTTCGTTGGGATTGGCGCCTTTGACCACTCGGGTTCGCAATCCCTGCCAGGCCGGCGCCAGCAGATCCACTGGGGCGCGGGTCAATGGGTCGTCCACCGCGAAGGTGAACAACCGCATTCGGGGCTCCAGTCTCTGCTGGCTGATGCTGCCGACCCAGATCGGCGGTCCTCCTTGCTCCAATCGCGCGCCCACATCCCAAAGCCGCAGGAGCCAGCGCGTATTGGGGTCGTCGCCGTAGCGGACCAGGGTCAGATCGTCCTCGCTGCCTTCGTGAATTTGGGGAAGTACCGGCAATTCCCACAATTGGACCTGTGGGCTGAGCCACAATAGCATGTTCTTCACATTCGCCGTCGGAGCGGGTTGCCAGCCGGCTTTCTCCAGCCTTTCCGCCACTTCCTCGCGGGTACCGGCCCATTGCAACACGAAATCCTGGCGGTGCTGACCGCCAAAATCCCGGCGCTGCTGGGGCAAGCGCCGCCAATCCTGTTTCCACCACGCCGCGCGGCTCAAAACCTGTTCGATGAGTTGCGGTTGGTAACGCTTTAAGTCGGCGCGGAAATGGATACCCACATGCAGCATATCGGTCGCCAACAAAGTGACGACGCTGGCAACCAGCAACTGGCGCCAAGCCACGCTCTTCGTCGTATGGTGGTTGTAAGTCAGGCCAAGCACCGCGACCCAGATCAGCCCCAGACAGAGTCCGGCCAGGGTCTCGGTCAACCAGTGAATGCCCAAGTACAAGCGCGCGAAAGCGATGGGCACGATCATGAATGCCGCCGCCAGATAGACGATCCAGCGCCGGGCGGGCGGGATCTCGCGGGCGACCAGCACCGCCAGGAACCCGAATACCAGAGTGCTGAATGTGGCGTGGCTGGACGGAAACGAATAGTCCACCCCCCCCTGCGCGATCTCGGCGGGGCTGGACACCGGCAACAATCCCTTGAATAGCAAGTTGGTGACCATGCCGAAACCCAATGCCGCCAGCCAGAGCCAGGCCGCTTCATGATTGCGCCGCTCGATCAGCCAGCCGAACACCACCAGGCTCACGGGCAACGTCACCGGATAATCGCCCAGTTCGGCGGTGAATACCATCAGAGCGTCGGCCCAGGGTGTGCGCAGTTCCTGAAAGAAGTTGTAGAGACTGAGATCGAGGCCACTCGGCAACTGCCGGCCGGCGGCGCTCAGGCTTAAACTGAGCAGGACGATGCCGCCCAGCAGCAGCACCGCCAGGGTTGCCAGCCCGCGCAGTTCGGCCTTTTCCGGATCCAGCAG
Organism: Candidatus Contendibacter sp.; assembly: GCA_031732935.1. Taxonomy (GTDB): domain Bacteria; phylum Pseudomonadota; class Gammaproteobacteria; order Competibacterales; family Competibacteraceae; genus Contendibacter. The sequence continues at coordinate 16,085 of JAVMKH010000087.1, forward strand.
CGAGGCGCTGATGGGTCCGATCCAACGTCGATTCCGGCTCCAGGCGTGGAATCTAGATACCCAATCGGCGGCGTGGGCCTGGAATAGCCGCACCAGGTGCTTGACCAGCCAGGTCGTCGCCCACAGCACCGCCACAACGATCAGGATCAGCACCGCCAGCCGTCCCGCCACCCGCGAGGCGATTTCCAGCGAGGCGCCGAAAGCCATGCCCGGCAGCAGGTAGACCGGCGCCCACAGCACTCCCGAAACCACGTTGGCGACCATGAAGTTGCGCCAACTCATGTCCATCATCCCGGCCACGGTCGGGATAGTGCCGCGCACTGGACCGAAGAAGCGTCCGAACAGCACGCCCTTGCCGCCGTGCTTGCGGAAGAATTCCTCGCTGCGGGTGATCAGTTCCGGGTGCTTGGTGAAGGGCCAGACGCGACGGATGCTTTGCTGGAACACTCGGCCAATCCAGAAGCTGATGGCGTCGCCGACGATGGCGCCCCAGGTCGACCACCAGTAGGCGGACCAGAAGTCCACGTGCCCCAGACCGATGAAGGCGCCCAAGGTGAACATGACCAGGGCGCCGGGGATAATGACGCCGACGATGGTGAGCGACTCGGCCGCCGCGCTGACGAAAATGAAAAAACTCATCCAGCCCGGATGCGCGGTCACCCAGGCGAACAGGGCATTGACGAATTCGGACTGCATGGCGGGGGTTTATGGTGGGGAGGGACGGCGCTGGTTTAGAGCGCGCGAACGCTCGCCTTGCGAAAAGCCTCGCGCATCTCCTCGAAAGTCCGCGCCACCGGAAATTGCGGAAACTCATCGATGACATTCCGGGGCGGGCGGAACAGGATACCGGCCTCAGCCTCGGCCAGCATCGCGGTATCATTATAGGAGTCGCCGGCGGCGATCACCCGGAAGTTGAGCGCGTGAAACGCCCGCACCGCTTCACGCTTGGAATCGGCCTGACGCAGGGTATAGCCGACCACCCGATCATTCACCACCTCCAGCCGATGACAGAATAGCGTCGGCCAGCTCAGTTGCCGCATGAGCGGCATGGCAAACTCGTAATAGGTGTCGGACAGGATCACGACCTGGAACCGCTCGCGCAGCCAGTCCAGAAACTCGCGCGCCCCGTCCAGCGGCCCCATGCTGGCGATGACCCGCTGGATATCGGACAGTTTCAAGCCATGCTGGTCCAGTAACGCCAAGCGTCCCCGCATGAGTCGATCGTAGTCGGGAATGTCGCGGGTGGTCAGCCGCAACGCCTCAATGCCGGTGCGCTCGGCGACATTGATCCAGATTTCCGGCACCAGGACCCCTTCCAGGTCCAGGCAAGCGAGTTCCATGAACGTCCCCCTGTTGGCCGCCGCCCGCGCCACCGCGGCGGTCGCTCGGAACGGTCGAAGCAATAATGATGGTCGGGCGGTAACGTAACCCGTTTGCCGTCGCCGCCGCAAGAACCGCCGCGCTCACGGCCATGCCCCCAGCGGGCCTCAGCGCAACACATCTTCCTCGGTGATGAGTTCCGCCAGTTGCTCGGTGTTGAGCCGCAACCGCAGGGCCAGCACCGTGATCAGGTCCGCCGCCGCCTTGGGGTTCTGCTCCAGGAACGGCATGAAATCCTTGCGATGAATGCCCAGCAATTCACAGGGCGTCAATGTGATCGCGGTGGCCGAACGCCCGCAGCCGTCGAGCATGGCGATTTCGCCGAAGATTTCGCCTGGTCCCAGCGTGCCGAGAACGATTTCCCGCCCCTCCCGGTTGGCGACGCTGATTTTCAGCCGGCCGCTCAACACCACGAGCATCTCCTCGCCCGCATCGGTTTTCTCGAACACGACGTGCTGGGCAGGCAACGTTAGCACTCGCGCCAAGTCAGCGATCTTTTCCAGGTGACCTGGGGCCAGATTGCGAAACAGGAAACTTTTCCTGAGCATCTCGTATTTGTGTGGCTTGGGCGCCGTCACCGTTTTCTGCGGTCCACCCAGCGTCAGTACCCCGTGCAACTGGCTCGCGATCAGCGGTCGCCTGATGCAAATGTAGTCCGATTCGAATGCCGGCGTGGTCGAGGCCAGCACCACGCGGGTTTCCGGAAAAACTTGGCGAACTTCGTTCCAGGTGACCATCGCCGAGGGGTCGTCGGCATTGACGATCATGATGTCGGCCGGTTCCTGGTTGCTAAGCGCCAGTTGGTAGGTGTGCTCTCGGTTGCTGGCCAGCGACAGAATGTTGCGAATCATCCGTCGCTCCTTTTCCAAGAATCCTATCGTATTCACGGTTACCGTTACCGTCTTGGTTTCCACAGTGCTGTTCCCCCATGGCCTGACATCGTTTCTGGGCGTCCACGATCAGCAGGATGGTCGCCTCGCCCGCCAGCGAACGGCGCCGCCACGTCCCGCGCGGCGGTACTATAACCCAAGTCGCGATTTGGGCGGGACGAGTTCGGAGCCCACCGCCGGGTGACGTTGTTTGAAAGCGCTTCCGGGGTGACCGTTCAGATCCCGTGGTGGTTTCGCCCCGTATCGATGGGTTTCGCTACGCTCAACCCATCCTACGAAAGAATAATGGGTTGTAGGATGGGTTGAGCGTAGCGAAACCCATCGCTGTGCGGGACGAGAGGAGCCTGAACGGTTACCTTCCGGGCTCTATTCTTCGGGTTCGTAGCCCAAATTCGGCGCCAGCCACTTTTCCGCTTCCGCCACCGGCCAGCCCTTGCGTCGGGCGTAATCGGCTACCTGATCGCGGTCGATCCGGCCCACGCCAAAATAGCGCGCCTCGGGATGACTGAAGTACCAGCCACTTACCGCTGCTGTCGGTACCATGGCGAAATGCTCGGTTAAGCCAATCCCAGCATTGCGGTCTACGTCCAGCAATCGCCAAAGCAAGCCCTTTTCCGTGTGATCGGGACAGGCCGGATAGCCGGGTGCCGGACGGATGCCGCGATAGTTTTCCGCGATCAAATCTTCGTTGCTTAGTTTTTCGTCGCTGGCGTAGCTCCATAATTCCTTGCGCACCCGCTCGTGCAATCGCTCGGCGAAGGCTTCGGCCAGCCGGTCGGCCAGGGCTTTGAGCAGGATGGCGCGATAGTCGTCGTGAGCCCGCTCGAATTCCGCCACTCGCTCGTCAATGCCGATGCCAGCGGTCACGGCGAACCCGCCCAAGTAGTCGGCCACGCCGGATTCGCGCGGCGCGATCCAGTCGGCCAGGCAGTGATGGGGTTTACCATCCGGTTTCGGACCCTGCTGACGCAGGTGATGTAGCGTCGTCAAAACTTGTTCACGGGTCTCGTCGGCATACAACACGATGTCGTCCTCGCCGACCCGGTTGGCCGGGAAAAAACCGATCACCGCCCGCGCCGTCAACCAGCGTTCGGTGATGATCCGGTCCAACATCGTCTGGGCGTCGGCAAACAAATGCTGGGCCTGCTCGCCCTGTTCGGGATCGTCGAGAATGGCTGGATAACGCCCGCGCAATTCCCAGGCGTGGAAAAACGGCGTCCAGTCGATCCGCTCCGCCAATTCCGCCAGCGGATACTCGTCGAAGGCGCGAACGCCCAGAAAAGCGGGCTTGGGCGGAACGTAAGCCGACCAGTCGAGATCGGGCCAGTTGGCGCGGACTTGCGCCAGCGGCAACAGCGGCTCGCGTTGACGGCGGTTGGCGTGCTGCTCGCGCTTTTGGGCGTACTCCTGCTTGGTCCGGGCGACGAAGGGTTGGCGTGACTCGGCGCCGATCAGGTTTTGGGCCACGCCGACCGCCCGCGAGGCGTCCTTGACGTAAACCACCGGGCCAGGGTATTGCGGGTCGATTTTCACCGCCGTGTGCATCGCCGAGGTGGTCGCGCCGCCGATCAACAACGGCGCGGTGAAGCCCTGCCGGTGCATTTCCCTGGCGACGTTCACCATCTCGTCCAGGGACGGCGTAATCAGGCCGGATAGGCCGATCATGTTCGCGTTCCGCTCCCGCGCGGCGTCGAGAATCTTCTGCGCGGGAACCATGACGCCGAGATCGACGACCTCGAAGTTGTTGCACTGAAGCACCACCCCGACGATGTTCTTGCCGATGTCGTGCACGTCACCCTTGACCGTGGCCAGCACGATCCGACCGTTGCTGCGCCGCTGACCGTCGGCCTGTTTCGCTTCGATGAAGGGAATCAGATAGGCGACCGCCTTTTTCATCACTCGCGCCGATTTCACTACCTGCGGCAGGAACATCTTCCCAGCCCCGAACAGATCGCCGACCACGTTCATGCCGTCCATCAGCGGGCCCTCGATGACGTGTAGCGGTCGTTCCGCTTGTCGGCGAGCTTCCTCGGTGTCGGTCTCGATGAACTCGTCGATGCCCTTGATCAGCGCGTGTTCCAATCGCTTCGCCACCGGCCAGGAGCGCCAGTCCACGCCCTCACCCCTGACCCCTCTCCCGGTGGGAGAGGGGGAGTTTTCTTTGTATTGATCAGCGATTTCTAATAACCGTTCGGTGGCGTCTGGGCGGCGGTTGAGGATCACGTCTTCAACTCGTTCCCGCAATTCCGGCGGGATTTCCTCGTAAATCGCCAACTGGCCGGCGTTGACGATGCCCATGGTCAGGCCGGCGCGGATGGCGTGGTAGAGGAACACCGAATGAATCGCCTCGCGCACCGGGTTGTTGCCCCGGAACGAGAAAGAGACGTTGGAGACACCGCCGGAAATCGAGGTATGCGGCAGCTCCGCCTTAATGCGTCGGGTGGCTTCGATGAAGTCCACCGCATAGTTGTTGTGTTCGGCGATGCCGGTGGCGACCGCGAAGATGTTGGGATCGAAGATGATGTCCTGCGGAGGAAAACCGACCTGCTCGGTCAGGATGCGATAGGCACGCTGGCAGATAGCGAATTTGCGCTCCTCGGTGTCGGCCTGGCCCTGTTCGTCGAAAGCCATGACGATGGCCGCCGCGCCGTAACGGCGAATCAGCCGCGCCTGCCGGATGAATTCCGTTTCGCCTTCCTTCATGCTGATCGAGTTGACCACCGGCTTGCCCTGAATGTGCTTGAGGCCAGCCTCCAAAATCTCCCATTTGGACGAATCGATCATCACCGGCACCCGGCTGATATCCGGTTCGGCAGCGATCAGATTGAGGAAGGTGACCATCGCCTCTTTTGAGTCGAGCATCCCTTCGTCCATGTTGATGTCGATGATCTGCGCACCGTTGTCGACCTGCTGACGGGCGATGTCCAGCGCGGCGTTGTAGTCCCCGGCCTTGATCAGCCGCTTGAACACCGCCGAACCGGTGACGTTGGTCCGCTCGCCGACATTGACGAACAGCGACTCCGGCCCGATGTTGAACGGCTCCAGTCCGGCTAGCCGGCAGCGCGGTTCGATCAGGGGAATTTGTCGCGGCGGCAGGTCCTTCACCGCCTCGACGATAGCGCGGATATGAGCCGGGGTCGTGCCGCAGCAGCCGCCGACGATGTTCAAAAAGCCGCTCTCGGCAAACTCGCGGATGGTGGCCGCCATCCGTTCCGGGGTTTCGTCGTATTCGCCGAAAGCATTGGGCAGTCCCGCGTTAGGATGAGCGGAGACATGGGTGTCGGCGATGCGCGCCAACTCGGCGACGTAAGGCCGCAGTTGCGTGGCACCCAGCGCGCAATTCAAGCCGAAGGCCAGGGGGCGAACATGTGAGAGCGAATTCCAGAACGCCTCGGTGGTCTGGCCGGACAGGGTGCGGCCGGAGGCATCGGTAATGGTGCCGGAGATCATCACTGGCAGGCGGATGCCGGAATCGTCGAAAAATTGCTGGATGGCGAACAGCGCGGCCTTAGCGTTCAGGGTGTCGAAGATGGTTTCCACCAGCAGGATATCCACGCCACCCTCGACCAGGGCTTGCGTCGCCTCGGCATAGGCGGCGACCAGTTCGTCGAACGTGATGTTGCGGAAACCGGGGTTGTTGACATCCGGCGACAGACTGGCGGTGCGATTGGTCGGGCCGAGAATCCCGGCGACGAAGCGCGGCCGGTCGGGGGTGCTGTATTCATCGGCCACCGCACGCGCCAGTTTCGCCGCCTCCCGATTCAACTCCGGCACCAGATTTTCCATGCGGTAGTCGTGCATCGAAACCGAGGTGGAATTGAAGGTGTTGGTTTCGATGATGTCCGCGCCGGCCTCCAGATAGGCGGCGTGAATCTCGCGGATGATGGCCGGCTGGGTCAGCACCAGCAAATCGTTGTTGCCCTTGAGGTCGCTGGGCCAGTCGCGGAACCGTTCGCCGCGATAATCGGCCTCTTGCAGGCGGTAGCTCTGGATCATGGTGCCCATCGCGCCGTCGAGAATCAGGGTGCGGTGGGCGAGCAGGTCTTGCAATTGGGCGGTGCGGTCAACGGACATGGTGAAGTTCTCGGCCACCTTGGCGGAATTGTCGGTCATTCAGTTCAGTTGAAAGGCGTCTTGAATCCATTCCATCCTCGGCTCGTCGCCGGTCTGGAGAATGGCCACCACATCGAAGCGGCAAGGTGGGTCGAGACGCTGGCGTTGCAGGTAGAGCGCAGCGGCCCGCAACAGGCGTTGTTGCTTGGATCGAGTGATCGATTCGGCGGGCGTGCCGTAGCGATTATGGCGGCGACTGCGCACTTCCACGAACACCAGTTGCTCGCCATCAAGCATGATCAGGTCCAACTCGCCGACTCGGCAACGGAAATTACGCGTCACCAGGCTCAGACCCCGCGCTTCCAGATAACGAAGAGCCAAGTCCTCGGCGGCGGTTCCCTGGGCGACGCGGCTGATCACGAACGGCCTCCGGCGGAGAAGGGATTGATGAGCGGGATGGAAGTTCCGTTGTCCATCCCGTTGGCGATTTTCCGCGCGCCGAATTGCCGGTCAAGGAGCGGTCGGATTCTCCAACATCATACAAAAGCTTGCAGTCGTTGCCACACTGTCCAACAATCGAGGTTCGCATTCACCCGCTTCGCGTCGCCGCAGGAGGCCCCGTTCCCATGTCCTCAACTCGTTTCAGCGGTACCGACCGCTACGTCGCCACCGACGATCTGATGATGGCGGTGAACGCTGCCGTCACCTTGGGCCGACCGTTACTGGTGAAGGGCGAGCCGGGCACCGGCAAAACCCAGTTGGCCGAAGAAGTCGCCCTCGCCCTGAACCGGCCTTTTCTCCAGTGGCACATCAAGTCCACCACCAAGGCCCAGCAGGGCCTGTACGAGTACGACGCCGTCTCGTGGCTGCGCGATTCGCAACTGGGCGACGAGCGAGTCCACGATATTGCCAACTACATCGTCAAGGGCAAGCTGTGGGAAGCGTTTACCACCGACGTGCAGCCGGTGTTGTTGATCGACGAGATCGACAAGGCCGACATCGAGTTTCCCAACGATCTGTTGCACGAACTCGACCGCATGGAGTTCTTCGTCTACGAAACCCGGCAGGTGGTCAAGGCCCGGCATCGGCCGATCATCATCATCACCAGCAACAACGAGAAGGAACTGCCGGATGCTTTTCTGCGCCGCTGCTTTTTCCACTATATCCGCTTTCCCGACAGGGAGACCATGGAGCGGATCGTCAACGTCCATTACCCGAACTTGAAGAAGCGCTTGTTGAGCGAGGCGTTGGAGGCGTTTTTCGAGATTCGCGACGTGCCGGGCTTGAAGAAACGACCATCTACCTCGGAACTGCTGGACTGGATCAAGCTGCTAGTGGCGGAGGATATTCCGCCCGAGGCGCTGCGTGGCGACCAGCACAAGCTGATTCCGCCGCTGTACGGCGCGCTGCTGAAGAACGAGCAGGACGTGCATCTGTTCGAGAAGCTGCTGTTCATGTCGAAGCGCAAGAGGGATTGAGTATTTTCCTCTCCGTCAGGGAGATCAGGTTGGGATGAGGGTTGCCCGATGATGACCGAATTTTTCCTCAGGCTGCGCAAGGCCGGCGTGCCGGTCACGCTGACCGAGTTTCTGACGTTGCTGGAAGCCTTAAGCCAGCGAGTGGCCGCGCACAGCATCGAAGAGTTTTATTACCTGGCGCGAGCGGCGCTGGTGAAGGACGAGCGCCACTACGACCGTTTCGATCAGGTGTTCGGCAGCCACTTCAAGGGATTGGAGACGCTGTTCGACGAGATGATCGGCGCCAAGGTGCCGCTGGAATGGCTGCACAAGCTGGCGGAGTTGACCCTGAGCGAGGAGGACAAGCAACTGATCGAATCGCTGGGCGGTTGGGAGAAGCTGATGGAAACCTTCGCCCAGCGCATGGCCGAGCAGGAAGGCCGCCACCAGGGTGGTAGCAAATGGATCGGCACCGCCGGTACCTCGCCCTTCGGCGCTTACGGCTACAACCCGGAGGGTATCCGTATCGGCCAGGACGCGTCCCGCCACCGGCGAGCGGTCAAGGTCTGGGATCGCCGTGAATTCCGCAATTTCGACGATACGGTCGAACTGGGCACCCGCAACATCAAAATTGCGCTGCGCCGCCTGCGCCGGTTCGCCCGCGAAGGCGCGGCCCAAGAACTGGATCTGGACGACACTATCCGGTCAACCGCCCGCAACGCTGGCTATCTGGAATTGAAGATGGTGCCGGAGCGACACAACGCGGTGAAGGTGTTGCTGTTTTTGGATGTCGGCGGGTCGATGGACGATCACGTCCAGGAGTGCGAGGAGCTGTTCTCGGCGGCGCGCAGCGAGTTCAAGCACCTGGAATACTTCTACTTCCACAACATGGTTTACGAGGGCGTGTGGAAGGACAATCGCCGCCGCTTCAACGAAAAAACCGACACGACGACGGTGCTGAATACCTTCGGTCAGGACTACAAGCTGATCCTGGTCGGCGACGCCACCATGAGCCCCTACGAAATCACTTATCCGGGCGGCAGCGTCGAGCACTTCAACGCTGAGGCTGGCCATATCTGGTTGAGCCGCTTGTTGCGCGCCTACCCGAACGCCATCTGGCTCAATCCGGTGTGGCCAAACCGCTGGAGCCACATTCCATCGGTCCAGATCGTGCGGGACATGATGGGCGAGCGGATGTTTCCGCTGACGTTGGAAGGGCTGGAACAGGGGATTCGGGCCTTGCAGCGGGCGCGATGAACCGGAGGGTTTTTCACTGAAGGCGGGCTTTTAGCGGCTTCTCTCTGCTGGTTTGAGGTTAATGAATGAGTCATGAGTCAACTGGGATTTCAAGGGCGGCGACGCACTCTGCCCAAAGTCGGGGGTGATTTTTCGCAAGTTGCTGAAGGGTTTGACACTCTTCCCGCTGCTCAGGAAACACCAGTCCAGCAGGCCATGATCATCGGCCTCCCGCAACGCGGTCAACAGATC
>JAVMKH010000088.1:0-25335 GCA_031732935.1 Candidatus Contendibacter sp.
CTTGTGCCGCACCCCGAAGCGGTGTTCCTCGTCCACCACCACCAGGCCCAACTGCTTGAACCTGACCCCGTCCTGCAACAACTTGTGCGTGCCGATCAGAATGTCCACCCGCCCCTCGGCCAGCGCCTGGAGCGTCTCGGCCTGCTGTTTAGCCGAACGGAACCGCGACAGCAGTTCGATTCGCACCGGCCAGTCGGCGAAGCGGTCGAGAAAATTCTGATAATGCTGCTGAGCCAGCAGGGTGGTCGGGGTCAGTACCGCCGCCTGCCGCCCGTCCTGCACCGCCACGAACGCGGCGCGCATCGCCACCTCGGTCTTGCCGAAACCGACATCGCCGCACACGACTCGGTCCATCGGCTTGCCGGAGCGCAGGTCGGCGATCACCGCCTCGATGGCGGCCTGCTGGTCGGCGGTTTCCTCGAACGGGAAGGCGGCGGCGAACGCGACATAATCCGCCTCGCTCAAGCCGAAGGCATAACCAGGCCGGGCCGCGCGGCGGGCGTACAGGTCCAACAGTTCCGCCGCCGCGTCGCTGGCCTGCTCGGCGGCCTTGCGCCGAACCCGTTCCCACTGGCCGCTGCCGAGCTTGTGCCAGGGCGCGGCGTCCGGCGTGGCCCCGGTGTAGCGGCTGAGCCGGTGCAGGGACGCCACGGGGACATACAGCCGGTCGCCGCCGACGTATTCGATCACCGCAAACTCGCCGTCAATGCCGGCCACGTTCAGCCGCTCCAGCCCGGCGTAGCGGCCAATCCCGTGTTCCTCGTGGACGATGGGAGCGCCCAGGCTGAGATCGGTCAGATTGCGGATGATGGCATCGGGATCGCGGTTGGGCGCGCGGCGGCGAATTTGTCGCGCCCGCTCGCCGTACAACTGCGTCTCGGCGAGGATCGCCAGCGGCGGTTCGGTCAGCAACAGACCCTGTTCCAGCGGCGCGACCGTCAACGCCAGCCGCGCCTCCTCCCGCGCCAGAAATTCGACCCACCCCTCGCAGGCCACCGGCCGCAAGCCATGGCCGCGCAATGTTTCCAGTAACGCTTCCCGCCGCCCGGCCGATTCGGCGGCGAACAGGACCCGTCCCGGAAATTCCGCCAGAAACCGTTCCAGCACGGCGGCGGGTCGTTCGGCGCGCGGTTCGAGCGGCAGAACCGGTGGCGGCGCGGTGGGGAAGTCGATATCGCCGCCGCTCGCCTCTTGCATCTCAACCCGAAGATAACGCCCCAGCGCCCGTTCCACCTGGGTCGCTTCCAAGAAAAGCAGCGGCGGCGGCAACAAGGGCTGCTCCGCGTCGTACCGGCGCTGCTCGTAGCGGTCCATGATTTGTTCCTGGAACGCTGTCATCGCCGCATCCACGCCCCCCAGTCGAATCGCCAGCGTGCTGGCGGGCAGATGATCGAACAGAGTCGCGGTCTGCTCGAAAAACAGCGGCAGGTAGTACTCGATTCCACCGGGCGCGTGACCGGCGCTGACCTCAACGTAGATCGGGCTGCGCTGGGGATCGCCCTCGAACTGGCGCCGCCAGCCCTGGCGGAAACGGGTAATGGCGTCCCGATCGAGCGCGAACTCGCGCGCGGGCAACAGTTCGATGCGTTCGGCTTTGGCTATCGACAACTGGGTGTCGGGATCGAAGTCGCGGATGCTTTCGACTTCGTCGTCGAACAATTCGATTCGATACGGCCGTTCGGCGCCCATCGGGAACAGATCGAGAATGGAACCGCGCACCGCGAATTCGCCGCGCTCGACCACTTGCGAGACGCAGGCATAGCCGGCCGCTTCCAGCCGCTGGCGGAAGCGCTCCAATTCCAGCCGTTCGCCGACCGTCAGCAGCAGTGCGTGTCGGTCCAGATAGTCGCGTGGCGCCAGCCGTTGCATCAGCGTGGCCACTGGCGCCACCAGCACCCCACGCCGTCGCCGTGGCAATCGATACAGGGTCGCCAGCCGCTGCGACACGATGTCCTGGTGCGGCGAGAAGCCGTCGTAGGGCAGCGTCTCCCAGTCGGGAAACGCCAGGATCTCCAGATTCGGCCCGCCGAACACCCGCAGTTCGGTTTCCAACCGCAGCGCGGTTTGACTGTCCGGCGCGATGACCAGCGTCAGACCGTGATGACGGGTCGCGGCGGCGGCAATCAACAGGGCGGGGCTGGCGCCATGCAACTGGCCCCAGCGTAGCGATCGCTGGCTGTCCGGCGGTAGCGCCGGTCGCGGCAGACGGGACAGGATGGGCGTGGCGGCGGGCGTGGACATGGGCGGCGACGAATCCGAGTGACGAGACATGCCGCTTATTGTCCCATGGCGGCGGCTCGGATTGAACGGAACGGAATCCGCGCTTTCCGCCTGTCCAGGCGCAAAAAAGCCCGGCACTGGCCGGGCTCTTGAAATTCTGGCGGGATTAGTCGAGCGGGCGGATGTTGGTGGCCTGCTTGCCCTTGGGGCCTGTCGCCACGTCGAAGGAAACCTTCTGATTTTCCCTGAGCGTCTTGAATCCCCGCGCCTGTATCGCGGAAAAATGCGCGAACAAATCGTCACCACCATCGTCAGGCGAGATAAAACCAAAACCCTTCGATTCGTTAAACCATTTCACGGTACCAGTGGACATGCGAGATTCCTGAAAACTGAAGAACGTTGAATAGTCGGGGCGATCACCCAAACAAGCCGCACGAAAATCAAGGCAGGGAATAGGACGAACGGGATTGCCGACCGAGGGGAGTTGCAATGAACGAGCAAATTCACTTGCTTGAGAATCATACGACACCACTATAGGTGAAGAACCGGGATGAAGCAAGCCGATTCTTCGGCAATCCATCGGCCATTCGAACTTGGAAGTCAGGCGGCGGCGAACGCCAGCGAAACCGCGTTGGGGCCAAGATAGGCGCTGCCGGTAGCGCTCATGATCGAGACCATCACCTCGATACCCCACTGCCGGGCATGGCGTTCGAACTCGATGAAGGCGCGCTTGCGTTGGAGTCCTTGTGGATCACCGGCGTAGCTGAGCACGACCAGGGGATTGCGCAAGCCCTGATCGATTTCCAGCTTGGCGCGCTCGAACAAGCCAGCCAGGGCATGATCGAAACCGCGCGCCTTGAGCACCAACTCAGTTTCGCCTTCCACGAAGCGGGCGACCGGTTTGACGCCCAACAGCGAGCCAAGATGGTGGGCGAGAAACCCGATGTCGTTCCCGCCCTTCCCGCCGGCCTGATAGCGAAGGTGGGATAGGCTGTCGAGCAGAACGTAGCAGCGGATGTGGCGCCGGAACGCCTCCGCCTGCCGGCGCAGTTCGCCAAAAGGCAAATCCGGGTTTTGCAACAACCGGATCACCTCAAGCGCCAACACCGCTTGGCCAGCGAAGACCGTCCGACTGTCAAGCACGTTGAGTTGGAACGGGGTGTTCAGACCGGCCCGCTGGCGCCGCTCGCGATAGCCGCGCACGACGGCGAATGACGCCTCAGTCGCATTCTGAAACAACTGGCTGCGGGTTTGCGAGATCGTGAGCAGGATCGTCCGATCATGATTGATCACCAAGCGATTCAAAAACAGCTCGGCGATGGCGTTGGCCGAACAGGGATCGATCATCGCTTCCCAATTCCGCGACTGGACGGCGTGACGATGATGAAAAGCTAGTGTCAGATTGACGTCGCGGGTGTCGGTCAGTATCTGGTCGCCCACGATCACCCTGTGTGGCAGCAGATACAATTGATGCTGCTGAATATAGGCGGCTGGCAGATCGCAGGCCGAGTCAATCACCACCGCCGTTTTCATCGTCGCGGCACTCAACCCGCATCGACGAAGGGGCCGCTGTAAATCGCGTCGAACCGGCAGCCGTATCCAAGCCGTCCATCTTGGCGCGCGGGTACGAGGCGCACGATAGTCGCGGTCACCTCCATTTCCGTGTCCCCCAGTTCCTCGGCGCGGATGCGCAGATACAGCGTGGTTCCGACCGGCAATTCATCGTCGGTCCATAATAGAACGCCACCCGCGCTGATATTGCCCAACCAGCCGTCGCGTGCCGCCTCGCCGTCGGCAAGCCGGTACTGGACCGCCGCGTTGACCTCGGTTCGGGCGAATTGCCGCTTTTCCACGCCATCGCGCATGGCCACGCTCCGAGAAGGGAAACGGATCTTGGGTAGGAAGGGGGCGAGGTCATGCTATCGCACCCCCCGTGAAGTGGGCTAAACTGGAAACAGACTAAATCGTCATGGGATTATCGCACCCGCTGGCCAGTGTGCCAAGGTGCAAAGAGCAGGCAACCGTCTCCATGGTCCTCATTGCGCGAGGAGGGCTCGCTCCATGCAACATCAGGATCTCTCAAACCAGATCGAGAAATATCAATCCTTTGCCCAGGGCGAGATCATCTTTCGGGAGGGCGATCCGGGCGACTGTCTCTATATCGTGGCCGAGGGCCGGGCCGATATCGTGGTGGACAACCTGATTCTGGAAACGGTGGAGGCCGGCGGCATTCTGGGCGAACTGGCGTTGATCGACGACAGACCGCGCAGCGCGCGCGCGGTCGCCCACACCGATTGCGTGCTCACCTCGATCACTCGGCAGCACTTTTTGAATCTCGTGCAGCGCACGCCGTTGTTCGCCCTGCAAGTGATGCGGGTCATGGCCGAACGGCTACGCCGCGCCAACGTCCGTGCCCGCGCCTAGCGTCGCGCTCGCGCGCCACCGCCTTCGTCAAACCGCGCTGTCGGAGGGGTCGCCGTTCCCGCGTCATTGGCCACCGCGCGAACTCCAAGCTGGGTTGTACCGGTGGGCAGGGCATCGCGTTGTTTCTCTCCGTGGAAAAATTCATGATCGAAGCCGTATCCCTCGCTGATCCCAACGTTCCAAGCACGCCCAGCAATACCCTAATCGACGACTACCCGATCCCCAAGTCCGGCTACGACGAGATGTACGCGGCACCGGGCGTACTGCGGTCCCACTGGCGCGATCTGGCGCGGTTTTTGGAGGAAACCGGTGGCGAGGAACTGGAGCGTCGCCATGCCGAGGTTCAGCGTCTGCTGCGAGCGGACGGCGTCACCTACAATAGCTATGGCGACCTACGCGCCGCGCCGCGCCAGTGGCGGGTGGACATCGTTCCCCTGCTGATGACTGGTGAGGAATGGAGCGTCCTGGCGGCGGGGTTGGAGCAACGCTCGCGCCTGCTGAATGCTCTGCTGGCGGATATTTACGATCAGCGGCTGGCGCTGCGCCAAGGTTGGCTGCCACCGGAACTGGTCTACGCCTACTCCGGGTTTCTTCACCCTTGCCACCAAGCCTTGCCGACCGGCAGTCGCTGGCTGATTTTTCACGGAGTGGACCTCGCCCGTGGCCCGGACGGCGTGTTTCGGGTCTACGGCGACCGTGCCCAGTCGCCTTCCGGCGCGGGCTACACGCTGGAAAACCGGATCATTTTGGCGCGGGCGCTACCGATGCTCTACCGCGATGCGCCGCTGCGCCGGCTGGCCAGTTTTTTGGAGACCGAACGCGCTACCCTGGCCAAGCTGGCGCGTCACCATCCCGAGAATCCCCATGTGGTGCTGTTGACTCCCGGCCCTAACAGTCCAGTCTATTTTGAGCACGCCTATTTGGCCAACTACCTGTCGCTCAGTTTGGTCGAGGGCGAGGACCTAGCGGTACGGGATGGCCGGGTCTGGCTGAAGACACTGGGGGGCTTACGGCCGGTGGACGTCATCCTGCGGTGGGTAGCGGACGCTTACTGTGACCCGTTGGAGCTGCGCGGCGATTCTCTACTGGGGGTTCCTGGTCTGCTACAGGCGGCGCGCGGCGGTCATGTCGCCTTGGCTAACGCTCTGGGCAGTGGTTTTATTGAAAATCCGGGTTTGGCCGCCTTTCTACCGCTGCTGTGCCGACAATTGCTGGGCGAGGATCTCAAGCTGCCGTCGCTACCGACTTGGTGGTGCGGCAATCCCGACGACCGCAGCTATGTCCTGGCCCATTTGGAACGGCTGGTGGTGCATTCGATCTTGCCCGACCAGCCCCGCTGGGATGGTTCCCGACTCGACGCGACGGTCCGCGCGCGCCTGGTGGAGCGCATCCAGGCCGCCCCGCATCTTTATGTTGGCCGGGAAATGTTGCCCCTGTCCACCGCCCCGGTGTTGGAGGATGGCCAACTGACACCGCAGCCGGTCATGTTGCGCGGTTTTACGGTCGTTGACGGCGATGGTTACCGGGCGATGCCAGGCGGTCTGGCCCGAGTTTCCTCAGGGCTGGAAACCTTGCAGGCCGCGGTACGGCAGGGCGGCATCAGCAAGGATTGGTGGGTACTGGCGCCGACACCGCAGAAACACGTCAGCCTGCTGCGTCAGAGCTACGGCCCTATCTTCGTCACCCGCGACGGTAATGACCTGCCTAGCCGGGTGGCCGACAATCTGTACTGGCTAGGTCGCTACAGCGAACGGCTAGATGGCACTACCCGTCTATTGCGGGAGGCGTTTGGACGACTGCTGGAATGGGAGCAGGATAGCACCGACGAGCGTTACCTGGACGATCTGCTCGACGCCCTGGATATTCCGGCACCGCCGATGGCGGAATCGCCACGTGCCCGCTTCTTCGCCCTGCGGCAGGCTCTGCTCAGTCCGATGATGGACGCGGATCATGCTGGTGGTTTGCGGATCATCCTGGACGGGATGCTGCGCACGGGGCGCGCGGTGCGTAACCATCTGGGCGACGATAGCTGGCGCCTGCTGAACCGTCTACAACAGCGGATTCAGGAGCTACCAGCGAACTTGGGCGCCCGGCAAGCGCGCGAGCTGCTGGAAGAGAATCTGATGTTGATCGCTGGATTCTGCGGCTTGAACAACGAAACTCTGCCGCACCACCAAGGCTGGCTGTTTCTTGACATCGGTCGTTACCTGGAACGGGTACTACGCACGTTGGATCTGTTCCATCTGGCTTTCATTACCGCCCGTAACCGGGGCGTGTCGCTGTGGGAAGTGGTGCTCACCATCACCGATAACTTGACCGCCTACCGGCGTCGTTACCGTTCGGCCCTACACCCGACCGCCATCATCGACCTGCTGCTGTTCGACGAGGATAATCCGCGCGCCGTCGGTTACCAGTTGCGGCGGCTGCACCGCCACATTGGCCGGTTGCATCAGGCCAGTAGTTCTCCTTACCGCAGTGCCGAGGAACGGTTGATTTTGGAAGCCACCGCCACCCTCCAACTGGCGGATATTGAGGCACTGGCCAACCTGTCCCCCAACAGCACCCATGCCAACGCCGAATTGTCCCGGCTGCTGGAAGCCTTGCGACGCCCACTGCTGGAACTTTCCGACGCCCTGACCCACAGCCACTTCAGCCACGCCGAGGTTCCCCGGCAACTGATCGCCATGCAGCCACAATGAAGTATCTTATTACTCACCGCACCGTTTACCACTACAGCAGCGACGTGGCGTTGTGTCACAACGAGGCCCGATTGCTACCACGGGAGACATCCTGGCAACAGTGTCATCCCAGTCGGGTCACGATTCGCCCACGTCCGGCGCTCTCGGTGGAGCGACGGGATTTTTTCGGTAACCGGGTGCTTTACTTCGTCATTCAGGACATCCATCAGCAATTGGAGGTTACGGTTGCCACGGGGGTACGGGTATTGCCCACGCGGCAATTCACCGAATCCAGCCCATCGCCCTCCTGGGAGCAGGCACTAGCGGCGTTACGGGAAGATCCGGACCCGGAGATCATCGATGCCCGACAATTTATGCTGGACTCGCCGTTCGTGGTCGCCGCGCCACCGTTTCAGGAATACGCCGCGTCAAGCTTCTTGCCGGGCAGACCGCTGCTGGAAGCCATGGCCGATCTGAACCGACGCATTCACCGGGAGTTTGCCTACGACCCACATTTCACCACGATCGCCACCCCGCTTGACCAAGTGCTCGCCGAGCGGCGCGGCGTCTGTCAGGACTTCGCCCACTTGGCGATGGCTTGTCTGCGCGCCTTGGGGTTACCAGCGCGTTACGTCAGCGGCTATCTGGAAACCCTGCCGCCACCGGGCCAGCCGCGGCTGATCGGAGCGGACGCCTCTCACGCTTGGCTGGCGGTCTATGTGCCAGGTGTTGGCTGGGCGGAGTTCGATCCGACCAACGACTGCATGCCTGGAGAAAAACATATCACGCTGGCTTGGGGGCGGGATTACGGCGATGTCGCCCCACTCAAGGGTGTCATGACCGGCGGCGGCTCGCACTCGCTGGAGGTGTCGGTGGATGTGGCGCCGCAGCCGGAGGAGGAAGAGGGAAGGCTAAAGGTGGTTAACCTTTAACCTTACTTTAGCCTTTCGCCTTTGGTTCTTCGCCTTCAAATCCGTACCGCCAGAACGTCGCAGGGCGCGCCGTGCAGCACAGCGTTGGCGGTCGAACCTAGCAGCAGTGCTAACCCGTGGCGACCATGGCTGCCCACCACGATCAGATCCGCGCCGTGGTCCCGGGCCGCGCCGAGAATGCCTTCCTTGGTGGACGGCGCGTTGATCACCCATTTTTCAGCATCCTCCACTTCCAACCGCCGCGCCAACTCTCCAAGCAGTTCCCGTGCTTCCCGCAGCAGGGCCTCGTCGGGCAGCTCCGGCAAAACCGGCAGCAATTCGTAGCCCCCGCCGAGGCTGATATTGAGATCCTCGACCACGTGAATAAGGCTCAAGCGCGCCCCGCAGCGCCGGGCGATCTCCCGAGCGCGTTCTCCCACCCGTGGCGCGTCATCGGAAAAATCCGCCGCGAACAGAATGTGTTGGTATGTCATGTCATGCCCTCCCACTGATCGAACACGCGGCGCCGGGTTACCCGCCAATGGTTATTGCGCCGCCTCCAATAGCGTTTGCAAAAACTCGCGGGTTTCCCGACGCGCCGAATCGTCTGGCGGCAATCGTCGTTGCGCCTCGCGCAGGGCGCCAACCCCCAGTCTGACCTGCACCAGGCCGAGATTGTGCAGGGTTCGAGCTTCGTCACGACGGCGCAGCGCTTCCCGGTAGGCGCGTTCCGCCGCATCCAGCCGTCCCTGCTCGGCGTACAGATTACCGAGTTGAAACCAGGGTCCGGCGTCGTTGGGTTGCAACCGGATCCATTGCAAATAGTAACCCTCCGCCACATCCCATCGGCCGGTTTCGTAAGCTTGCCGGGCGCGTTCCTCGACGAACGCCGGAGTGGGCGGTTTGGTGGTGACGAGTGCCGGTGGAGGAGCGGATAGCGTAGTCGTCGGGCCGGCGCCCTCCATCCATGGACGTTCGGTGGCGACGGTCGCTCCAAGACCGCTGTCCAACGCGGCGCAACCCGCTAGTGCCACGGAACCCAGGACGGCCAGAACCATTCGGGGCATGCGATCCCTTTTCAATGATTAAAATCCGTGACCCTCCGATGCCCTTGGATTTTATCCTCGTTCACACACTGAAGCTTTCTCCACAGCCGCACAGATCCTTGGCGTTGGGGTTGCGAAAACGGAAACCCTCGTTCAGTCCTTGTTTGGCATAATCCACTTCCAAGCCGTCCAGGTAGGGCAAGTTTTTGGCGCTGACCACGACCTTGACTCCCCGCGATTCGAATACCTCATCGTCGGGAGAAATCGCATCCGCCAGTCCAACGGTGTACATATAGCCGGAACAGCCGGTGTTGCGCACGCCCAGTCGTAGGCCATGCGCTTGTTCTTTTTTAGCCAAAAAAGCGTGGGCACGGGCGGCGGCGGTTTCGGTGAGGGTGATCGTCATGGCGGTTTCTCCAGATGAAAACGTTTAGAGATGATCGGATTGGATAGCGACGGGCGGAGTTGGTTGCGCGGGGCAGGCGCGCAGCGCTTTTTTGAGGGCGGTTTCGGCCAGCACGGCGCAATACAGCTTCTCCGGCGGCACATCGAGAGTCTCGACCAGTTCGTGATGCCGCAAGCGCGCGGCCTGCTTCAGCGTTCGGCCCTGAAGCCGTTCAACCAGTAGCGAGCCGCAGGCGATGAGCCAGCCGCAACCGTAGGCCTTGAATCGGGCGGCGGTGATCGAACCGTCCGCGCCGATTCGCAGATGCAGTTGCAGGATGGCGCCACTGGCCGGTTCGCCCACCCGGGCCGTTGCCACGTTGGGGGCATCCACGTCCAGCGCGCCCACATGACGCGGCTGGTCGAAATGGGCGCGCGCCGCCCCGCTAAGTTCCCGCATGGCGGCGCTCAGGCCGAGGCGTCGGCGTTCCGTCCGGCCGGGGCCACGCCTGGATCGTCGGGTTGGGGCCAACCTTCCTGGCTGGCCGCCGAGTGTAGTGCGCAACCGTTCAACTCAGGCAGACACGGTTCGCCCGGATCGATACCCGCGTCCCGCAGCGTTTGGCAAAGCTGGCGGACGGTGCGATCCAGGGCGTGGATATGGTCCAGCATCCGGTTGATGGCGTGAGCCTCGGGATCGGGCAAGTCGGGAGTGGCGCCGTAGGCGTCGAAACCGAGCTTGCGAGCGATCTCCCGGCGCACGTCGTTGGCCGCGCCGCCCGCTTCGACCACCCGGCCCGGCACGCCGACCACCGTGGCGTTCGCCGGCACTTCCTTGATGACCACTGAATTCGAGCCGATGCGCGCATTGTCACCGACCTTGAACGGCCCCAGCACCTTGGCGCCAGCGCCGATCACCACGTTGTTGCCCAGGGTGGGGTGGCGTTTACCCTTGTTCCAACTGGTGCCACCCAGGGTGACACCCTGATAGAGGGTGCAGTCGTCGCCGATCTCGGCGGTTTCGCCAATGACCACGCCCATGCCGTGGTCGATGAAGAAACGTCGGCCAACCCTGGCGCCGGGATGAATCTCGATCCCGGTCAGCCAGCGGGTGACGGCTGACAGAAAGCGCGCCAGCCACTTCAGGCCCAGATTCCACAGGGCATGATTGATCCGGTGGAACAGTATGGCGTGGATGCCAGGATAGGCGGTGAGAACCTCAAGGACATTGCGCGCCGCTGGATCGCGGTCGAATACCGAGTAGATGTCTTCCCGCAGACGTTGCCAAAACGCCATGATGGTCGTATCCGTAAGAATATATTTATGGAGAAAATCCCGCGCGCGGCGGTGGCAAGGATTGGGATTATAGCAATCCACCAGACAGGCATCGTGCCGGTTTGTGGATTTCATCCGGTTGGAGGATACGACGACTGAAAATGGGCTGGGGATAATTTCGAAGACCGGATTGGCTTTAACCGATACTCGGTCCTAAGATTGGCGGTGTTCTTGGCGCTGTCCGCGATTCGGGCGATGGCCCGAAGCCGATGGCTAAACGATTTCATCAGGGGTAGAGGGTCGTGACCGTGAAGCCGTGGATTCATGAAAATATTCTCAAGACTTGGACCGATGCTCAGAAACGGCTGTGGGAAAGCCTCTGTTCGGTCATCCCGTTGCAACCGCCCGCCGGCGTCGAGGCCTGGCGGGAAATCTACTTGAAGAACCTGGCGAGTTGGGAAGCCGCGATTCAACGGTCGCTGGAGCAGGAAGCGGCTTGGGTGGAGGAGTGGGTGCGGCGCATCGCCCAGGAGAAGGGTGCGCCCGAGGTGATGGCGTCCTGGGCGCGGCAGATGGAAGAAGTTTTACAACGCTGGGTTCAAATCCAGAATCAATGGTGGAGCGACTACTTCGCGGTCCTGCGCCACGGTGGATTTGGTTCGCCCGCTCTGGCCGAACCGCCGCCGACAGTGGATACCCTGGAAACTACCGTATCGGAGCCACTCGCCGTGGTGGAACCCACGGTCGCGGTGGAATCGCCCCCCGTCACGCTCGCGCCGCCGTCCACCCCCGAACCGACGCCAGTCGCCGAAGCGCCGGTCGCCGAAGCGCCCACCATCCAACCCACCGCCCCCGTCCCCGAATCGCCCGACGACCTCAAGCTGATCAATGGGATTGGTCCAGCCTTGGAAAAGAAGCTGAATGCTTGCGGTGTCACCAATTTTCGGGAATTGGCCACCCTGAGCGACGCCGATATCCAGCGGGTTGAAGCCGCCATCAAGTTCGCGGGCCGCATTCGCCGCGAAGACTGGATCGGCCAAGCCAAGGCACACTACTTGCATAAATACGGTCAGTCACTTTAAAAGGTTACGAGGAGTGGACCGCTCGATATCCGTTCATCCCATCGCCGCCGTGCTGGATGGCCGCGTCCCGTCCGGCAGTCGGGCCATGGTGCAAGGTTGGGTGCGCACCCGCCGCGATTCCAAGGCGGGTCTATCCTTCGTCTCGGTCCACGATGGCTCGTGCTTTGAACCCTTGCAGGTGATCGCACCCGTCGAACTGCCGAATTACGCCAGTGAGGTGACGCATTTGACCGCGGGTTGCGCGATTCGCGTCACTGGCGAACTGGTTCCCTCCACCGGCAAGGGCCAGAGCGTGGAATTGCGGGCTGAGCGCATCGAGGTGGTGGGCGAGATTGAGGACCCGGAAACCTATCCCATCGCGCCCAAGCCGCACAGCTTCGAGTATTTACGGACGGTGGCGCATCTGCGCCCCCGCACCAACAGTATCGGCGCAGTGACGCGGGTGCGGCATTGCCTGGCCCAAGCCATTCAGAATTTCTTCCACCAGCGGGGCTATTTCTGGATTCACACGCCGATCATCACCGCCAGCGACTGCGAGGGCGCCGGTGCCCTGTTCCGGGTCAGCACCCTGGACTTGGTCAATCCGCCGCGCGCCGCCGATGGCGGAATCGATTTCAGCCAGGATTTCTTCGGCCGCGAAACTTTTCTGACCGTTTCCGGCCAGCTCAACGTCGAGGCCTACTGCCTGGCGCTGTCGAAGGTCTACACGTTTGGTCCGACCTTCCGCGCCGAGAATTCCAACACCAGCCGCCATTTGGCCGAATTCTGGATGGTGGAGCCGGAAACCGCCTTCGCCGACCTGCACGCCAACGCCGACCTGGCCGAGGCGCTGCTGAAGTTCGTTTTCCAGGCGGTGCTGGAGGAACGCGCCGACGACATGGCCTTCTTTGCCCAGCGGATCGATAAAGCCTGCGTCCAGCGGCTGGAACAGGTGGTGCGATCGCCGTTCGAACGCATGGACTACGACGAGGCGATCCGAATTCTGCAACACACCAACCGGCCGTTCGAGTTTCCGATCGTGTGGGGCATGGATTTGCAGTCCGAACACGAGCGCTATTTGGCCGAGGATTATGTGGGCCGGCCGCTGATATTGATGAACTATCCAAAGGAAATCAAGAGCTTTTACATGCGATTGAACGACGACGGCCGCACGGTGGCGGCCATGGACGTGCTAGCGCCGGGCATTGGCGAGATCATCGGCGGCAGCCAGCGCGAGGAACGGCTGGAGGTGCTGGACGCGCGTCTGGATGCGCTGGGGATGAACAAAACCGCTTATAATTGGTATCGGGATCTGCGTCGTTACGGCAGCGTACCCCATGCCGGATTCGGGCTGGGGTTCGAACGCATGGTCAGTTACGTGACCGGCATGGCCAACGTCCGGGATGTCATCCCCTTCCCGCGCACGCCCCGCGGCGCGGATTTCTAGCCGCCCGTTTCACGCCACATCCGATTCGCCGTCATGAACACAAATACCGCCCAGCCATCCACGCCCTCCAAAAGCGGCGCTCGCCGGACCAACGCCTTGCCGTCGGGCTACCATCTGGACGAGTATCGCATCGACGCCATCCTGGGGGCCGGCGGATTTGGAGTGACCTACAAGGCCCTGGACACGCACCTTGACGCTTGGGTCGCCATCAAGGAGTACTTTCCCGTCGAGTGGTCGTTCCGCGATGCCGACGGCGTGATGGTCTATGCCAATACCCAGGGGCTGTCCAGCGCCGCCGGCGGGCAAACCTCGGATTACGAATGGGGGTTGGAACGCTTTCTCGACGAGGCGCGAGTGCTGGCCCGCATCCAGCATCCCTACGTGGTGCGGGTCAAGCGTTACTTCCGCGCCAACGGCACCGCCTATATCGTTATGGAGTACGAGGAAGGCGAACCCCTGAGCACGATTCTGGACGAAAGCAAAACGCTGGGCGAGGATCAGGTGCGTGGCCTGCTAGAAGACGTGCTGCCGGCCCTGCAAGCGGTGCATGAACAGGGCTATCTGCATCGCGACATCAAGCCGGCCAATCTGTACGTCCGCGCACGCGATCATCGGGTCATGCTGATTGACTTTGGCGCCGCCCGAGCGGCGATCAACCGCCACAGCCAGAGCGTGACCAGTCTAGTAACGCCAGGGTACTCACCGCCGGAGCAGTACACCACCCGCAATGATCGCTACGGCACCTGGACCGATCTTTACGCCCTCGGCGCCGTGCTCTATCGCTGCGTGATCGGTCACACTCCGGCGGAAGCCGCTGAACGCTTGCTGGACGACCATCTGGCGCCGGCGGTCACGGCGGGTGCTGGGCGCTACAGCAGCAATCTGCTGCGGGTCATCGACCGAGCGCTGGCGGTGCGGCCGGAAATGCGGTTCCGCGACGTGGCCGAAATGCAGGCCGCGCTCGCTGGGTCGCAAGACGACGGGAGCGACGAAACCGTAATCATGATGGCGGCGCCGGTGATCAGGTCCGGCAAGCCGTCGAGCCAGGAGCCGACCGCACGATCCGTATCCGGCCATCCGCCGACAGCGCCACCGCCGCCGAAGATGGAATTCAAGGAAGGCAAAGCCGAAACGACTCCGCCCGCCGTTAAGAGTCCTCGGCTTGCCAACCAGCAGGAAGCGCCCGCCGCGTCCCCGGCGAATGCGAATTCACCTCCCCGCCGGGCACCGATGGCGATCCTGGCCGGCGGCGTGGTGGCGGTGGCGGTCGCGACGGCGCTGATGGTGGCATGGCTCTGGCCGTCCGCGCCGGCGCCGCAACCGTCCCTCGTTGGTCAGGGCCCGCACGGGCAACCGACCGAGCCGGTCGCCGCGCGACCGCCATCGTCACCAGCGTCTGGAGTGCCCGAGTCAACCGTCACGCCACCGCCGCCCACCGCCCCGCCGGCCGAGATTGGATCCGCCACCGGGGTCGCGCCGGTGGAGTCAGCCACGCCGTCCGCGAGCGCGCCGCCGCTCATCGTGGAAACCACCCTGCGCGAATCTCCACCCACGCCGGCGCCAGGCGGCGAACCATCCGCGCCGCTCCTGGAGCACCAAGGCCAGGTCGTGCAACCGGTTCGGTTTCAGGAAGAACCGACCGTGGCGCAACCGGCGCAGCGACCGGAGGAACCCACGTCCGAAAAAGCGCCGGAAGCGGTCGCGACGGAACCCAGGGTCCTCCCTTCTCCCCCGCCGACGCCGGCGTCCAGGGAGAATCCGCTTCGGCCGGGCGCGGCGAACGAACGGGTGGCGACCAAGCCAGACGCGGACAAGAAAGCGCCCGCGCGCGTGGCCGAGCCGACTCGGTCAAGGACCGCCCGATCAAAGGATCGTCGCGGCCAAACTCGGCCCACATCGACCGTCGCAACGCCGGCGGCGCCGACTCGAAGCGCGCCATCGGCCCACGCCGGCAATCCCTGGGAATCGCCCACCTCGACGGGGTTCAATCAAAAATGAAATTGACATTCTGGCCATTTTCGCGTCGGCGGGCCAACCCACCGGAAACCACGGTGACGCGGGCGCGGTTCATTCGCACCGACATGCCGGGCAAGGGCGATCTTCGATTACGCTCGCCGTTGTGCCGGTTGGGTCGGCTGCCGGACAACGATTTGTTCTTCAACAACAATTCGGTTTCCAGCCGTCACGCCGAGATCTATCATCTGCCCGATGGCACGTTTCAAATTTGCGATCTTGGCTCCACCAACGGCACTCGGGTCAATGGACAGCCAATTCAAAGTCAGGTTTTGCACCATGGCGATGTGGTGGAGCTGGGTGAGGTACGCCTGCACTTTCGAATCGACGGGTGAATGCGCGAAGTATCGGTTGCCATTAACCTCCAGAAGGGATCAACTCCATGCCTCTTTATCGTGGCTTCTTTAAAAAGGGTCCAACCATCCCCGAACAGCCGGTCGAACCTACCCGCCGCATCGTTCGTTCCGAACCGGTGGAAAAGGCTCGACCCACCGCTCCGGCCACGCCTCCGCCGGCCGCGCCCGCACCACTCGTGCCCCCACCGGCCACGTCAGCCCCCGGTCGAACAATCGCCTCCTCGGTCCCGGAGGCGCCGAACGTCGCGACGGGTCCGGTCGTCGGCTGGCTGGCGATTGTCGCGGGTCCGGGACGCGGCCAGACCCTACAACTCAGCTATGGCGTCAACGATATCGGCGGTGGGCCGCATGCCCGAATCCGTCTGAACTTTGGCGATCCGACCATCGCGGCCGACAACCACGCGGCAATCATTTACACCGCGCGGTCGCGCCGTTTTTACCTGGCGCAGTCGGCCGCCTCGGAGACTTGGCTGAACGGCCAGCCCGTTCGAGAATCGGTGGAACTGGTGGGTGGGGAGACCGTGCGATTTGGTCAAACCCAGGTGCGATTCGTCCCGCTGTGCGGGCCGGGTTTCGACTGGCGCGACGGTGATTGACACCGGGAAGGATGAAATGATATGGCGGCGTGGATGCACGACGAAGGCGCGGCGCAAGGGAGTCGTTCCCAACAGGAAGATGATTATGGAGTTTTTGAGTTGCCGCCGGAACTGGAAGCAGGTGATCTGTTGCTGGTGCTGGCCGACGGCATGGGCGGCGAACAGGGTGGCGCCCGGGCCAGTGCTCTGGCGGTGCGCAGTTTCATCGAACTTTACGACACGGCGTCGGCCGCTGCCATCCCCGAACGCCTTGAACAAACCCTGGCGCGCGTCAACGAGCGAATGGCGAAGGACGTGGCCAGCGATCCGCACGAATTGCGTGGCATGGGTTGCACCCTGCTGGCGGTGGTGCTGACGGAAGAAGGTCTGTACTGGATCAGCGTCGGCGATTCACCGCTGTGGTTGTGGCGACGAGGGCGATTGCACCGACTGAATCAGGATCATGCTTATCGCAGCATCCTGGCCTATCAAGTGATCAATGGGGAAATCAGCGCCGCCGATGCCGCTCGCCACCCTGATCGCAACGCCTTGATCAGTGCGGTCACCGGCGCGGAACTGGAGTTGGTGGATTTGCCGCGCCAAGCCTATCCTCTCAAACCCGATGACCAGATTCTGTTGGCCAGCGACGGTTTGTTGACGCTGGGCGAAAAGGAAATTGCGGCGGTACTGGGTCATGCCCGCGCCGAGGGTCGTCCTTGCTCGCGATTGTTGGCGGCGGTGGCGGAGCGCAATAATCTCCGTCAGGACAACGTCACGTTGCTGTGGGCCCGGTCGGCGGCGAGTCGACCGGCCGTGCCATGGTGGCGTCGGTTTCGGATCGGCGCGTTCTTGCTGGCGATCATGCTGAGCGTGCTGACGGTCGGCGGCCTTTGGTAAGGGCTGAGGGCGGATAACCCCTTGCTGAAGGCGGCGTTCCCGTCATGGTCGCGCGCCAACCGCGCTCAGCCAGCCGAGTAGATCAGTCGGTCGCTCCAAAAAGCCGGCGGCACCCCAGTCCTCCGGTCGATCCTCGGCGCCCAGATAGCCGAAACGGGCCACCAAGGTGAGCAAGCCGGCCCGATTACCCGCCCGCACGTCGCGCTCGGCGTCGCCGACATACAGCGCGCGGACGGGCGCGACACCGATTTGTTCGCAGGCATGCCACAACGGCTCGGGGTCGGGTTTGCGCTGGGCCAAGGTATCGCCGCTGACCACGCAGGCCGCCCGCGGCCAGAGAGCTAGCATCTTCAGCAGTGGTTCGGTCAGCCAGCCCGGCTTGTTGGTGACCACGCCCCAGGGAATGCCGACGGTTTCCAGATGGGCCAGCACCTCGGCCATGCCGGGGAACAGCACGGTGTCAACCGCGATGTTCTCGCGGTAAAGCTCCAGAAACCGTTGATTCAGCTCGGCGTAACCCGCGTCGTCGGGTTCCAGCCCAAAACCCAGCTTTAGCATCCCCGGCGAGCCTTGGGATATGGTGGGTCGAACGGCGGCGGGCGACAATTCGAATTGGCCGCGTTCGCGCCGCAGCCGGTTCAAGGCCGCCGCCAGATCAGGGGCGGTGTCCAACAGCGTGCCATCCAGGTCGAACAACACACAGGTGGGCGGCCCGTTCATGCCGCGCCGTTGGGCCGGCAATGCGCCATGTAGTTGACCGATACTCCTGGCCCCAACCGGTAGCGACCGGTCAACGGGTTGTAATGCAGGCCGGTGAGATGGTGGAGCGTCAGTCCGGCGACGCGGAGCCAGCCGTCCAATTCCGAGGGTCGGATGAATTTGCGGTAGTCATGGGTACCCTTGGGCAGCATCCGCAGGATGTATTCCGCGCCGACGATGGCCAACAAGTAGGCTTTCGGATGGCGGTTGATGGTGGAAAAGAACAGATGCCCGCTGGGCTTGACCAGCCGGGCGCAGGCTCGAATCGTCGAAGCCGGATCAGGAACGTGCTCCAGCAGTTCCATGCAGGTGACCACGTCGAACCCGGTCGGCTCGCTTTCGGCCAACTCCTCTGCGGTGATTCGCCGATAGTCCAGTTCCGCCCCGGATTCCAGTTGGTGCAACTGGGCGACCGCCAGGGGTGCCTCGCCCATGTCGATGCCCAGCACTCGGGCGCCACGCAGGGCCATGCTCTCGGCCAGGATGCCGCCACCGCAGCCGACATCGAGCACCTGTTGACCGGCCAGCGCGCCGGCGCGTTCGGCGATGTAGTCGAGCCGCAGGGGGTTGATGTCGTGCAGAGGTTTGAACTCGCTGTCGGGATCCCACCAGCGGCTGGCGAGCGCCTCGAATTTGGCGAGTTCCTGTTCATCCACGTTGAGGTTGGCGATCGTCATGGCCTGGATTACCTTAAAACGAGAAAACGAGAGAGGTGCGGAAGGGTTCGCTGGCGGCTTTGACGGGCGGGCGGCGTGGTTTACGTCCGATGGCCAGCGTGAATTTTGTCTCGCCAGCCACGCGCCCGCTGGAGAATCTCGTCCAGATCGAGCGTGGTCAGTCGCCGGTCGGCCAGCAGATGCTGGCCCGCCACCCAGACGTCGGTAACCTGATGGCGGCCCGTGGCGTAGACCAGTTGCGAGATGGGATGATGGACCGGTTCGGTTTCTGGTTGGCCAAGATCCACGGCGATCAGGTCGGCGGCCTTGCCCGGCTCCAGCGAGCCGATTTCCGCGCCCAGACCCAGCGCCCGGGCGCCGTTGAGGGTGGCCATCCGCAAAACCCGCGCCGACGGCAGAACGGCGGGGTCACCGGCCACCCCCTTGCCGAGCAGGGCGGCGGTGCGCAGTTCGCCGAACAGGTCGAGATCGTTGTTGCTGGCCGCGCCGTCGGTGCCGATGGCGATGTTGATCCCGGCGGCGTCGAGCCGGGCGGTCGGGCAGAAGCCGCTGGCCAGTTTGAGGTTGGATTCCGGGCAGTGGGCGACATGGACGCCGGCCTGCGCCAACCGGTCAATTTCGGCCGGCTCAAGCTGGGTCATGTGGACCGCCAGCAGACGCGGCGACAGCAGGCCGAGTTGCTCCAGCCGTTCCAGCGGCCGGCAGTGGTGTTGAGCCTGGAACTGGGCGACCTCGGCGGCGGTTTCGTGGAGGTGAATGTGGACTGGAATCGCCAAATCCGCCGCCAGTTGGCCAATTCGCTCCAGCGCTAGGGCCGAAACCGTGTAAGCCGCATGGGGGGCGAAGGCGACATGGAGTCGTGGCTCAGCGTGCAGCGCGGCGTGCAGGGCTAGTCCCTTGTCTAGATACTCGTCCAGGTGACGGGCGTAGGCGGTGGGAAAATCGACGGCGATCAGACCGACGCAGGCGCGCATCCCGCAGTCACGCGCCACGGCGGCGGTCACTTCCGGGAAGAAATACATGTCGTTGAAGCAGGTCACGCCACCGCGCAGCATCTCCGCCAGGGCCAGCCGGCTGCCATCGCGGACAAATTCGGGATCAACCCAGCGGCTTTCCGCCGGCCAGATATGATCTTGCAGCCAGCGCATCAGCGGCAGGTCATCGGCGAAGCCGCGCAACAGGCTCATGCTGACGTGGGTATGAGCGTTGATCAGACCGGGGAGCAGCACATGCCGGTCGAGATTTAGCGCGACTTCGGCGCGAAAGCGAGTCGCCGCCTGGTCCTGGGGCAGGAGGGCGAGAATACGGCCCTTCTCAATCGCCAGGGCATGATGCTCCAATACCTGCCCTTCCGGTTCGACCGGCACGATCCAGCGAGCGTTCAGCAGGGTGGCGATGGGCTGCGGCATGGTGGAGATTCTCCGACCGGGGCCCGCCGATTATAGCGGCGGATGTTCGGGGCGCAAAAAAACGCCCCGGCGAACCGGGGCGCGGATAGGACGGATCAAACGGCCAGCGAATTACTCGCGGCACATCTCCGTAACTGTGGTGACATCCACACGGCGGTTCAGCGCGCGGCCTTCTGGATTATCCTTGCCGTTCGGCAGGGTGTTGGGCGCGACCGGATTGAGTTCGCCATCGCTACTGACGACCATCTTGGAACGCGGCACGCCCTTTTCACCCAGGAAAGCGGCCACGGTGTTAGCGCGGCGATGGCCCAGTTGGTAGTTATACGCCTCGGTTCCCTTGCTGTCGGTATTGCCGACGATCTTGACCTTGGTCACCTTCTCAGCCCGATTGATGTCGGACGCCAACTGGGTGAGTCTGGCCTGCCCCGTCGGCTTCAGATGGTATTTATCGAAGTCGAACAGTGCATCGGTACCGAGCGTGACCTTTTCACACGGCGGAGCGGGCGGTTCAACCGGCCTGGCGCTACCGCATTCGGCGACATCCTTCTCGGCGGTCCAGTACGGCGTGCGAATGCAGCGGCCATAGGGATCCTTGACGATCTTGTCCCACGGGTCGACGGCATAGATGCAGCCGTACTTGTTGGCCGCCTGCGCGGGTAGGGCGGCGAACAGCACCATCGAGGCAGCCAAACCCAAGCTAAGCTTATGCAGTTTTACTTTCATCGGTATACTCTCCCAAACAGACACTTGGAAAATCCCGTGCACGGCACGTCCAGACTTTGAATCGCGGGGACCAGGGTGGGTTAAACCGCGATCCGCCACTCGATCAGCATACCGGAACGGTGAACCGGCCGGTCATGACGTAATGATACAACACTGTGTCAGAATTGCAAAAAATGTTGTGCCGGCAATAAATGCCTGCATTTTGCGCGCTGTCTTGGCCGGTTGGCAAGCGATTTTTTGCGAGAATCCCGCGTGAATTCCATTTGTTGCAAGAGCACAACCACCTTTGGCCGCCTCGAATGATCGTCAAATTTTTCACTGGATTCAATTGCCATGGCCTCTCCCCATGATCGCGCGCGCGCCGTCGCCTGGCGCGAGAACGCTTTGGAACTGCTGGATCAGCGCCGGTTACCGGGCGCGATCGTTCATCGGCGACTAACGGTAGTGGGAGAAGTCGCCGAGGCCATTCGGAACATGGTGGTGCGAGGCGCGCCGGCCATCGGCATCGCCGCCGCCTATGGAGTGGTGCTGGCGGCGCGTGCCCGCTATGCCGAGACCCCCCATTGCTGGCGCGAACGGGTCGCCGCGGATCTGGCCGTGCTGGCCGCTGCCCGACCGACCGCCGTCAACCTGGTTTGGGCGCTGCGGCGGATGGAGAGTGTCATGGCGGAAATGGCTGGCGATCCGGCGGAGCGATTGCTGACCGAGGCACAGGCGATTCATGAGGAGGACATCGCCGCCAATCGACGGATGGGCGAACTGGGCGCGGCGTTGCTGGGCGAGCGTGGCGCGGTGCTGACCCATTGCAACGCCGGCGCGCTGGCCACCGGCGGCTACGGCACCGCCTTAGGGGTCATCCGACGCGGCCATGAGGCTGGGCTGATCGAGCAGGTTTACGCCGACGAGACCCGACCCTGGTTACAGGGGACGCGGTTGACCGCCTGGGAACTGGCTCAGGATGGGATTCCGGTGACGGTGCTGGCGGACGGCGCGGCGTCGGCGTTGCTACGTCAGGGCACGGTGCGTTGGGTGATCGTCGGGGCGGATCGAATTGCCGCCAACGGCGATGTCGCCAACAAGATCGGCACCTACGGCCTGGCGGTGGCCGCGCGCTATCACGGGGTGCGATTCATGGTGGTGGCGCCGGCCTCGACCGTGGACATGAATATCGCCAGCGGCGCCGAGATTCCCATCGAGCAACGAGCCGCCGAGGAATTGTTGACGTTCGGCGGCCAGCCGGTCGCCGCCGCTGGAACCAAGGCCTGGAACCCCTCATTCGACGTGACCCCGGCGGCACTGGTGGATGCACTGGTCACCGAGCGCGGGGTGGCGCTGGCACCGGATGGGGAGAAGATGGCGCGGCTGATGGCGGCGTGAACGAATGGGCCGAAGCATCAAGCCTCCGTTTTGCGGTCGCATCATCGTGGAATGGATAGGCTATATTCTTCCACTCGAAGAAAATTTGGGTTGTCAACATAGGGAATTGATGATCAGTCATTTCGGCAAAAGGGCCGTCATCATGGCAATGGCTAGCCTGTTATGAGGCGCCGTCGCCTTGCTGGTCCACGGTTTCATCACGGCGAATCTGAGTCCGAACGGAGATAGTACTTACTTACAGTGGGACCTTTGGCCTTGCTCGCTACACCTGGGTGGACGAGGCTGTCGGCTGTCCAGGCGATATGAGCGCAAGCCTGACCGAAATCTGGACCAAGCTGCTCCCGGTGAACGATAGGCAATCCGCGACCATAAACCTGGCTTTCATCCCAAACGGGGCGCGCATTACCGCCGTGGACATCATCGTCTGCCAAAGTTCCACCTTGCTTACGGGCG
The DNA here is from genome assembly GCA_031732935.1 of Candidatus Contendibacter sp. Classification (GTDB taxonomy): domain Bacteria; phylum Pseudomonadota; class Gammaproteobacteria; order Competibacterales; family Competibacteraceae; genus Contendibacter. Next base: position 22,686 of record JAVMKH010000088.1, read on the forward strand.
GCACCTTCCAGACTTTTACCCGCATGAACGGCGCCAACACAGATTCTGGGACAAATATTGTCACTGGTGGGGGATTCGGCAATAGAACCGCGACCACCCTGGAAGTCGGGGTGCTTAAGACCGGGAGTGGTGGTGTTCTCGACCCTAGTAGACGTTCCGTCAACGTCTACGCCCTAGCCGGAAAAGTCAATTACCTGGCCTCCGATCTGGCGCTTGCCGGTCAAACGCTGACCTATACGCTCAGCGTGACGAACAATGGTCCCGACGCCATTCTCGCGGGCGAGAACATTGTGGCTTTGGACACCTTGCCCGTGGGCTACACGGTAACGGCCAGCAGCGGGGACGGTTCCTACAATACCGAGACCCATGAATGGACCATCAGCGGCGGCCTGGCCAGCGCGGCTACCGCAACCCTCCAATTGACGGTGCCCGTGCCTAGTTCCAAGGCGCAGGGGGCGATTCTCGGCAATATCGGCGATCACCAGCACCCACCCGGACAAGGACAACACCAACGATTCGACGACCATAACGACCACCGTCAACCGTTCGGCTGATTTGAGCGTCACCATCGCCGACGCGCCCGATCCGGTGATTTTGGGCAACAGCGTGGCCTATACCGTGACTTTGACCAACAGTGGGCCGAGCGACGCCTCGGGAGTCACGGTGAACATTGCCGAGCTTTTCCCCGCCGGCACCACCGAGGATTCCGCGACGCCGAGCGTCGGAACCTGGGCCAGCCCCACATGGACGGTGGGCACTTTGGCGGCAGGCGCTTCCAACTCTCACGCTGAACGTTAACGTCGCAGCCAATGCGACGGCAGGTACCGATGCCATCTCGGTTACAGCGACGGCAAGTGGTACCGAGACTGACAGCAACGCAGCCAATAACACGGCGACGGCGAGCACGAGCATTCAAGCGCGGGCGGCGGCGGTGGCGGCACCCATTCCCACCCTGCGAGAGTGGGCGTTGATGCTGTTTGGTCTGCTTCTGGGCGGCCTGGTCTGGCGTCAAGCGCGGCGCAAGGGAAACATGGCGGCGTAAGTCTTCCCTAGCTTGCGGTCCAGCCCCTTCCCGCGACGGAGAAGGAGCGCGACGTAACGGAAAGGCCCGTCCGCGGACAGGCCTTTTGCCGAAGCCCAACGGTGACTTGGGTTTCGATTCCCGTCAGTCCGACTTGGGCGCGGCCGGGGCCGCCAGTCGAGTTTGTGGCAACAGTTCGCCCAAAAAATCCCGATGCAGCGCGGCCCAGATTAGAATCGGCGTCACCGCCGGCAGGATCAGATACCCCAGTTGATAGGCTAGCGCCAACAGCTCCCGCGTCAGCGGCGTGGTGCCCATTTGCGCGGCGATGGCGGGGTCCATGTCGAAAACCAGCACCTTGAGCGCCTCGCAAGCGATGCCCCAGACCGGCACTGGAATGAGTAGCAATCCACCCATCACTCCACGAAAAAGCTTTTCACCCATCGAAGTCGGCGCCGCTAGGGTCAGCGCCAGTAACAAGGGCAAGCCATAGGCATACTTCAACGCGTTGATTGTGAATATCAGTTGCCCTTGCGCGCCGGCTGGGACCGAGCCGTCCGCCGGCGCGGCGACGGTAAACCGCGTAATGACATCGACCGCCGGACCCTGCTGTTCGACGGCGGCGATGGCGTGGGGGAACAAGTGGCTGAGGGCAAAATGCGTCCAGCCCACGACTGGCATCAACAGCAGCGACGCCAGCATATACCAGAGCATGAACATCGGCGCCAGCCACAGCAGCGTACGCAGGAGAAACCGGTCAATCGGGCGGCGCGGCGTCATGAGGAAGCTTCCCCGGCCGGCGCGGGTTGATCTTCGGTCGCCGGCGTCGGCAGCATCCGCACCCACAGCAGATAGACGATCAGGCCATCGAGCATGATCAGGGCCTGCCACAGATACAGGTGCGCCCACTCGAACCAGACCGGATTCCATTGCAACAGATAGAATAGGCTGATGATCCGCGCCACATTCAGGACCTGAATGGCCAGAAAACCTATCGCCAGCCCGCCGAGTTTCTGCTTCCAGGTCGCTGGGGTGGCCGCGATGGCGGCCATCACCACGATCATGGCCTCGACCCCGTTGCAGCCGGGCTGAATGCTCACCGCCGCACCAGTTTCGATATTGCGCAGCACGATCCCTTGCACCTGTACGGTACCGTCGAAGATCTGAAGCACGATGGCGCTCACCTTGGCCACCGCCGCGGTGAACGGCTCAATGACCCAGGTTTGCACCGGCCCCATCAGCTCGATGGTAAACAAAGCCAGCAGAATTATTACAAATTTAATCAAAGGCATAACACGAGGATCTCGCGGACAAGCCGTGGTTTGGCAGGACGCGGGCACGCTATCTTAGCGTGTCGCAATCACGGTTTCTTGTTGCACATTCCGGATCGATGCGGTGGTGCTGGCGCCACCGGGACTCGGCGATCTGGACCCCGATTCGCCTTAAGGCTTATTTCGCCGAGTTCGCGGGCGCTTGATCCCGGGACGCGCTTTCACCGGGGTAGGTGGAATTCGCGGCATTTGCCGACGTACTCGCGGAGCGACCACCGATAATGCCTTGCTCGATCCGCTCCAACATGTAGGGAAAGAACGGGTTGGAGGACATGCGCACCAGCGAATCGAGACTGAC
>JAVMKH010000089.1:0-24479 GCA_031732935.1 Candidatus Contendibacter sp.
TGGGCAGCAGCGAGACCACCGGCGAACTGGCCGATCTGTTCGAGCCGTTGCACCAAAAATGCAAGCTTTACGCCTCCAAGGGCAAGCGCCGACCCACCAGCAACGCCCCGGAGCTTTCCACCATGCCCGAAGCGCGTCCGTGGCAGAACCGCGCCCGGGCCGCCGGTGGACCTTGGTTACGCAACCACGAGGAAGAGCGTTTGCTCGACCGTTTCCTGCAATCGCTCGCGGGCGATTACGTCCCGCTGGCGGTGGTGGTAAACGAGCAAATGGAGGCGCTGCACATCCTGGGCGAGTCAGAAGGCTATTTCCGGCTACCGTCGGGCAGGTTAATGAACGACATCACCAAGATCGCGGTGAAGGATTTGGTGATCCCGCTAGCTACCGGCCTGCAAAAGGTGTTCAAGACCGGCGAGGAACTGAAGTACACCAACGTCCGGATCAAATGGCGCGACGGGGCGCGGAATGTTCAGATCCGCATTCGGCCGCTGCCGGGGAAAAAAGGCCAGGAACCGCTGGCGGTCGCGTTCGTTGAGGAAATGACTTCGCAGGCGAAGGAACCGCCCGTCAGCAGCACGCAAATCTTCGATGTCAACCAGGAAGCCGAGCAGCGCATCCACGACCTGGAGCAGGAACTGCAGTTCTCGCGGGAAAACCTGCAAGCCACCATCGAGGAACTGGAAACCGCCAACGAGGAGCTGCAGGCCACCAACGAGGAACTCCTGGCCAGTAACGAGGAATTGCAAAGCACCAACGAAGAATTGCAGTCGGTCAACGAGGAACTGCATACCGTCAATACCGAGTACCAGAACAAGATTCTTGAATTGACCGAACTGAACAACGATCTGGATAACCTGATGACCACCACCCGGATCGCCACCCTATTCCTGGACGAGAACCTGGCGGTCCGCCGCTTCACGCCCGAGGTCCGCCGAGTCCTCAAAATCCTGGACAGTGACATCGGTCGACCCGTGAACCACCTGGTCCACACCCTGGTCAAGGTGGATTTATTCGCGCTCATCGGTGAAGTCGCCCATTCCGGCACCGAACGGGAACGCGAGGTTTGCACCCAGGATGGGGCCTGGTTCCTGATGCGGGTCCTGCCTTATCACGTCGGTGTGGGAATAGTCTCCGGCGTTGTGTTGACCTTCATCGACATCGAGGCGCTCAAAACCATGCAGCACGTCCTGTCCGAGCGCGAAACCCAGCTTTCCAGCCTGTATCGGGCCGTGCCGGTGGGGATCGCGCGGATCGCCAACCGCGTCTTCCTGGAAGTCAACAATCATCTGTGCCAGATGCTCGGCTACACCCGCGAGGAATTGATCGACCACAGTTCGCGCCTGTTGTACCTGTCCGAGGAGGAATTCGAGAGCGTCGGCAAGAATCTCTACGAACAGATCCGCACCCAGGGCGTCGGAACGGTGGAAGCGCGCTGGCAACGCAAGGACGGCACGATCCTGCCCATCCTGATCAACGGCTCGTCCCTGAATCCGGAAATCCCCGACGAGGGCGCCACCTTGACCATCCTGGACCTTTCCAACCGTGCATGGGTAGCTGAAGGGTAGCGGGAGCGACCGAATCAAATCGAACCGAACGCCATCCGCTGCGATTCTTAAGTAAGCAGAGAAGATCGACATGACGCAAGACGGCCAGAACAGAACAAAGTCCCTTCGCGAGAAGGCGGAAGCCAGCGCCGCGCAATACCCCTCTCAAAAATTGGAGCCCGTGGACCTGCCAAAGCTTTCCAACGAACAGGTCCACAAGCTGGTGCATGAACTCCAGGTCCACCAGATCGAGCTGGAGATGCAGAATGAAGAATTGCGCCGCGTCATGACGGATCTGGAGGAATCCCACAAACACTTCTCCCTCCTGTTTCAACAGGCACCGATTGGCTATCTGGTACTCGATCAGGTGGGATTGATTTACGAGGTCAACGACACCTTCTGCCGGATGGTGGGTCGCAACCGGAGCCAGTTGGTCAACACGCCATTCGCGGAGTGCATGGCCAGCGACGATCGCAATGTATTCCTGGCGCGCTATCGGGCCTTTTTCAGGAACCCGGAGGGAAAGCATCTTGAGGCGTTATTCCCCCGCGACCGGGATCCGGGATTTCACGCGCACCTGGAGGGCGCCATGCTCGGCCATTCCCTGGGGCGTCCGCCAGTCAACAATCCCCTGCTGCTGCTGGCGGTCACCGACATCACCGAGCGTAAATGGGCGGAGAACAAGCGGCTGCAACTGGAACGCCAGATGCAGGAAACCCAGAAGTTGGAAAGCCTGGGCGTGCTGGCCGGCGGCATCGCCCACGATTTCAACAACCTGCTGACCGTCATCCTGGGAAACGCCAGCCTGGCGCTGGACGATTTGCCACCGAACTCGGCCGCCCGCGAGAGTCTGGAGGCGATCGAGAGCACCGCGCTGCGCGCCGCCGAACTGTGTCGGCAGATGCTGGCGTACTCGGGCAAAGGTCGATTCGTCATCGAATCGATCCAGTTTGGAACGCTGATTGGCGAAATGGTCTCCCTGCTCAGGGCTTCCATCTCGAAAAAGGCGATCTTGAACCTGAACCTTCAGGAGTCGCTTCCAGCCGTGCGTGGCGATCCCAGCCAGATCCGTCAGATCGTCATGAATCTGGTGATCAACGCTTCGGAAGCCCTCGGCGACCATGCCGGCACGATCACGCTGTCAACGGGCCTGCTGGATCAGTTGTCCGAATACCTGGCCGAGGATTATCCGGATGAGCAACTGGCCGAAGGCCCCTATGTGTGGTTGGAAGTCGCGGATACGGGGTGCGGCATGGACCCAGAAACCCAGCGGCGCATCTTCGAGCCGTTCTTCACCACCAAATTCACCGGCCGAGGTTTGGGCTTGTCGGCGGTGCTGGGCATCGTGCGCGGGCATCAGGGCGCGCTGAAGGTGCACAGCGAACGGAGCAAGGGCACGACCTTCAAGGTGTTGTTTCCCGCCATTTTGCAAGACAGGCCGGTCCTCTCCCAACCCAGCGAGGCTAAACCCCCCTGGAAAGGCGCTGGTACGATTTTGTTGGTGGACGATGAGGAATCGGTCCGGACCATGGGCAACCGGATGCTGGAGCGAAACGGCTTTCGGGTCTTGACCGCCGCCGACGGTCGCGAAGCCTTGGAGATCTATCGGGCGCGGCGCGACGAAATCGCGCTCGTGCTGCTAGACCTGACCATGCCCGATCTGGATGGCGAGGAAACGTTCCACGAGTTGCGCCGGATCGATCCCAATGTCCGGGTGGTCATGTCGAGCGGTTACACCGAAAGCGAGATCATCCCGCGCTTCGCCGGTCAGCCGCTAGCCGGCTTCTTGCAAAAGCCCTACTCGACGACGGCCTTGATGGACTGCCTGCGCATTCCCCTGAGCGGCGACGATCCCTAGAAGCGCCCCTTCCGTTGGCAAATCCGCCAAAATCCGCCAATGAGCCAGGGGTCGAGGGCCGAATTTTCCAGCGGCGTCATCGCTTGGCGAGGGTAAGCCAGCGCCGGGACTGGATCGAGGCACGGCCATCTTGACCCACGCCCTGCTGTTCTCGGTTTTCGTCATCGCCTCCTGCGGGCTGGCCTACGAACTGGTCGCCGGCACCCTGGCGAGTTATCTGCTGGGCGATTCCGTCACCCAGTTTTCCACCATCATCGGGACGTATCTGTTCGCGATGGGGATTGGTTCCTGGCTGTCGCGCTATGTGGTCCGGGGGCTGATTGCCCGTTTCATTCAGATCGAGCTGGCGGTGGGCGTTCTGGGCGGCTTCTCCGCGCCGGCTCTGTTCCTGATCTTCGCCTACGCGGGCGCGTTCCGGCTGGCGTTGTACGCGCTGGTGCTGATCATCGGCATTCTGGTCGGCCTGGAAATCCCGCTGGTCATGCGCATCCTCAAACAGCAATTCGCCTTCAAGGACCTGGTGGCGCAGGTGCTGACCCTGGACTATCTGGGCGCGCTGGCCGTGTCGCTGCTGTTTCCGATCCTGCTGGCCCCGCATCTGGGCTTGAACCGCACCAGCCTGCTGTTCGGCTTGTTCAACGCACTGGTGGCGGCTTGGGCGCTGTGGCTGTTCCGCGACCAGTTGCCGGAACCGCGCTGGCTGCGTGGTCAGTGTCTCGCCGCGATCCTGGCTCTCGCCGTCGGCTTCGTCGCCGCCGACGAATTGACCACCCTGGCCGAGGACCATCTTTACGCCGACCAGATCGTCCTGGCCCACAGTTCGCCCTATCAGCGCATCGTGCTCACCCGCTGGAAGGACGATGTGCGGCTGTTTCTCAATGGCAACCTGCAATTCAGCTCGCGCGACGAATACCGCTATCACGAGGCGCTGGTGCATCCGGGCCTAAGCGCAACGCCGGGCGCGCGGCGGGTGCTGGTGCTGGGCGGCGGCGATGGCCTGGCGGTGCGGGAAATCCTCCGTCACGACTCGGTCGAATCGGTCACGTTGGTGGACCTCGATCCGGAAATGACCCGGCTGTTCGCCAGCCATCCGCTGTTGACGCCCTTGAACGAGAACGCCCTCAACTCGCCCAAGGTGCGGACCGTCAACGCCGACGCTTTCCAGTGGCTGGAACAGAACGCGGACATGTTCGATTTCATCGTGGTCGACTTCCCCGACCCCAGCAACTACTCGCTGGGCAAGCTGTACAGCAACGTGTTCTACCGCTTGCTGGAAAAACATCTGGCGGCGAACGGCGCGGCGGTGGTGCAGACCACCTCGCCCCTGTACGCCCGCCAGTCGTTCTGGTGCATTGCCCGCACCATCGAGAGCGCGGGGCTGATCGTGACGCCGTATCACGCCTACGTTCCCGCCTTCGGCGAATGGGGCTTTGCACTGGCGACCCGCCAACCTTGGCGGATTCCCGACCACTATCCGCCCGGTTTGCGCTTCCTGACCGTCGATACCACCGCCACGCTATTGCAGTTCCCCCCGGACATGGCGCCGGTCGAAACCGAGATCAACCGGCTGAACAATCAAATCCTGGTCCATTATTACGAGCGGGAGTGGCGGCAGGTGGCGCAGTAGAAAGTCCCCGCGAAGACTGAAGACGGCGCAAGCGTCCAAGCTCCCCTCGTCACGCACGGCGATGGGTTTCGCTACGCTCAACCCATCCTACGAAAAAACAATGGGTTGTAGGCCCCTACCCCTACCCCTACCCCTCTCCCGCTTGCGGGCGAGGGGTTTTCGTTTTGCGCGGCATCCTAGTCCATTCGGCCGATAGTGGTCGCTTGGCGGAAAACGGGCGGGGGTACGAAACCGTCTATATAATTATTCAGTCCGCCCCTTTTTCTTCACATTGGATCGTATGCTATCCATATCAGCTTAATAGGTTTGACAGAATGTCCATGCCAAACGATGACCGGTCGATCCATGTCCCGCGCGATGACGATCAATGCGACGTGCTTCTCCTCTATGTGAACGAAAAGGAACGCGCCGCCATCGTCGAAACTTTTACCGGTCCCAATGGCGAGCCGCCTCGTCCCTGGACCATCCGTGGCCTGCCCTGTCTGGACTTGGGGAAAATTGGCGGTCGGCGCGTCTTCGCCACCGCCACCAACATGGGCAGCACCACGCCCGGAGGTTCGGCCACGCTCGCGGTCGACGCCATCGATAAGTTGAATCCGCAGTGGATCATCGCCGTCGGCGTGGCTTTTGGCATGGAACCGAGCAAAGTTCCTATTGGAACCATCCTGGTTTCTGACCGGGTATCCTGCTACGAACCTCAGCGTATTGGAGAGAAGTTGATTCGCCGAGGAGTCAGCGTAGCTGTACATCCCCACCTGAAACAGCGTTTTGAGATGGTTTCATCACCGCCCTACTGGAAGGACGCTCCAGTCCGCTTCGGCGAAATTCTCTCCGGTGAAAAGCTGATCGACGATCCAGCGTTCAAAGGGAAGCTGAGAAAAGCATACCCGGAAGCCATTGGCGGTGAGATGGAAGCCGCTGGAATCTACAGCGCGGCCCTGCTGAAACAGTGCGATTGGATCATCATCAAGGCGGTGTGCGACTACGCGGACGGCAACAAAGGCGAAGACAAGGACAACCGCCAAACGCTGGCCGCCAAGAACGCCACCGCGTTTGTGCGCCATGTACTGACCGCTTATGACCATCCTGCATCCACTGAGGAGCCCGGTCCATCTCCCGCCACTTCAGCCCCGAAATCCGAACGGAAGCGCGCGGCAGGAACCGTTCATCGCGATGCCATCGCCGCCATTGCCGAGTCTCTCGATTTGGCCCCTGCCCTTCGCGATGCTCTCGCCGGTCAGCCGGGGGCCAGCGGTGCGAATCCGAAGGAGCTTGCACAATGGCTGTGCGCGCCGGACGGCGACGTTCGCGCGGCTATCCGAACGCTCAAGGCCGCACTGGGCGATGCGGCGAAGGCTTTGCGCCGGGAGCGGGGAGACGTTTCAAGTCTCCGACAACACGCTCTGGATATCCTGGGCTGGATGGTGATCACCACGGTCATGGAGGGTTACGAGCGCGAGGATGCCGATCTGGCCAAGACATGGTTTGATGAGGTCACGTTCGAGATTCCTCTGGGTCGTAACCCTTGCGTCGAGGTGCTGATGGCCCGCTGGCGGGGGTATAAGGCCGAGTTTGTCGTCGAGAAAACTCGCCGCGACTACGGCGTGGACGAGATCACCCCGAATAACCTGCAAGAATTGGGTTTTGATGATCCCAAAAAACCGGAAACCAAGCGCCACGTCGATCATCTCCGGCGCTTGGCCTATCAGAAAATTTTTCATGTCCCCGCCCCGCCGAAACTGTCTTTGACTCAGGAACAAGACCTTTATGAAAGATTGCAAGATGAGCGGGAAGAGAAAAACCGGCGTCTCCGGCTGGTCATTGATCGCAACGATCCAGATTGTGCGTTCAGCTTGCCGGCGGTGATCGAGGCTGTCCATGCCGAGCTGCCGCAGCTTCTCCTGATCTTCGTCCATAGCGGTAAAGAGCCTGATCAGAACGTATTCGTGATGCCGCCCAGCAAGCTGGCTTCCGCCATCTACGGATTCCTGGAAGAAATCGAGAAACGGTCATGACCCCCATCCCCGACCTTCCCGTCGATGAACCCATCCCCCTGGACCGCTGCGGCACTTGGCCCGAATCGGTGCATCTTTTCGACCAGCAGAGCGCCGACGCTGTGCTGGCCGCGCTCGCCGCCGAGCGCCCTTTGCTGGTCCGGGGCGAACCCGGCGCGGGCAAAAGCCAGTTGGCGAGGGCGGCGGCCCAAGTGTTGGGTCGTCTGTTCATCTCCACGGTAGTCCACTCGCGCAGCGAGGCCCAGGACCTGCAATGGGAATACGACGCCGTGGCCCGGCTGGGCGAGGCGCAAGTGCTCGCCTCGGTGCCTTCCGAATTGACTCCCCAGGAGCGCCTCGACCCGCGCCGCTTCCTGATCCCCGGTCCGCTCTGGTGGGCGTTCGACTGGCAATCCGCTCAGGAGCAAGTCACGCGATACAGCTTGTGCAAGGCCAATCTTCCCGACGCGCCCAAAGGTTGGCAACCGGAACAGGGCAGCGTGCTGCTGATCGACGAGATCGACAAGGCCGAGGCGGACCTTCCCAACAGCCTGTTGGAAACGCTCGGCAACGGCGCTTTTCCGGTGCCGTGGCTGGACGCTCCCGTGGGGTTGCGCGCGGGCGTCCCGCCGCCACTGGTGGTCATCACCACCAACGAAGAACGCGAACTGCCCCCCGCTTTTCTGCGGCGCTGCATGGTGTTGCGCCTGGAGTTACCCAAGGAACGGGATGCTCTGGTGGCTTGGTTGGTCAAGTTGGGCAAAGAGCATTTCGGCGAGAAATGCACCGAACATGTTCGTGCCCTGGTGGCCGAACAGTTGGTTAAGGACCGCAATAAGGCAAGCAAGCAAGGACTACACAAGCCGGGGCAGGCCGAATACCTGGATATCCTGCGCGCCCTGAAGAACGCCCGCCCCTCGGATGAAATCGCGCAAGAAAACTTGTTCAAGCGCATCGCCAGCTTTGCCCTCGATAAAACTGGGACCACGGGCACATGACCCGCCCCGACGCGGACCGCCAGCACATTGGGCGAACCGACGTAGGCCGGGCGGACTTAATCCGCCTGTACGCCAAGCTGAAGGACGAAGCCCGTTTCCGGCGTGTCGCGAAGGCGATGGGTTATCGGAAAGAACCGGATGATATTGTGGAAGCGTCCGATACGCTGATCTTCCGCGATCATCTTGATGGGATTGTGACCTCAAAGCCAGTGGCCGGGGGAGTGCGTCACCGCCAGTATCGGTTGACGAAACGCCGCCCCCTAACGCCGCCGCACCCGCCGTCACCCGTTGAGTTACCGCCGCCGGACGAAGAAGAGTCGGTCGCTCACCTCGGGCCGAGTCCGCCGTTGATGCCCTGGCCGCGCCTCTGGCCGTTCCTGCGCGCCGCGCTGGGAGAATACGCTGAACGCCACCGCATCGACTTGCGCCGCGTGGTGGCAACCGTTGCCCGTCACCGGCCCCTGCGGCGCTTGCCGCGTCTCAAGGGCCTGCACTGGGCGCCGCAAGGCCAGTTGATTCTTGACCTGCACTCGCGCCTCTATCCCTTCTGGAACGATTTCAACGCCCTGAAGACCGCGCTGCCCCGACTGCGCGGCGCGACCGGCCTCGACATCCTGTGCCTGACCCAAGGCCCCGCTGGGCCGGTGCAGCGTTGGGAAGGCAAAGGCTGGGGGGCGCACCAGCCCTACGTTCCGCCGCCGCCGGAAACACCGGTGCTGATCGCCAGCGACCTGGGTTGTCTCGGCACGGAGGAGCAATGGCGACCGTGGGAGAGTTTCGGCCACCGCCTGGCGGCGCGCGGCATCCTGCCGGTGGTGCTGACGCCCTGCCCCGCGCGCTGGTGGAATCCGGCCCTGGCCGGGCTGTTCTACCCAGTCGTGCTGGACCGCGCCGCCCGCGTTCCGCCGCGCCCCACGGGGCCGCGTCCCTGGCCGGCGCGGGCCGCGAACGTTGGCGAGGAAGCCGGTCGGGATACGGGCGCCAAGCTGCTGCTGACCCTGCTCTCCGCCTGCATCGGCATCACGCCGACCCTATTGCGGCATCTGCGTCACGCCCTGCCGGTGGAGCAAGCGGACGTGGGCAGCGAAGCGGCGGCCTGGCTGCATCCCGCCTTCCGTCGCGGCGATTTTGCTCTGTTGCCGGGCGATATTCAGGCTATTGAACCTTTGCGCGAAGCCTTTTGCCGCTTGGACCCCAATGCGCGTCGCTTAGCCTGGAACCTGATCCGCGCCCAGCAGCGCGAGGTTTCCTTGGCCGTGCAGATGGAGGAACGCGCCTTGTACGCCGCGATGGAGGGCCGCATCGATCTAAAGGTCGGAGATTTCATGGATCGAGTGGCCGTCGCCCTGAAACAGGCGCGGGAACAGTCGGGTAACGAGGCGGAGTTGACCCGCTTCCTTAGCACCTGGGCTAACCGGTGCGGGCGGCGGATGCACCCGGCCGCTTGGAACCATAGCCCGCGCTTTGAGGCGCTCTGGGTGCTAGCCAATCCGGAAGTCGCGGACGCAGGCGGGGAATTGCCCGCTGGGCTCGACATCCATCGCGCCTTGGCTGCCCTGGATCGCCCGGAGCAACCCCAGACCTGGCGTCTGGTCCAGCGTGGAGAGCGGTTTGAGGTCGAAGCCGCCGCCCGCGCGGAGCGCGCCTACACCAGCGGCAGCCCCATCGCGGATTTTTCCACTCGCCGCCCGATGATGCAGTTCAACGAGGGTCGGCCGGGGGCGGTCGATGCCAGTCTGCCGCTGGCGGATGGCGCCGACCTGCCGGTCAACGGCTATCGACTGAAGACCGACAGCGACGAATTGGTCATCGAACCGTTTTCGCGTCCGGTTTGGGCGCACACTTTGGGGCGGGACGGTAAAGGGCTTTTCGCCGCTTTCAGCATCCGTGGCGTCACTCAGCGCGTGCGCTGGCTACCGCCCGGTCGGTTTTTGATGGGCTCGCCGGAAAACGAGCACGCGCGTTATGACAACGAACTTCAGCATGAGGTGATGCTGACCCGAGGATTCTGGCTAGCCGAGACCGCCTGCACCCAGGCCCTGTGGCAGGCGGTGATGGGGCAAAATCCCAGTCGGTTCAAGGGTGAACGGCGGCCGGTGGAGTCAGTCAGTTGGAACGAGGTGCAGGATTTCATCGAGCGACTCAACGACGCGGTGCCGGGACTGGAAGCGCGCCTGCCGACCGAGGCCGAATGGGAATACGCCTGCCGGGCCGGGACGACCACGCCTTTCTCCTTCGGAGAGGACATCACGCCGGAGCAGGTGAACTACGACGGCAACTTTCCGTATCGCGGGAGCAAGAAAGGGCGGTATCGTCAGGAAACCGTCGAAGTCGCCTCGTTGCCGGCCAATCCCTGGGGCTTGTACGAAATGCACGGCAACGTTTGGGAATGGTGCCAAGATTGGTATGGGGCTTATCGTGCTGAACTGGTAGTCGATCCCACCGGCCCGGCGACCGGCGGGGGGCGCGTCCTGCGGGGCGGTTCCTGGTTCGACGTCGGTGGCCTCGCGCGCTCCGCGTCCCGCTACCTCAACGAGCCCGGCGACCGCAACGACAGCATCGGCTTTCGGCTGGCCCTAGGTCCCGAGCTCCGGCAGGATGAGCGAGCCGGTCAAGGCGAGGGCGGGGCCGGCCAGACCGCGCGCGAAGCGCCCGGAGGGCGCGAGAAGCGAGGGCGGGGCGGCCCCGCCGCGCGCAAATAACCAGTGAAACGCGACCATGAAATATCACTTTTTCCACATTCTCGCCCGAGACCCGGCCGCCGAAACCGAAGCCCTGAACCGGTTCCTGGCCGAGCGGCGCATCGTAGCGGTGGATCGCCAGTTCGTCGCCGACGGCGGCAACAGCTTCTGGGCTTTTTCCGTCACCTATCGGGACGGCGCGTCCGCCTCGGAGCCTGTCGGCGCTCCCGGCCGACCGGAGAAGGCCAAGATCGATTATCGCGAGGTTTTCGACGAGCGCGACTTCGCCACGTTCGCCGCCTTGCGGACGCTGCGCAAGGAGTTGGCTGAAGCGGAGGGCGTGCCCGCTTACGCCTTGTTCACCAACGAACAACTGGCGGCCATGGTGCGCGGTAAGGTGCGTACCGTTGCGGATCTAGCCGCCATCGAGGGCGTCGGCAAAAGCCGGGTGGAAAAGTACGCCGCCGCCTTTTTGCAAATATTGGCCGACCCGTCCAAAACCACCGCGACCAAGGAGGGCGACCGTGCGCCGAGTGCGGATTGAACTAACCGAAGTGGCCGCCATCCCCAATCTGATGGAGGCGACAGCCCGCGCCGCGCGCGGCAAGCGCGAACGGCCCGTGGTGCGCGCCTTTCTGGATCGACTCGAAGCGCATCTAGCGGTCCTGGCCGAGGACATCGTGGCCGGCCGCGCCCCACGCGGCGAATACCGCCGCTTCCGCATCCGCGACCCCAAGCCGCGTGTCATTCACGCCGCCTGCTTCGCCGACCGAGTTTTGCATCACGCCGTCATGCTGCCGGCGGGTCCGGTGCTGGAGCGGGCCATGACCGACACCAGCTACGCCTGCCGTCCGGGCAAGGGAACGCTGGCGGCGGTCCAGTCTGTACAAACCGCCCTGCAACGCTTTCCCTGGTACGTCAAGGTGGACGTGAGCGGCTATTTCGAACATATCGACCACGCGCGCCTGTTCGATTTACTGAACCGGCGTTTCAAGGGGGCGGGATTCATGGACCTGTTGCGGCGCATCGTCGCCGGCCACAAGACCGCGCCCGGCAAGGGCTTGCCCATCGGCTCCCTGACCTCGCAATACTTCGCCAACTATTACCTGGACGGCCTGGATCGCCTGCTGTTGGAAACACTCGGCGCGCGCGCCGAGGTGCGCTACATGGACGACATCCTTTGGTGGTGCGACAGCCGAGAGCAGGCGCGGGAAACCCTGGCGGCGGTCGGCGAATGGCTGGGCCGGGAGCGCCTGCTGCGGTTGAAGGAATCCAGCCAAATCAACCGTTCCCGCCACGGGGTCGGCTTCTGCGGCTACCGCGTGTCGCCCGGCGCGCTACGCCTAAGCGCGCGACGGCGCAAACGCTACCAGGAGCGTCGCGCCGCGTGGGAAGCCGCCTGGCGCGAGAGGCAAATCGATGCGATGACCCTGCAACGGGGCTATGATGCCGTGCGCGCCATCACCCTCCATGCGGACGGCCGCACTTGGCGGCGCAACGAACTGGCGCGTCATCCCGCGCCGGAGGTGTAAGGGTGGGGGTCGAAACCGGCGAGAGGCGCGTCCTGCGGGGCGGTTCCTGGATCAACAACGGTGGCAACGCGCGCTCCGCGTACCGCAACCACAACGAGCCCGGCAACCGCAACGACAACATCGGCTTTCGGCTGGCCCTAGCTCGACGGGGTGGTGGATGCCGCCCCATGGACCAGACTCCCATCCCGTCCTGCTACCCGGCAGGCGAAAAGCAAACGGCCACCGGTGTGCTGGTAGGGAGAGCGGATGCCTCTCGAACGCTCGCCGGTCGGCCGCCTTCTTCGAAATCCGGGAGAGAGCGGGCGTGAAGAACCCGGCCCCCACCCCGCCGCCCGGTCCCCCGCCGGAGCACTTTCCCGCCCCTTGGGCCAGCGACTGGGGCGAAGACCCCTACGGATTGTGGCAGTCTTTGACCTATCGCAGCGTTCGCCAAGCGTTTCGCTGGCTGCCGCCGGGTCAGTTCTTTATGGGTTCGCCGAAAAACGAACATGATCGACTGGACAGCGAACTTCAGCACGAGGTCATTCTGACTCGCGGGTTCTGGCTGGCCGAGACCGCCTGCACCCAGGCGCTGTGGCAGGCGGTGATGGGGAAGAATCCCAGCCAGTTCCAGGGCGAACGGCGACCGGTGGAAACCGTGAGCTGGAACGAGGTGCAAGATTTCATCGCGCGGCTCAACGGCGCGGTGCCGGGACTGGCAGCGCGGCTGCCGACCGAAGCCGAATGGGAATACGCCTGCCGGGCCGGGACGACTACCCCCTTCTCCTTCGGCGAGGACATCACCACGGACCAGGTGAACTACAACGGCAACTATCCCTATCGTGGTGGCAAGAAAGGGTTATCTCGTGGCGAAACCGTCGAAGTCGCCTCGTTGCCGGCCAATCCTTGGGGACTGTACGAGATGCACGGCAACGTCTGGGAATGGTGCCAAGATTGGTTCGGGAGCTATCCAGAGGGTCCAACGGTCGATCCCTCTGGTCCGGAGACCGGCGAGAGGCGCGTCCTGCGGGGCGGTTCCTGGATCCTCTTCGGTGGCGACGCGCGCTCCGCGTTCCGCTTCCACTTCGAGCCCGGCCGCCGCAACGGCTACGTCGGCTTTCGGCTGGCCCTAGGTCCCGAGCTCCGGCAAGACGAGCGGGCCGGTCAAGGCAAGGGCGAGCAGGACCCGCCGCGTGAAAAATTCGATACCGGGCAAATCCGGATTTCAACCCAACGGAATACGGATCTTCTGGCCCGGATCAATCAGGTCCGGGTCCTTGATCACCTCGCGATTGGCTTCGAAAATCTTGGGATAGGCCGAGGCGCTACCCAGAAATTTCTTGGCGCGAAACCACCAGCAGCGCGGCGATGGGTTTCGCTACGCTCAACCCATCCTACGAAAAACAATCGGTTGTAGGATGGGTTGAGGCATGAAATCCATCCATACCGAGTGAACCACCAGCAGCGCGGCGATGGGTTTCGCTACGCTCAACCCATCCTACGAAAAACAATCGGTTGTAGGATGGGTTGAGGCACGAAACCCATCCATACCGACCGAAACCACCAGGGAATCGGAACGGTTATTAAGGACGGCGAAGACCAATGACGAAGTCGTAAGCCGCTTGCACCGACTTTGCACGATCATTCCACGACCTTGCACGCGCGCGCCACGAAGCACGCATACCCCACCCTCATACTGCGCTGGCGATTTACCGGAGTCACGCCATGCGCAATTCACTGCTTCCAATTCCACTACTGGGTCCCGTCGCTCTGATCCTGGGACTGGCGCTGTTGGCCGTCCATCCCCTGCTTTGGCTGATAGGGACCTGGTTCGATCCCGCCTACGATTCCCACGGAGTTTGGGTGGCGATGCTGACCATCGGCCTGCTGCTGTGGAGCGCGACCAGTCCGTTGCGGATTGCCAATCCACGGCAACGTCTGAACGGATTGTGGCTGCTGGCGCTGACCGCCGCCGTGCGCCTGCTGGGGCAGTGGCTGGGAATCAACACGCTCGGCGCGGCGGCCCTGGCGGTGGATGTCTACGCCATCGGCCTGCTGCTGGGGCTGGATCGCCGCGCCGGTCCGCTGGCACCCGGCTGGCTGGCGCTGCTGTTCGCTTTCGCCCTGCCCATCGAACGCATCCTGCAACGGTGTTTCGGCTTTGCCCTGCAACAGCTTTCCGCCGCTGGCGCTTGCGCCGCGCTCCAGTTGGGCGCTCCAGTCCAGTGCGCGGGAATTCAGTTGCAATGGCAGGGACAGACCGTGCTGGTCGATCTGCCCTGCTCCGGCACGCGCGGTCTGCTGCTGCTGCTGTTGCTGTTCGTTGCTCTCGCCGCGCTAACCCGCCCCACGCTGGGACGCGCCTGCTGGGGCGCGCTGCTGGCGCTGGCAGCGGCGGCGCTGGGAAATAGCCTGCGCATCGTCGTCCTAGCGGTGGGTCTGGTCCACCGCGAAGCGCTGGGCGGTGTGGATGTGCTGGCTGAACCCTGGCACAGCGCGATTGGCTTGATCACGCTGACGCTTTCCGCGCTGCCGATTCTGCTGTGGGCGCGATCCGGGCGCGACGATGCGATCCCGATTGCGGCGATGCCCGTCGCCACCGGTTCCGACGCTCTACGTCTCCTTTCGATCAAGCCGCTTCCCGGTCTGGCGTTTCTAGTCACCTGCGGCGGGATCGTCGCGTTGCCGCCACAACCGCTGGACGTGGCCCGACCGCTGTCCGCGCCGCGCTTGCCCGATTATGTCGCCGCCTTCGTCGCGCAACCTGGCACGCTCACAACGCAGGAACGCGATTACTTCACCCGCTACGGCGGCGGCGCGGCCCGCGCCGCCTACGGCCCCTACGGCCTGCTGGTAGTGAGCACTACCGCGCCGTTGCGTCATCTCCACGCCCCCGAGGAATGCCTGGCCGGCGCCGGTCACACGGTGCGCTATCTCGGCCAGACCGGCGGCCCCATTCCCAGCGCGGTGTACCGCAGCACCGACCCGCAAGGCCGGGTCTGGCGAGTGACCGTGACCTACGTCTCGGAACGGGGGGAATGGACCACCCACGTCGCCGAGGCGGCGTGGCGATGGCTGCAAGCGCCCGGCACGACCTGGCGGATGATCCAGCGGATCGCGCCTTGGGAACTGCCAGTGGAAGCCACGGCAACCTTCGATGTCGCGGTATGGCGCGCGCTGGATTTGCCCCCGTCCCCAACCCTTTCTCAATTCCCGCCCGTACCACTTTGACCTTGCGAGGATTCGTCATGAAAAACATCCCACTGATTCTGATCGCCCTGCTGTCCTGGCTACCATGGTCCGGCGCGCTGGCCGCCGTTCCCGACGATCTGGGCGGACGCATCGAAGCGAAAATGGACGGCAAGCCCGTGACCCTACCGCTGCTCAAGACCGACATCGACGCCGACGTGCAGGGTGATGTGGCGCGGGTCACGGTCACCCAGACCTTCGCCAATCCCTTGGACCGGGCGGTGCATGCCACCTATCTGTTCCCGCTCAACGAAACCGCCGCCGTCAACGCCATGACCATGGAAGTCGGCGACGAGCGGGTTCAAGCCAAGATTCAACGGATCGAGGAAGCCCGCGCCACCTTCGAGAAAGCCAAGGGCGAGGGTCGCGCCGCCGCGTTGCTCAGCCAGCACCGTCCGAACATGTTCACCCAGGACATCGCCAACCTGATGCCCGGCTTGCCGATCAAGGTGACGATGATTTACGCCCAGACCGTGCCTCGGGTGGACGGGGCCTACGAACTGGTCGTTCCGCTGGTGGTGGGGCCGCGCTATCAACCCCAGGGCGCGGGGGTCGCGCCGGGCCAGCCCGCGCCCAAGGGCGGCGTTCAGCACTGGAACGCGCAAACGGGCACTTCCGGCGGGGCGACGGCCAAGAACAGTCAAGCCGCCTACGGCCAGTGGGAAGTCGAACAGTTGCCCGCCTATCCGCCGGTGTTCGAATTGAACGTCCCCGACCAGATCGACCCGGAGCGAGTGGGCCTGACCGTCCGCCTCAACGCCGGCATGGCGATTGCGAACATCGAAAGCCGGACCCATCCGATCACCACGGAAACTCCCGAAAAAAACCGTGCCGAGGTGCGACTGACGAACGGTCGGACCCTGGACAACCGCGATTTCGTGTTGCGCTACACCCTGGCGGGAACGCGGACCCAGGCCGGCTTGCTGGCCTATCGCGATCAGCGCGGCGGTTTCTTCAGCCTGTTGCTCGAACCGCCCCAGGTGCCGGCGGCGACGGACATCACCCCCCGCGAAATGGTGTTCGTGCTGGACTGCTCCGGCTCGATGGACGGCCTGCCCATCGACGCCAGCAAAGCCTTCATGCGGGCGGCGCTGCGGCGGCTGCGGCCCACCGACAGCTTCCGCATCATCCGCTTCAGCGATTCCGCCAATGAATTTTCCGCCCAGCCGCTGCCGGCGACGCCGCAGAACATTCAAGCGGGTCTGCGCTACACCGATTCGTTGCGCGGCGAGGGTGGCACCGAGATGAGCACCGGCATCCGCCAAGCGCTGGCGCCGCCAGTTCCGACGGGCGCCATCCGCATCGTCACCTTCTTGACCGACGGCTACATCGGCAACGAAGCGGAAATCCTGGCGCTGCTCAAGGCGAATCTGAACGATGCGCGGCTGTACGCCTTCGGCGTTGGCACCGGCGTCAACCGCTACCTGTTGAGCGAGATGGGTCGGGTCGGGCGCGGCTTCACCCGCTACATGGACCCGACCGAGGATCTGGAAAAAGTGGCCGGCGAACTGGCCGACCGCCTGCAATCGCCGGTGTTGACCGACATTCAAATCGACTGGGGCGGGCTGGAGGTCAGCGAGCAAAGTCCCGACCGGTTGCCTGATCTGTTCGCTGGCCAGTCGCTGCGGATTCAGGGCCGTTACCAGCAACCCGGCCGGTACGAAATCAAGGTACGCGGCCAGGTGCAGGGCCGTCCGGCGACCTTGCCCCTGCAAATCGAACTGCCGGAAGCCAGCACCGAGGGCGAGGCGGTGCCGATCATCTGGGCGCGTTCCGTGATCGGCGACCTGCATTACCAAATGACGACCGGCGCGCACCGACCGGGCAACGAATCCGTCAACGCCGACGCGCTCAAGCAGCGGATCACCGATCTAGGGTTGAATTTCGCCCTGGTGACGTCGTGGACCGCGTTCGTCGCGGTGTCGGAGAAGATTTACAACGCCAACCCCGAGTCCACGCCCACGCTGCCGGTGCCGGTGGCCCAGGTCAAGGGCACGACCGAGCGGGCCTATGGCGAACCCGCCGTCCCAATCACGACCGCGGCGGTTTTCACCGGCGGCGGCGCTCCGGAACCGGCGACGCTGCTTGGCCTGGCCCTGATGGCGCTGCTGCTGGCCGGGTTCCTGATCCGGGGACGCTCACGCCAGGCGGCTAGCGATCAATGGATGGCCTGTTGAAGCAATGGCTCGCCTCCGCCAGGGATGGCGGGGAATGGGCGGATCGGCTACTTCTCCATGGTTCGCGCCCTGGCGTGGCCCAATTCCGCAAGCGCGGCGGCCGGTAAGGCGAATGAACCGCTGACGAGGTCGGCCTCCGGTTCGGCGATTTCGGGGAAACGGACGCCGTGGAGCACTTGAACGTCGAAGATTTCCTGAACCGCGCCCTCGAAACGCAAAAAGGCCACGGTACGGCCATTGCGAAGGTCAAGCACCCAGATCCCGCACGTGCGTTCCTTGAGCCGCTCGGTGAGCGGAATGCCGCCGAAGAGACTCTCCCTGACCTGCGACAAGCCCACAAAGGCGTAAGGACCCACGAACCCCAAGCCACGGGTAAAACCAGGCAGCTCCGCGACGGTCTCGACGCGGCCAGCGGCGAGATCGGCCACCACCAGCGCTCCCTGACCGGATTCGAGCAGCCAGAACCGCCCACCGTACCAGCGCGGCGAATGGGGCATCGACAAGTTCCGTAGCAAAATCTCACCAGAATCCACGTCCATCACCACACCGCCAGCCGCCTTGTTCTCCCGCCAGCCTTGCGGCGTGTCGGTCTCGCCCAGGGCGGTGACGAAACGGACGCGGCCATCGACCACCGCTAGTCCATTCAAATGACAACGATCCTCGGCGGCGAGTTGGCTGACGAACGGCGGGCGCCAGCGCGGCACGAAGCTGTGCGCGCTGTCCAGCGTCGCCAGGCAGGAAAAGCGGGTGTTGACGATCCAAAGCTCCTCGCCCGCGAACGCGAGTTCGTGAACGCGGATGTCGCCGGTCACGTGGCAGAAACGCGGCAGGAAGCACGCATCGTGCTTGCCAAGGGGGTCGAGCTTATGCGCCACCACCGGTTGGTTGCGGTAGTCCCATATGGACCTTTGGACACCGATGGCCAGCGCGTGAGGGCCGATGGCGATACCCATCGGGCTGGGGAAAAAGCGCAGGTGCGTGTTGAGCTGATCACCGTCGGCGCGCACGGCAATGATCCGGCCGCTCTGGTATGTCGAAATCAGCAGCGAGATACCGAGTCGGCTGAGCAATTGCGGGAAGTTGGCCGTATACACGCTGTGGAAGGCGTGGAGATCGGCCGCTGGAGCGGCGGGCGCGAGCGGCGCCTCCGCCGGCGAACGGCGCGGCGCCGGTTTTTTCGCCGGCGGTCGGGCGAAAACTTCGCGGGCGCGCTCCGCGACCTCGCCGATCAAGGGCATGACGGGTTTCAACTCCTCCGCGTTGCGCCGCCATTTTTCCGGCGCGGGTGAAGTCAGGGTGTGGCGTGCTTGCGGCAGCGGGGCGGTGAGCTGGCGATCCCAGACGATGCCGGTGAACGCGCACAGCCGCTCGATTTCAGCTTGCGGTTCGGCGAGCAGGCGGTCGTAACTCGCCACGCACCAACGTTCGGCGGGCAACGCTTCAAGATCATCGAGCAAGACGCGGGCCGTCGTGACCCATTGCATGGCGGCGATTTCGGCCAGGGACCGACACGCGAGATCGCGCCAGCCGGGAACCAGCAGGAGCGACCACGGCGGTCCGTCCCAGTCTGGTAGTTGGGGATAGGTGACGAAGCGTCGGGAACGCCAAGCGTCCAGGATACTGGAAACCGTCTCGCGCGGATCGCGATACAAATAAATGAAAACGGCGTCGGGGAACGCCGTGGCCAGGAAAGGGACGCGCAACGCGTTCTTCGGCGTCTTTTCCAGCAAGCGCAGGCCGATTGAACCAGGGGCGGGTGGCTGCCCGTCACGGTCGCGCAGACGCTCCAGGAAAGCGGCTTCGAGTCGGGCGACGATCGACGGTTCGGCGTCGGCGGCATCCAGCCGGTTCGACGCAAAGCCGCCGTGGGCGGGATGGAGGCGTGGGACGTTCTCGATCACGGCGTGGCTTTCGCCCCCAATCGTCCACACGCTGGGGGATTGCGCCAAGGTCTCGAACAGCAGGCTGGTACCCGAACGCGGCGGGGCGACGATGACGATGGGCCGCTCGATTCGCCGCGCGTCCACGCCGCCGGGTCGGACGAGAGAATGCTCCGGCGATGGATGCCGAGGCGGCAGATTGCTGGCCGGCACCGGCGCCGGACCCTCCGCCTGGGACGCCAAGTCGGGATTGAGCGCCGAGCGCACCACCATTTGGCGGACGATCTCGACCGTTTCGCTGCCGTTGGGCAGCCGCAGGCGTTGTTCAAAGCGCGCGAGCCGCCGGTCGAATTGCTGGAGCGCTTGGCGGAAGGCGTCCCAACCGTCCGCCGATTCGCCGAAGCGCGCCCACAGGGAACGCCATCCCTGCTGGAAATGGACCAGCTCGCCCCGCAATTCGGCGACCAAGCCGGCCTGGGCCGATTCGGAGACGGTCAATTCGGCCAACAAAGGAGCTAGCAAGCTTTCCTGTTCCCACGGCGACATGACGACCGGCTGGTTCACCGTTTCCGTCGGCAAGCGAACCTCCGCCTCAGGTTGGAACGCCACGAACCGAGGTGGGTCCACGACACGCCCCGATGGATCGAAGGGCCGCTCTCCCCGCTCGACCAAATTCCAGAACGAAGCCGAACCGACCGTGTCGGCGACCAGATGGATGCGCTGAGTCGGGTTGGGATTGAGGACGTTATGTCGTTTCCAGGTATCGAAAATCCATGCCTCGCCAGCCACCATGTGCAGTGAGCGTCCACCGCACACGAATTGCACGGCGGGATCGGTGAGGATCGGCACATGGATACGCACCCGTTGCATCCAGTAGTAATTGGTGTCGGTGTGCGAAACCGCCTCCGCGTTGCCATCGAGGCGCATTAGTCGGGTACGACCCAAGACCGTGTCGAAAGCGGCAAGCACCTGACGCAAATAGGGGCATCGATCGAGATGGGCGGTGGGCCGCATCGGTCCCTTGGTGGCGTCGTTGGCGGGGTCGCCATGGGCAGCGATCAAGGGCAGGGCCGAATTGCCCGGATGCCCCTGCGGATGGGCCCGCCACTCCGTTTCGTGGAATCGCGTGACTTCCGCGTTCAGCCGTTCAACCTCGAAGCGGAGTGGCAGTTTGATGAACTCAGTATCCAATTTCATACAAAAGCACCCGAACAATCGACCTAAGTTTTTGTGGATTTGTTGTTTTTCCAAAACATATTATCTACCATTCTCGACTAATTTACTGCGTAAATCTCAAGATCAAGATACTCCGATAAACGCTTCGATGAGGATAGGTCGCAATGAATGATATTGTTAAAACAACAGACTGTATCATTATAGATAATAATTTCCCTCTTTCCCGCCGACAACGGCGGGCGTTGACACTCGGCCAGCGCAAGGCCGAGCAAAAAATCGGCCCGTCGTCGGGCGTCGTCCTGGCTCTCGGCGCCGCGTTCGCGGGTGGGCACGCGCAGGCCGCCACCTTCACCGTCACGAACCTCGCCGACGCTGGCGGGGGCAGCTTGCGCCAAGCCATCCTGGACGCCAACAGCGCCGCGGGCGCGGACACCATCACGTTCCAGGCGGGCCTGACCGGCACCATCACCCTGACCACCGGTCAACTCGCGATCACCGATTCAGTCGACATCCAGGGACCGGGCGCGGCGACGATCACCGTCAGCGGCGGCAACGCCTCGCGGGTGTTCTACCTCTATAACGGATCGGCGACCTTGGACGTGACGATCTCCGGCCTGACGATCACGGGCGGCAACGCCAACATCGGCGCTGGCATCGTGGATTTTGACGAGAATCTCACGCTGGATAACGTGACGATCACCGGCAATACCGCGTCCGGCGACGGCGGCGGACTGTGGGCGGACGGCTTCAACATGAACCTTACCATCCGCAACTCGACGATTTCCGGCAATACCTCCGGTGACGACGGCGGCGGCATTTACGTCGAGGATACCGGCGGACCCTTGCTGATTCAGAATACGGTGATCTCCGGCAACCAGGCGGCGGGGAGCGGCGGCGGTATCTATTTCTACGATCCTGATGATGACGTCACCATAGAGAACTGCACGATCTCCGGCAATACCGCTGGCAGTCGTGGCGGTGGTATCTACCTCTATAGTCCTGACAATGGTGCTTTCACCATCCGCGGTACGACGATTTCCGGCAACAGCGCCGCAACGGGCGGCGGAGTTTATTTATATTCGCCAGACCATGGGGGCGCCATCGAAAACAGCACGATTTCAGGCAATCGGGCAACAGCGGGTAACGGCGGCGGCATCGTTCTCTACAATCTTTACAATTTCGAGATCCGCCATACCACGATTGCCGGTAATTCGGCGGCCGGTACGGGGGGCGGCCTGTTCATCGAGAATGGCCAGCTCCCGCTCCTGAACTCGCTGGTGGGAGACAACACGGCTGGCGCCAACAACGACCTGGGCAACGGCATTGAAGGCTCTTTTGACCTGACCTTCACGTTGGTCGAGAGTCCGGGCACGGCGACCATCAACGACAACGGCGGCAATATTTTCAATCAAGACCCGCAACTTGGCGCGCTCGCCAACAACGGCGGCCCCACCCAGACCCACCTGCCGGCGGGAGCAAGCCCGGCGGTCAACGCGGGCGATCCGGCTTTCGCACCGCCGCCGTCCACCGACCAGCGCGGTTTGCCGCGAGTGGCCAATGGCCGAATCGACATGGGCGCGGTGGAGATCGCGGGCGCGGTGACCGGTCCTGGAGGAACACCCATTCCCACCCTCGGCGATTACGCCAAGATGCTGATGGGCGGGCTGCTCGCCGCCGCGATGGCCTGGGTGTTGCCGCGCCGCCGGCGGGTGAATCTGCTGCTGCTCCTGCCGGCGCTGGCGCTGGTGGTAACCGGGGGTGGCATCGACTCAGCCTCCGCTGCTCAAGGGGAGGGGCACAAGCATCAGAACGAGAAGACCGGCACCCTTGCGCGGATCGAGCAGACGGGCGAACGCGTCGCCATCGTTCTCGCCGACGGCACCACGGTCGAAATCGCCACCGACGATGTCAAAGTCAAGGACAACGATAAGAGTAAGGCGAAAAGTGATCGCAACCAGGGACTGAGGGTATTGCAAGCAGCGCAAGCCGCGGGTGAACCGGTCACGGTCAAGATCGAATACGACACCGCTGGAACCGCCCGGAAAGTGAAGCTGATCGTCGGTGGCCAAACTCCATAGATACTTACTCCAGTCCTTGCTTTTAAGGTGAT
The DNA here is from genome assembly GCA_031732935.1 of Candidatus Contendibacter sp. Taxonomy (GTDB): domain Bacteria; phylum Pseudomonadota; class Gammaproteobacteria; order Competibacterales; family Competibacteraceae; genus Contendibacter. The sequence continues at coordinate 22,806 of JAVMKH010000089.1, forward strand.
CTAGTAGGCGAACGCGGCGGTTTTGGTAGGTTTTTGTTCCCACGCTCCCGCGTCATTGCCATTCAGTCAAGCCCAGTCGCCCCCATATCGGTGACTCCACATACCTTGGGAGTCACCGATGAACCGGGCTACATACACGCTAGAAACCACCCGTCGCCTGCTTGCCGACGGACCGCGCGGCCTCCTTCAGCGCCATCGAGTACCACGCCCTGGACCTGTTGTGGAGTAACCTGGACACCCAACCGCTGATCGAGCGGTTGACCGCGTTGTTTCTGACCCATCCGACTTGCGCGCGTCCGCAGCGCCGTCCACTTCGTCGGAAAACCTCCGACAGAGCCTTGCTGGATTTCCAGCGTCGATAGAAAAAGCATTGTTATTGAAAAAGATTCGCTTAACTTAATGGCAGTGACGCTCCAGCGTGGGAATGCCGTCAGCAAGGCCGTCGCAAAGTCATTGGTGGCAATCCTCTTTGAATCATGACAACAACCCGCCGCGTTATTCAACGGCCTTGCGATATATCGTGGGATCGATTGCTCTTCTAATTGTCCCCGATGGAAGGGCAACAATTTAACTTATTGATACTTAATATCATATTTTTATTTTTCAGTGGTGGCATGGACATTGCTAGATAAGGATCGACAAACGATGTCATCCCTAAACCAGCCAATGAGGAGTTACCCCATGAACAAGACCATCGCAACCACCCTGTTGATTCTGGCTTCCGGCCTGACCCTGAGCACGACCGCGCTGGCGGAGCCTTTCAATCGCAGCGGTTCTTATGTGAACGCCATCAGCAATGCTCATTCCAGCGCCAATACCCCGAGTGTACAGAGTGTTCGGCAAACCAACATGCTGGCGACGGTCGGCGGTTTCAATGATCGGACCGAATACGAGGTGACCACGGTCGATTCCAATCCCGTTGTCAACTCTTCCATCTCCAAGATGCTTTCGATCATTACGCGCGGGTTTAATGATCGCAGCTAATACCGGCAGGCCGAGATCGCCAGCCGAGTTCTCCAGCACGGATGACTTGGCGGCGACTCGATCATTCATTGCATTTCGTTGGGTATGAGGTGATGCCATGAGCCAGCCATCTGTTTCCGCTCCCACTGAAGCAACCCCGGCTTCTTCAAGAAAATGGCGAATAGGAGGTGTGGTGAGTCTAGATCTATCACCCGCCTTGCTCAGCTTGGCCGCTCGAAATAAAACCAAGTTGTTTCCGTTGCGTCCCCCGGCGGTCAAGACCGCCTTGTCCCCTTGAATCATTCCTTGAATCCTTGCCTTAGGGAGAATCTCCATGTCGACAACCCATGCTTGCGATCCCGTTCTGAAAAACCAGCGCGCCCTGGTGACCGGCGCCAGTTCCGGTATTGGCGCCGCCATCGCCAAGGCGCTGGCCGCGGCCGGCGCCAAAGTCGTCGTCAACTATGCTGGTGGCGCGGACCGGGCGCACGCCGTGGTCGAACACATCCGGGCGGCTGGCGGCGAGGCGATGGCTATTCGCGCCGACGTCGGCCGGGAAGACGAAGTCGAAGCCATGTTTGCCCAGATGATCGAGACTTGGGGCAGCATCGATATTCTGGTCAACAACGCCGGTCTGCAAAAAGACGCGCCCCTGGTCGAGATGAGCCTGGCCGACTGGCAAAAGGTTCTCGATATCAATTTGACCGGTCA
>JAVMKH010000089.1:24605-25215 GCA_031732935.1 Candidatus Contendibacter sp.
ACTCGCGCCGCAGCGCATCCGGGTCAACGCCATCTCGCCCGGCGCGATCAAGACTCCGATCAACACCGCCGCCTGGATGACCCCCGAGGCCGAGGCGGAACTGCTGAAGCTGATTCCCTGCCGCCGGGTCGGCGAGCCGGAAGATATCGCCCGCGCCACGGTGTGGCTCGCCTCCGACGAGTCCGACTACGTCACCGGCGCCACCCTGTACGTGGATGGCGGCATGACCCTTTATCCGGGCTTCGACCAGGGAGGTTGACATGAAGCGGATCGTAGCGCGCCATGCCATTCTCCCCCGGATGGTGCTGTTGGGTCTGTGTCTGGTCCAGCAACCCGGCGCTTGGGCCGCCAGCGAGGCGGGAACGCCGACCCACTCGGATTCTCGCGCCGACCGGACCGGCTTGCCCGCCGACGTACAGCCCTGGTGGCCGAGTCGCTATGGCGCGGACGATCAGCTCGGTACCCTCAACGAGATTACGCCCGAAGTGGTGCGAGCGGCGGTCGCTCTGGTGAAAACTGGGACCGTCGTCGATCTGGGCCGGGTGCTGGATGACGACACGCCCAAGTTTCCCGGCCGCTACTGGCACCAGACCGTCGATGTTTCGCCTCA
>JAVMKH010000090.1:0-9710 GCA_031732935.1 Candidatus Contendibacter sp.
CCACGACCCCCTGCTCCCAAAGCAGGTGCGCTACCAGACTGCGCTATACCCCGTTCGCAAACTAACCGCTTCTGGCATCCCGTGGTTCCATACGGAATTCGGAATTCTATTTTTGAGCCTGGTTGGCGTCAAGCCCATAATTTTTAATTTCGCCGCCAGATCGTCCCCTCCGGCGTATCCTCAAGCACGATTCCGGCATCTTGCAACAACGCGCGAATCCGGTCCGCCTCCGCCCAGTTCCTGGCTTTACGGGCAGCAGTGCGTTCGGCGATAAACCGATCAATCACCGTTTCCGAAAGAGCATGATCTAGTACGGAAGCAACGTTTGGCGAACCGATGGCGGAATCTTCATGACCTTTTGGAGCCACAATCCTGGAAGACAGTCCCTTGAGGAAAGCTTCGGGATCATCTTGCAACAATCCAAGCAGATCACCTAACCACCGCAAGACCGTACCCAACCACGCCGCCGCTACCTGGTCATCAACCCGCAGGCGATTGATCTCACGCGCCAGTTCGAACAATACCGCCAGCGCCTCGGGGGTATTGAAATCATCGTCCATCGCTTGTTCGAACCGAAGGCGCCAACTCTCCTCGATCGGAGCCTCCACGACCGGCAAACCACGCAATGCCGTGTACAAGCGAGTCAGCGACGACTTGGCGTGATCGAGATTTTCGTCCGAGTAGTTCAACGGCCCCCGGTAATGGCTGGACAGGATGAACAGCCGAACCACCTCGGGCTGATAGCGCCGCAAAACCTCGCGCACGGTGAAAAAGTTGCCCAGCGATTTGGACATCTTTTCGTCGTCGACCTGGACGAAACCGTTGTGCATCCAGAGATTTACATACGGCTGGCCGCTGGCCGCCTCGGACTGGGCGATCTCGTTCTCGTGGTGAGGAAATTTCAGGTCCATTCCGCCGCCGTGAATGTCGAAATGCGCCCCCAGGCAGCGGGTGGACATCGCCGAACATTCGATATGCCAACCGGGCCGGCCCGCACCCCACGGCGACGGCCAACTCGGCTCGTTGGGCTTGGCGGTCTTCCACAGTACGAAATCCAGCGGATCGTCCTTGGCCTCCTCAACCTCGACCCGGGCGCCAGCGCGCAAATCCTCCAACTTCTTGTTGGCCAGCCGCCCGTAGCGCTCGAAGCGGCTTACGTCGTAATACACGTCGCTAGCAGCCCCGACATAGGCGAAACCCTTATCCAACAAGGTCTGGATTAAGGCGATCATGTCGGCCATGGTGTCGGTGGCGCGCGGCTCGTGGGTCGGTGGCAAAATACCCAGAGCGGCCAGATCCTCGTTCATCGCGTCAATAAAGCGTGCGGTCAATGCCCGAAAATCCTCGCCGTTCTCCTCGGCGCGGCGGATGATTTTGTCATCGATGTCGGTGATGTTTCGCACATAGGTCACGTCGTAACCCTTAGCGCGCAACCAGCGCAGCACCACGTCGAACACCACCATGACCCGCGCATGACCCACGTGGCAATGGTCGTAAACCGTCATGCCACAGACGTACATCCGCACCTTGCCCGGCTCGATGGGGTGAAATTCTTCCTTTCGACGGGTCAGGCTGTTGAAAATCCGTAACATGGACAGTTCTCTCAGGACAACGGATGATGGGTTACCAGGGTTCGCAAGCTAATGCTCGCTGGCTTGAACGCAGGCTTGCAGGCGGAGACGGACCCGTTCGGGCGTCATCAGTTCAATCACCCGGACCAATTCCGGCCCGTGGGTCTCGCCGGTCAACGCCGCCCGCAGAGGCATGAACAGGTTCTTGCCTTTCAAACCGGTGCGTCGTTTCAGATCCTCGACCAGTGGTTGATACGCGGCGCCGTGCTCGGCATACGCCGCCAAGGCATGGGTGAAAAAACCCGACCCCGCCGCCGCGACCGCCGCCCGACCATCCGCGCTCGGGGTCCATTCCGCGCCAAACAGCCGTTCCGCCCAAAATACGGCGTCGGCGGGAAAGCGAAGGTTGGGTCGCACCGCGACGACGAACCGATCCCGGTCGTCGGGGGAAACCCGTTCGTGAACCGCGACGCCCATCCAGTCCCACAGCCGCTCCGGGTCCATCCGCCGCACCGCCTCGCCTTGCCAGTGCAGTAGTTGCGCCGGGTCGTAGCGAGCTGGGGCGCGGCCCAGATGCTCCAGCGCAAACCCGGCGGCCAAATCCGCCGGCTCCAACCACCCGTCCTGGTCGTAGGCGTGACCCAGCCGCGCCAGATAGTTCAACAACGCCTCGGGCAGATAACCAGCGGCCCGCAACTCGCGCAGGCTGAGATCACCCTCCCGCTTGGACAGCGGCCCACCATCGGCCCCGACGATCAGCGCCAAGTGACCGTACCGCGGCGCGGGCAATTCCAGCGCCTCCAGCAACAGCAACTGGCGCGGGGTGTTGGCGAGATGGTCCTCGCCGCGCAGCACGTGGGTAATCCCCATCAGCGCGTCATCCACGGCGTTGGCGAAGAAAAACTGCGGACTTCCATCCGCCCGGCGGATGACGAAATCACCGATGTCGTCGCTGGCGAAGCGCTGGGAACCGCGCACCTGGTCGGTGAATTCCACCATTCGCCCGGCCGGAACCCGGAAGCGGAGGGTCGGCTGCAAGCCCCGCTCTCGCCGTGCTTGCCGTTCAGCCGCGCTCAGCCGGGCGCAGGGGCCCGCATAGCGCGGTGGACGACCCGCCGCTTGCTGGGCCTTACGGCTCAGCGCCAATTCCGCTGGCGTGCAGAAACAGGGATAAACCTGACCCGAAGCTTCCAGCCGTTCATAGTACTCGGCGTAAATCGCCGCACGCTCTGATTGGGCATAGGGCGCGTGTGGGCCACCCACTTCCGGCCCCTCCTCCCAGTCCAGCCTCAACCAGCGCAAGTCCTCCAGCAGGGCGGCCACATATTCCGGGCGGCTGCGTTCCAGGTCAGTATCCTCGACGCGCAGCACAAACCGGCCCTTCCAGCACCGGGCCAATAGCGTGTTGAACAGGGCGGTGCGGACGTTGCCCAGGTGCAAATAGCCGGTGGGACTGGGCGCGAAGCGCGTTTTAACGGTTTCGGTGGTCATAGACGGGGCATGGTAACGGAAAGCGCCTAGCCCGCCAAATCTGGCGGCGTGCGCCCGTACTGGCTATCATGCTTCCGTTATTCGTCACCAACCGACTCCCCAATGCGTAAAACCACTCTGTTACTGACTGCAACTATCTTGGGCTGGACCAGCGGAAACGTTCTGGCCGGAACCCAGGTTCGGCTGGACACCAGTCTCGGCCCCATCACCCTGGAACTCGCCGACGACAAAGCGCCCAAGACTGTGGAAAACTTCCTCGCCTACGCGCGGGAAGGCTTCTACAACGGTACGATCTTTCACCGGGTCATCGACGGCTTCATGATCCAGGGCGGTGGTTTCACCGCCGACTTCCAGCAAAAACCGACCCATGCGCCGGTCAAGAACGAAGCCGACAACGGCCTGAAAAACCGGCGCGGCGCGGTGGCGATGGCTCGCACCAACGAGCCCCAATCGGCCACCGCCCAGTTCTTCATCAACGTCAAGGACAATTCAGCGCTGGATTACCGGTCGCCCGACCCGCAAGGCTGGGGCTACGCCGTGTTCGGCCAAGTTGTCGCCGGCATGGAGGTCGTGGATAAAATCCGTCAGACACCCACCGGCGTCGGCGGGCCAGGCAACCAATTTCGCGATGTGCCCACGACGCCGGTGATCATTCAGTCCGTGACCGTGTTGCTGGCCACGCCTCCCGCAGCCGCGCCCGTCCCTCCTACTCCTGAACCGGCCAAGAAACCACCCACATGATCAAACTACACACCACGCTCGGCGTCATCAGCCTCGAACTGGACCACGCCCGCGCCCCGGCCACCGCCGCCAACTTTCTCCAATACGCCCGGAACGGGTTTTACGAAGGCACCCTGTTTCATCGGGTAATCCCCAACTTCATGATCCAGGGCGGCGGCCTCGGCCCGGACATGAACCAGAAGCCGGCCCGTCCGTCCATTCGCAACGAAGCCGACAACGGTCTGAAAAATCAGACTGGAACCGTCGCCATGGCGCGTACCTCCGACCCCCATTCCGCCACCTCGCAATTTTTCATCAACCTGAAGGACAACGACTTCCTTGACCATCGCGGTCAGACCAACCAGGGATGGGGTTACTGCGTGTTTGGCCGGGTGGTGGACGGCATGGATGTGGTCAACGCCATCGCCAAGGTGGTCACCACATCCCGGCGTGGCCATCAGGACGTGCCAGTCGAAAACGTGCTTATCGAGAAAACCGAAGTGATCGGCGAATAGTCTCGTGACCACGCTGTTCATCTCCGATCTGCACCTGGAATCGACGCGCCCCGCCATCACCACCCTGTTCCTGGATTTCCTGGAACGGCGGGCTCGACGAGCCGAAGCCCTGTACATTCTGGGCGATCTGTTCGAGGCCTGGATCGGCGATGACGACGACGCGGAACCTGCCGGAGTGGTCGCGGCCGCCCTGCGCACGCTGACCAACCAGGGTGTTCCCACGTACTTTCTGCACGGCAACCGCGACTTCCTGCTCGGCGAGCGCTTCGCCGCCGCCAGCGGGATTCAACTGCTGCCAGAGAGCTGGGTGATCGAGTTGGCGGGCGAGCGGGTATTGTTGCTGCACGGCGATACTCTATGCACCGACGATGTCGAGTATCAGGTGTTTCGCGCCCAGGTCCGCGAACCCGCCTGGCGGGCGCGGACCCTGGCCCTGCCGCTAACGCAACGGCGGGCGCTGGCGGGCCAGTTGCGGGAAACCAGCCAGCAAGCCACCCGGCAAAAAGCCGCCGACATCACCGATGTCAATCCCGCCGCCGTGGATCAAGCACTGCGCGCGCAGGGCGTCCATCGTCTGATTCACGGCCATACCCACCGGCCCGCGATTCATCATTGGAGCCTTGATGGTCAACCGGCGCGGCGGGCGGTCCTGGGCGACTGGCGCGATCAGGGTAGCGTTCTGGTTTGCGACGCGGCGGGTTGGCGGCTGGAACCTCTCCCATTGTCCGGCGCCTGAGGCAATGATCCTGCTTTGCCCTTCCCATTATCGCGGCGGGCCGCTTTCGCCTGATTCGCCAGGCACGTTCGCGGCGCTGATGGAGCTGTACGAGCGCAACTATATCAATATCCGCCGCTTGCTACCGGTCATGCCCCCCGCGCGAGTGAAGTGCGTGTCGCGGGCGTCCGGCGCCTTGGACCTGCATCTATGCGTGACCGAGCGCTGCCGCTACACCAGCGAACTGATCCTGACCTACCAGTTCGATCAAGACGACGGATCGACCATCGCCGAGCCCAACCTGTGGATTCGGGTCTATCACGATGCCCGCCAAGCCGAGGTGATGGCCGCTCAGCCGCGCCACTGTCCGACCTTCGCCATCGATGTTCTGGCCCACCACCGGCCCGAGCGCATTCACCGATCCGCCCGCTGGCGGATCAACCGTTTTCTCTACAAATGGCTGGGCTACTGCCTGCATCAAGGCCACCGCTTCGCCACCGGTCCCGACCACTGGGCTCAAGAGCTGCTTTCAACGACCCCCAGCAAACCAACTCCAAGCTAACCCATCGAAAAATATTCTTAACCTCATTTTTTCATAAAGAGACGCCGGGTTTTCGCACGGTCTCAAAAATCCCCCTGAGAAATTCACGAAAATATTTAGGTCTTATCCCACCGATTAGTTGACTATATTGATTGGTTAATATAGTTTCCCTATGCAATAGTCAGGATTTCCCGGAAACATTACCTTGTGGAGTAATGCCATGAGACTGTCAACCAAGGGCCGTTATGCAGTGACCGCCATGATGCATTTAGCCATTCATGATCGCTACGGTCCCGTGACGCTGGCGGAAATTTCCCAGTGCCAAGGGATTTCGCTGTCCTATCTGGAGCAATTGTTCGCCAAGTTGCGCAAGCGCGCTTTGGTGGAAGGCGTTCGTGGACCCGGCGGTGGCTACCGGCTGTCGCGTTCCCCAGATCAAGTCACGGTCGCGGACATCATCACCGCCGTGGACGAACGGCTGGACGCCACCCGCTGCTGCGGCAACGAGAATTGCCAGGGAGGTCGGCGCTGTCTGACCCACGAATTGTGGACCGATCTCAGCCGCCAGATTTTCACTTTTCTGGAAAGCATTACCCTGGCGCAGTTCGTCGAACGTCCGGCGGTCTTTGAAGTGGTGCATCGCCAGAACAGCCGGCGGCGCGATCGTTCCTCCGAACGTTTCATCGCGCCTGCCCTGATGTGATTGGACGTCACGGACCCCTATCCGCCACGATGTAATGGAATGGCCGATCTATCTGGATTACGCGGCAACCACGCCGATGGATCCGCAGGTTGCCGCCGTTCTGGGTCAATGTCTCAGCCGGGATGGCTGCTTCGGTAATCCTTCTTCCAGCACCCACATCTTGGGCCGGGCAGCAGCGCGCGCGGTTGAATCCGCCCGCGACCATGTCGCCGCCTTGCTTAACGCCGATCCACGCGAAATCATCTGGACCTCCGGCGCCACTGAGGCTAATAACCTTGCCCTGTTTGGCGCCATGCGCGCCTATGCTCGCAAGGGCCGGCACTTGGTCACCAGCCAAACCGAGCACAAGGCCGTGCTCGACGTTTGCCGGCGGCTGGAACGGGAGGGTTGCACAGTTGCGTACCTTGCCCCGAAATCGGATGGACTGATCGCGCCGGAGCAAGTCGCGGCGGCGCTGCGACCCGACACCGTGCTGGTGTCGCTGATGCATGTCAACAACGAAACCGGCGTGATTCAGGATTTGGCCGCTATCAGCGCGATCGCGCGCGCGCGCGGGATCTTGTTGCACGTGGACGCCGCCCAAAGCGCTGGCAAACTGCCGCTCGACCTGCGAACGCTGCCGGTGGATTTACTGAGTTTGAGCGCGCACAAGCTGTATGGCCCCAAGGGCGTCGGCGCGCTCTATGTCCGCCAGCGGCCGCATCGGGTGCGGCTAGAGCCGCTACTGTACGGCGGCGGCCAAGAACATGGCTTGCGCGCCGGCACCCTGCCGACGCACCAAATCGCGGCGATGGGCGAAGCCTGTCGCATCACCGGGGAGAGCATGGCGGTCGAACAGCCCCGCATCCGGGAACTGCGCGACCGGCTATGGCAAGGATTGGCGACTTTGGGTGAGATGGAATTGAACAGCCATCCCGAGCGGAACGTGGCCGGTATTCTCAACGTCGGTTGCACCGGCATTACCGCTGAGGCGTTGCTGACGGCACTACCGGAGATCGCGGTCGCCACCGGTTCGGCCTGTACTTCCGCTGGCCACGAACCGTCGCACGTACTGCGGGCGATGGGCCGCGACGATTTCCAGGCGCGCGGTGCGATCCGCTTCAGCCTGGGTCGCTTCACCACGGTTGAAGAGATCGACTACACCGTTGAAACGGTTCGCGCGGCGGTGAACCGATTGCGGGGCTTGTCGCCGCTGTGGGAGTTGCGACGGTGGGGATTGGACCAAAACGCGGTGGACTGGGCGGCGCTGCCGTAATCTGCAATCTATCCAGTCCATAATGCCTTAAGGAATATAGCCGATGAACCTCCAAGAACAGCAATTGGTGGCGGATCTCATCCGCGGCCGGCATTGGGCGGCGCTGGCGACCCAGGGACCGGAAGGGCCGGAGGCGTCCTGGGTCGCCTACGTCCCGCAAGCCGATTTCAGCGGCTTTCTTTTGCATCTCAGCACCCTGGCAACTCACACCCGCAATCTGCTAGCTAACTCGCGCGCTGGACTGGCAATCAGCGAACCGGAACGGGATGGCGAAGACCCGCAGACGCTGGCACGGGTCATGATTCAAGGTAGAGTGGCAATCCTCCCCAAGGAAGGGACTGATTATCGGGAGATGGCGCGACACTATCAAGAAATGCTGCCCGCTTCGACGCCCCGCTTCAAGTTCGACGATTTCCTGCTGTTGCGCCTGACGCCGGTCCACATCCGCTTCGTCGGCGGCTTTGCCCGCGCCTACACCCTGGACAATATCGCCCTGCGTGTGGTGGCTCAACGCACCAGTTGATTGAGATCGAAAATCGGCAACAAAATCGCCAGCACGATCACCAGCACCACCCCACCCATCACCAGGATCAACAGCGGCTCGAAAACCCCCAGCAGCGCGGCGATCAACGTCTCGGTCTCGCGCTCCTGCTGCGCCGCCGCCCGCTCCAGCATGTTCTCCAACCGGCCGCTGGCCTCGCCACTGGCGATGAGCTGTACCGTCATCGGTGGAAAATAGCCGCTGGCCCCGATGGCCTTTTGCAGGCTGGCGCCTTCCTTGACCCGCGCCGCCGCCTGCTCCACCGCTTCCCGCATCGGCAGATTGCCGATCACCTGGGCGGAAATCCGCAAGGCTTCGAGCACCGGCACGCCGCTGGCCATCAGAATGCTGAAGGTGCGGGCGAAGCGGGCGGTATTGATCCCTCGCGCCAGCCGCCCGATCAGGGGCAGTTGCAACAACACCTGATGTACCCGTCGCTTGAACCCGATCCGGCGCAGGGCGCGGAGCCAGGCGACGACACCTCCCGCCAGCGCCACCAGCACCACCCAGCCATACTGGCGCAGAAAATCGCTCAGGGCGATCAAGCCCCGAGTCAGGGCCGGCAATTGCTGATGGAGACTGCCGAACACCTGCACCACCTGCGGCACCACGTAAGTCAGCAGGCCAGCGACGATCAGGATGGCAACGCCGGTCAACAACAATGGATAGAACAGCGCTAGTCCAACCTTCTGGCGCATCTGCTGGCGAGCTTCGGTGTAGTCGGCCAACCGCTCGAACACCACGTCCAGATGGCCGGACTGCTCGCCGGCGGCGACCGTGGCCCGGTACAGTTCGGGGAACGCCTGGGGAAAATCGCCCAGCGCGGTCGCCAGAGCATGCCCTTCCAGCACCCGGGTCCGCACCGCCAGCAGCAAACCGCCCAGCCGTGCCCGATCCGCCTGGCGGGCCACCGCGCCCAGTGCCTCCTCCAGCGGCAGGCCGGACCCTGCCAGGGTCGCCAGTTGCCGGGTGACCAACGCCAGGTCGGTCGCGCCGATCCGTACTCGCCCGCGCCACCACTGGCGCCCGCGCCGCTGTTCCTGGCTGGCGATCTCCTCGACGCCCAGCGGGTTCAACCCGCGCTCGCGCAAGGCTTGCCGGGCCAGGCGCGGCGTGTCGGCCTCGATCAATCCCTTGCGCTGACGGCCTTTGGCGTCGAGGGCGGCGTATTGAAAGGCGGGCATCAATCCTCCCGCGTCACCCGCACCAGTTCGGCCAGCGCGGTATCGCCGGCCAGCACTCGGCGGCGGCCGTCGTCGCGGATGCTGGGACTGGACCAGCGGGCGTGACGCTCCAGTTCCTGTTCGCCCCGGCCCTCGTGAATCAGGCTTTGCATCGTCTCGTCCACCGCCACCAGCTCGAAAATGCCGGTGCGGCCCCGATAGCCGGACTGATTGCAGCGCGCGCAACCCATGGGCAGGTAGAGCGGCGGCGGCGCGGCCGCATCCACGTTCAGCGTCGCGCAGTCGGTCGGTGTAGCGCGATGCGGCTGTTTGCAATGGGGACAAAGTTTGCGCACCAGACGCTGGGCCAGCACCCCGACCAGCGACGACGACAACAAAAAGGGTTCCACGCCCATGTCGCGCAGCCGGGTCATGGCGCCCACCGCGCTGTTGGTGTGCAGGGTCGAGAGCACCAGATGGCCGGTCAGCGAGGCC